>JBDNFN010000280.1:0-43685 GCA_041689795.1 Fuerstiella sp. | reverse complement strand
CTGGCGAAATTCCAGAAAAGCAAACGCGGACCCAAACGCCAGCAACCCCAACGCAAGTACTCCGGCAACGGACAACACGTCGCCACGGCAAAGCTACTCGCCAGAAGAAACACCTAAAAACTCACCTTCAAAGGGCTGGGTTTAAAGGGGCTACTCTCGATTGGTGTTGATGCGGTGTCGAACTCACTGGTTATCTCATCCACAGCTTCACTGATGGATACTCTTGGAGAACTTGTTGAGGAACTGGACCAGGCGGCGGAAACTTCGTCTTCAGTTCGAGTTCTAAAAGTCGATCCAAGCTTGGATCTTGGGTTGGTTCAGCAACGTCTGAACAACGCGTTGGGAAGTTACGGCACCAACGGCTTGCAATCAAGCGGTCAACCTCAGACACAGAGTGAACACGGCAAGCCAGGCGAAGGTCAGCCCGGGGGGCCGGATGTAGAGGCCGTAGCACGCTGGTTCGTTAACTGAATGAAAAAGGCTGCGATGCCGCAACCGGTGTTTGGCTCGGAAGCCGTATCGCATTTCCTGTTTGGGCAGGGTAGACGATCAACCCGGTCAATTTACGAAGCTACAAAACAGAAAGGTCCAGCTAAAAAGCCGGACCTTCTGATTATCGTTGCGGGTGACATACGTAGACTAAGCTTCTTTAGCGTCTGTTCCGCCAATCTCCCGTTTGATGGCATCGTAGATTTCCTGACGATGTACCGTGACGTCCTTTGGAGCGTCAATTCCGATTCGCACTTTATCGCCGCGAACCTCAACAATAGTGATCCTTATGGAATCACCGATAATTATCGTTTGATCGCGTTGTCGCGAGAGTACAAGCATTGAATATATCCTCCATGTATTCCTTCGGCGTCACACCGACGTTTCTAGATCAGTTTGTCACATGCCATAACAACAGGCGCGACCGTTCATGATCGGTATCCCGCTACAATTGGCAGCCGGTGACCGAAGTAACTCGGTAGCGTATTCTTCGACGATTTTCCAAATCAAAAATGCTGCTGTCTGCAGGTTTATGGCGGAACCTCGGTGAAACGCGGCAAGTTCTTCTATTTTGACGGTTGTGCGTTTTCTTACCCAAATGCCGCAAAAACGATTTGCCCGTGATCTGATGATTCAGTTCGACAAGAAGTCCTTAGGCATTGCCGAAATCACATCAGCCGAGTAGTCTTTTGTCCTACAAAAAGCTTCACCCTCTTATTGCGTTCAACCCGTATTATCCGCTGGCAATCACGGCTTGGTAATAGTTAACTTTCAGCATGTCTGGCAAAAGGTTGTAAAAAATCGACTTCCAGAAGACACCGTGCCGCTGGTGTTTTTGTGCGGACTTAGTTGACTTGCTAAACGGGCCATTGGGGAATCGAATGTTCCTGCGTTGGCTAATTCTTCAGTAGTTTCCCCGTCTAATACCAGCAGTCGTTTAAAATCAGTAATCCAACAACGGTCTGAGACAGGACACCATGCTCACGCTATTAGTCGCGGTTTTTTCCTTTATCGCCTTCATTGTTGCGTACAACACCTACGGCACCTGGTTGTCGAAGAAGATCTTTCAGATCGATTCGACGGCCATTGTGCCAGCTCATGAACTTCGTGACGACGTGGACTTTGTGCCGACAAAGCGTCAGGTTCTGTTTGGGCATCACTTCACGAGCATTGCCGGAACGGGTCCTATTGTGGGACCAGCCATTGCGGTTTTCTGGGGATGGCTGCCAGCAGTTTTGTGGGTCGTGCTGGGATCAATCTTTGTCGGTGCAGTTCACGACTTCGGAGCGTTGTTTGTTTCACTGCGAAGTCGGGGCCAGACAATTGGCGAAGTTGCCGGGCGGCTGATCAATCCTCGCGTTCGAATGTTGTTCCTGTTTGTGTTGTTTTTTGCGCTGACGATTGTGCTCGCCATTTTTGGACTCGTCATCGCCATCATTTTTTCGCTGTATCCTGAATCTGTGCTGTCAGTCTGGATTGCTATGCCGTTAGCGATCATGATCGGTATTTATGTACATCGCAATCCCGGCTTCTCGCTGTTGGGGCCGTCTCTGATTGCTTTGCTGATTCTTTACGGTTCTGTTTATCTGGGCGTCTATCACCTGCAACTAACGCTTCCGCCTTCGCTGTTAATTTTTGATTCAGCAGTGGTTACCTGGACGGCGTTGCTGATGGTTTATTGCTTCTTTGCGTCGGTGCTGCCCGTTTGGTTACTGCTGCAGCCTCGTGACTATATTAACAGCCATCAGTTGGTTGTTGCGTTGGTGCTGCTTATTGTCGGGCTGGGTGTGGCTGGTCTTAGCGGAAAGGCAGATCTGGCGGCAAGCACTCCAGCAATTGTGGATGCCGCTAACATTCCAACAGATGCTCCACCTATCATGCCGTTTCTGTTTATCACAATTGCCTGCGGAGCGTGCAGCGGATTTCATTGCCTGGTGAGCAGTGGTACCAGCAGCAAGCAGATCGACAACGAGAACGATGCTCAATTTGTCGGCTACGGATCGATGTTAATGGAAGGCGCGTTGGCAGTGCTTGTGATTCTGGCGTGTTGCGCTGGTGTGGGCATGGGGCGTTTCGAAAAGGATGCTGTTACCGGAACGCTTGTTCCAATCATCGATACGGCGACAGGATTGCCGATTGTTGGCGAAGCCGCTTGGCGTTCTCGATATTCAGTGGCCGATGGTTGGGCCAGCTTCAAATTGCCTCAAACCGTGGGGGCGTTTGTGGAAGGTGGAGCCAATTTTGTGAGTGCCCTGGGAGTTCCACTGCGGCTTTCCATCGGAATTATTGCTGTCCTTGTGGCCTGCTTTGCGGCGACAACCCTGGACACCGCCACTCGATTGCAGCGTTATGTGATTCAGGAACTGGGGGGTTCTTTAAAGATAAAGCCGCTGGAAAATAAGTACGGAGCAACTTTGCTGGCGGTGTGTCTGGGCACGATTGTGGCCATGATTCCCAACGCAAGCGGCGAGTACGGTAAGGGCGGACTAATTTTGTGGCCGCTATTTGGTGCAACAAATCAACTACTGGCGGGGCTTGCCTTTATGGTGTTGATTTTCTTTCTGGCCCGCCGCGGCAAAAGCATCTGGTTTGCGATGATTCCGGCCATCATGATGTCCATCGTTCCCGCCTATGCCTTGTGCTGGAACATGTTTCACAAGGGTGGCTGGATCAACAGCGATACTCCCGATTATCTGCTGAGCGGATTCGGAATAATCATTCTGGCCCTGCAGGCGTGGATGGTCATTGAGTGTTTGATTCTGTTTCCACAAGTGCGGGGCGTTATGGAGGAAGCCTTACCTCCGTTGCCTGTTTCGGCGGCGACTGAAGCCCTGCGTTCACCCAATTGTTGACCAATAGCGTAAAACGTTTTCGGCAATCATTAACATTGCCGAAAGCCTGAAACTGGTTTCGGGCCACCATTTTCTGGTGGTGCGGGACTCGCATGCGTAACATGCGGTCTGTGTTTGTCATTTCGTTATTGGGCCGTGTGATTACGACTGATTCTGTCGAACGGCTAGACTGCAAACGAAGCTGAATTCCATCTCCAATGCGATCGGACGCACACCGTCGACTTCTCTGCTCTACACTTGGGCTGCGGGATGCAGCGATCAGATTCACGAATGATTGATGATTTGTCTTAGAGGATGGACACCGGTTTGTTGAAGCCAGTATTCTGCGAGACGCGGCACCAGAGAACCGGCGTGGCTAACCCGGAATTCGTGTTGATCGATTGAGCGGATTGGCAAAACGCCGACCGGAGTCGACGACACAAACGCTTCTGTCATACCGGGAATTTCGTTAGGCCCGATGTCTCTGATCGCAAATGGAATTTCGCAGGCAGCGGCCGCTTGTTCCACAAGTTTGCGGCTCATACTTTCCAAAACGTTGTTTTTGGGGGTCACTATGCGGCCATCGACGACTCCGTAGAAGCAGGCTGTACTCGTTTCTGTAATGAGGCCGAAATTGTCCAGCAGTAGCGCCCGGGCTCCCGGCATTTTTTCGTGAGATTCCTGGTCGGCCAGCCACCAGTGCAGTCGATTTCTTGTCTTATGTGTTACGGGAAGACTGTTCGACGAAATCTGAGTGCGATCCGGAATGACCAGCCTAAGTCCCCGCTCTGCCGATGCCTTCCAGATTTCAAACGGCAGCCGAAAAGTGTGAACACCGACCGTCGGCCCCGGCAGTTCACCGCCGCCCAGATACGTGCGGTTGGCGCCGGCCGTTATGAAGACGACAATCCCCAAGTCATCACTGCCGGAAATTAGCGTTATGTTTGCGGTGACAACCTCTTCAGCTGCGGCAATCAATTGATTTGCCGTATATGGCGAATGAAACTTCAGAGCTCGGCAGGATGTCAGCAATCGGTCAACATGTTCCGCCAGTCGAAAAGCACGATGGCCGAATGTTCGTGCCATTTCCGTGATACTGGCTCCGGCGACAACGCCGAGGTCCCAGACGGGAAGTGCCATTTCAGAAAAAGGCAGAAGTTGCCCATTCATCCATGCCACAGAGCTTGTCATTCCTATAGTGTCCTGAAGGCTGTTGTATTTCTTCCGAGTTAACGGGCAGCCCTCGACCTTTGCCACCCCTTTGCGATATCGTATGCGGTACTCGCCGTCGAATACTATCCTCGGAGCCAAACATGCGTGCAAATTTCATTTGCTGTCTACTTAGCCTTCTTACATTCCTTCAGGCTTCGTCGTTTTCTATCGCCGCTGCGGATGATGCCGCTGCGGATGATGCCGCTGCGGATGATGCCGACAAGGATCGCGACCAGTATGAACTTATGAAGCTGTTTGTTGAGACCTTTCAACAAATAGAATCCAATTATGTGAAGGAAGTGGATCGCCGCCAACTGATGGAATCGGCGATTCGCGGAATGCTGGCGGATCTGGATCAGTATTCCAACTTCATTCCTCCACGCGAAGTTGGCCGCTTTAATCAAATGGTAGAACAGGAGTTTGGAGGCATTGGAATCACAGTTAATGTGCGCGGCGGCCGACTGATTGTGGTTAGTCCATTGCCTGGTACGCCGGCTTATCGAGCTGGGATTCGGGCTGGCGATGCGATTGTTGAGGTCGAAGGTGAACCAACCGAGGGGTATTCATTAAGCGACGCCATACAGAAACTGCAGGGGCCTGTGGGACGTCCGGTAAAGCTCGTCGTTCAGCATGCTGGTGAAGAAACCGGCCCGACACAACTGGAGATTGTGCGCGAACTGATCAAAGCACCAACCGTTCGTGGAGAACGCTATGACGACAAAGATCAGTGGGACTATATGCTGCAATCGGATCCGAACATTGGTTACATTCGCATGACTCATTTCAGTCGCTACACGACCGAAGAAATGAAAGCCGCGATGGATCAGCTTGCTGCTCATAACGTTCAGGGCTTGATTCTGGATCTCAGGTTCAACCCGGGTGGCCTGCTGGAATCGGCGATCGAAATTTCTGATATGTTTCTGGAGAACGGTACGATTGTCAGTGTTCGAGGTCGCAATGTTCCCGAACGATCATGGGACGCCAGAAAATCCGGCACGTATCCCAACGTGCCGATGGCAATTCTTGTGAATGGCTTCAGCGCTTCTGCCAGTGAAGTTCTGAGCGCCTGCCTGCAGGACAACAAACGAGCAATCGTCATTGGCGAACGAACGTGGGGCAAAGGCAGCGTGCAGAATGTGATTCGAATGGAAGACGGCGAAAGCGCGCTGAAGTTGACAACGGCAAGTTATCATCGCCCCAGTGGAGTAAATATTCATCGTTTTCCGCGGATGAAACCAACGGAAGAGTGGGGCGTGATTCCGGACGAAGGCTATCTGATTCCCTATTCAAATGCTGACTGGTCCGCATGGGATGCGGACCGAAACGAACGCGACGTGGTTCGTGCTCATACAGAAAAGCAGCAGGATGCGGACGACGAATCAAAGACAGCTTTTGACGACCGCCAGATAACTGCCGCCAGCGACTACATCAAACTGCAACTGACTCGAAAACCTGAAACCGCCAGCGAGTAACCGCCAGCGAGTAACCGCCAGCGAGTATTCGCTAGTTGCAGTTCCAATCTGTTGTCAGAGACGGGACGAAGGTGAGCCGGCGTGCTCGCCGGATCCACCCGGAAACGAATTTCGTCCGCACCCGCACCCGCACCCGCAGACGTGGCGAAAAGCCTTTGACGCAATGTGCAGGGCCGAAGCCGTTTAGCAAATATGTTAACGAACCGTAAGCTACCGGCGTAACGCGCCGTTGTTGGGCTTTCACGTGCTTTTTGTTTTGGTGGCGGGTATTATTTAGTGACCCCGCCTTCCTACGAAAAGCAGCCTCCGCTTTATGCCTCGATCTATTCCTCACTGTTTTTTGGCACTGGTTTTTCTGTCCGTTACCGCGTGTGGTGATGAGCTTCGCGTTGACTTTGCGACAGAAATTAAGCCTCTGCTTTCAGATCGTTGTTTTCTGTGTCACGGGCCCGACGCAGAAACGCGGCAGGCTGATCTAAGGTTGGATATTCAAGCAGGTATTACTGCTCCGCTGGCATCTGACAGTACTCTGCACGCTGTGGTTTCGGGGAAGCCAGAAGCCAGCGAGTTGGTTGCTCGAATTATGTCTGCCGACGTAGACCTACAAATGCCTCCACCCGATTCCGGCCTGTCGCTGAACGCTGCAGAAAAAGCTTTGCTAAGTCGTTGGGTATCTGAAGGAGCCGAATGGAAGGGACATTGGGCATTTGAACCAATCGCGAGTCCGGATCTGCCTGCAGTAAAAAATATTGAATGGTGTCGCAATGAAATTGATCGGTTTATTGCGGCGCGTCAGGAAGTGAAAGGTCTTTCACAAAACGAACCGTCCACAAAAGAACGACTGATTCGTCGAGCAACCTTTGATGTAACCGGCCTTCCGCCGACTCTGAATGAGATCGATGAGTTTGCTGCTGATGTGCGGGCGAATGCTTTCGAACTTGTTATTGACCGACTGCTGGCGTCGACTCATTTTGGCGAACGCATGGCGTCTGACTGGCTGGACATCGCTCGTTATAGCGACACCTATGGTTACCAGGTGGATCGCGATCGCTTTGTCTGGCCTTGGCGAGACTGGGTTGTGAATGCATTTAACGACAACAAGCCGTACAACGAGTTCATTGTCGAACAGCTTGCTGGCGACCTGTTGCCACAGGCCACAAAGGATCAGATTCTGGCGACGACGTTTAATCGCCTGCATCCTCAGAAGGTCGAAGGCGGCAGTGTTCCGGAAGAGTTTCGCGTTGAGTATGTGGCCGATCGAGCTCAAACAACGGCCACCGCATTCATGGGACTCACCATGGAATGTTGTCGTTGCCACGATCATAAATACGACCCACTGTCGCAGCGCGAGTACTATCAGTTTTATTCTTTCTTCAATAATATTGACGAATCAGGACTGTATTCTTACTTCACCAATTCTGTACCAACTCCGACTCTGCGACTTCCGACTGATCAGCAGGCCAGTGAATTGGCTGATGCTCAGCAATCCGTCGATATGTCAGCCGCTGTCGTTCGCCAGCTGTTGAATGAGATCCACGGCATCGATCGAGGTGAGCAGGTCATGGAACATCTGTTTACTAAAACTGCTGATCGTTTGGCTGACCCGGCAAAGTTGGTGTCGGGTGAGATCGCGTTTCTGGATTTTGAATCAGACAACGTCGGCGGCAACACGCAGGTTGACGCCCGTGGCAGCAAAGCGGTGAGTTTGACCGGGGACCACGGGATTGATGTAAAGGTTGGCAATTTTCCAAGGTGGCAGCCGTTTACAATTTCCACATGGATGAAAACTTCAAAGGCCTTTGAGCGTTGCGTTGTCTTTCATCGATCGCGAGCGTGGACCGATGCAGGTAGCCGCGGTTACGAATTACTGATTGAAGACGGACAGCTCAGCACGGCTTTGATTCACTTCTGGCCTGGCAACGCAATTGGAATTCGGTCGGTGGCTGCCATTCCACTCAATGAATGGATTCACGTCACGGTGACCTACGATGGATCCAGCCGTGCGGCAGGTTTGCAGTTACTCGTTAACGGTGAAGCTCTGGCAACTGAAGTCGTTCGAGACAATCTTTACAAAAACATTACGGGCGGTGGCGGAGATAACATCACAATTGGCGAACGATTTCGTGACATTGGCTTCGCCGGCGGGCAGATCGACGACTTTAGAGTCTTCAATCGGCAACTCACAGCTTTGGAAGTGAGGCAGATTTTCGATGGCACCAGCTTAAAAAACGCCCTCAACACACCATCTGAATCACGAACACCGGAACAGAACAGTCAGCTGATTGATTACGCCGCGCTGACGCTGGACCCGGAATACAAAAATCGTCTGGATGATCTGCAGAAGGTGCGCGAATTGCTGTGCCGGAAACAGGATTCTCTGCAGGAAATCATGGTCATGCAGGAACGGGCCCTTCCACGAAAAGGGTGGGTGCTTGCTCGAGGTGCCTACAATGCTCCAGCCGCCGAAGTTTTTGCCGAAGTGCCGGCCGTGTTGCCAGCGATGGAATCGTCAGCAGCTAAAAATCGACTGGGGCTGGCGAAATGGCTAACGGCGGACAATCATCCCCTCACCGCTCGTGTTGCCCTGAATCGTATGTGGCAGATGCTCTTTGGACATGGCCTGGTGCGAACTCCGGAAGACTTTGGCAGCCAGGGAATGGTTCCCTCGCATCCGCGTCTGCTGGATTGGCTGGCAGCGGACTTCAAGGACAACGGCTGGAACGTCAAACGCAGCCTGAAGCAGATTATGATGTCTGCCACTTATCAGCAAAGTAGTCGTACGTCAGGAAAACTGTATCGACTTGATCCAGCAAATATATGGCTGGCCCGGTTTCCGGTCTTTCGCCTGCCCGCCGAAATGCTGCGAGACAACGCCTTACATACCAGCGGTTTACTTGAGGCCCAGATTGGCGGGCCGCCGGTCAGGCCTTACGAACTGGCGGCATCGTTCAAACCGTCCACGCCCGATAAGGGAGCCGGGCTTTACCGTCGCAGTCTGTACACATACTGGAAACGTACAGCACCTGCGCCCGTGATGATGGCGTTAGATGCATCGACAAGAGACGTTTGCCGAGTAAAAAGAGAGCGGACGGCGTCGCCATTGCAGGCCTTGGTTATAATGAACGGTCCTCAGTTTGTTGAGGCTTCTCGAGTACTTGCTAACCGCCTGATAAAACAATATCCGCAGAACGATGAGAGCATTCTGAATGATATGTTTCGCTTACTGACCAGTCGGTTGCCGACCGACCCGGAACGAGTTGTATTGATGCAGTTGTACGAAGATCAACGATCGCATTTTTCCAGCGATACCGCCGCTGCCCAGGAATATCTTTCCGTGGGCGATACCCAATGCGAAACAAACAGTCCGGCCAGACTGGCAGCGTGGGCCACTGTGGCAAATGCGCTGTTTGCGTTCGACGAATGCATGATCAGGCGATAGAAAGACACCTATGAACATCTTCCGTACACAGCATTCAAGTCGCCGCTGCACGGGCTTCGACAATACACTTCAGTTCGACCGCCGCGGCGTACTGCAGAATTTTGGAATGGGGCTTGGCGGAATTGCTCTGGCAGAACTGCTGACCGGCAAGTCGGGGTCGGCGGCGGGGATCGAATCGGCCGCCATGGCTGAACAAAGCTTGATAAGTCCGCTGTTGGCCAGGGCGAAACGCGTCATCTATTTGTTCCAAAGCGGCGGGCCATCGCAGATGGATCTGTATGACTATAAGCCGTTGCTTAACAAAATGCAGGGTCAGGAATTGCCTCCTGAAGTTCGCAAAGGACAGCGTCTGACGGCGATGAGCGGAAATCAGGCGACTCTGCCGCTGGTTGGTTCGCCATTTCAATTTCAGCAGCACGGTGAAAGTGGCGCTTGGTTAAGTGAAATTCTTCCTTACACATCGGAGATTGCGGACGATCTGTGCTTTATTAAGTCGATGAATACGCCGGCGATCAACCACGGACCGGGCGTCACCTTTATGCAGACCGGCAGCCAGTTTCCCGGTCGGCCTAGCATGGGGGCCTGGCTGGACTATGGTTTGGGAACGGAAAACGACAACCTGCCGGCGTTTGTGGTGATGGTTACAAAAAACAAGGGGGGCCAGCCGCTTGTGTCAAGGCTCTGGGGCAGTGGGTTTTTGCCGTCGCGACATCAGGGTGTTCAGTTTCGGGCCGGAGAAGAAGCCGTTCTGTATGTGAATAACCCCAATGGACTGAACGGTGAAGCCAAGCGGCGTATGCTGGATGCGTTGCTGCAGTTACATCGCCAGCAGACTGCGGTGATGCCGGATCCTGTTGTGGAAACCGAGATCGCTCAACACGAACTCGCCTTTCGCATGCAGACATCCATTCCAGAGGTTACCGACCTGTCATCGGAACCGGATCACATCTTTGATATGTACGGCGAAGATGCAAAAACTCCGGGAACATTCGCGGCGAACTGTCTGTTGGCACGCCGGCTTTGCGAAAAAGGCGTTCGCTTTGTGCAGTTGTATCATCCGGGCTGGGATCAACACGGCGGACTGCCAGGCGGCATCACAGCACAGTGCCGAGAAACTGATAAAGCGTCTGCGGCGCTGGTGAAGGACCTGAAGCAGCGTGGCCTGCTGGAAGACACGCTGGTGATTTGGGGCGGCGAATTCGGCCGCACAAATTATTGTCAGGGAGGACTGTCGGCGAATTTCGGACGCGACCATCATCCAAGATGCTTTACGATGTGGTTTGCCGGCGGGGGAATCAAGGCCGGAACAACGTACGGAGCGACCGACGATTTGTGTTACAACGTTGCCGCAGATTCCGTTTCTGTCCATGACCTGCATGCGACTCTGATGCACCTGCTGGGTATCGACCATAAGCAATTGACATATCGTTATCAGGGACGTCGCTTCCGCCTGACCGATGTGCATGGCGACGTGATTGAATCCGTTCTTAGCTGATACGGACGTCAGCTTCAGAGCGTAGGGATGTGGCTTTCGCAACAGAATGCAAAAACGGAATTTATTGTGTTTATGTTTTCCTGATCGCTCCGAACGCCGCAAAGCAGGAGTTTTTGTGCAGCAGTTCGACGTGTTTGAAACCGACCTGTCGCAGCAGGTCCAGCTGATAGGTGACTGGTCGCGGCGAGTCTTCTTTGTCAATGTAATCGAAGACTTTCTGCGTGTAGTCTTCACCACCGAGTGACGTCAGGTAGTCTCCGTACCGGGCCCACATCATGGCATGCACGTCAGCCGTTTCGTGAGACACAAGGTCTGTAATCCAGACGCTGCCGCCCGGTGCCAGTAAGTTGTAGATCTTCTGAAAGGCGTTCAGCCAGTCGTTATCGTCACGAAGATGATGCAGCACGGCGGCAGCCAAAATAACGTCGTAAGCACCAGCGATGAGTGCGGCATCTCGGAAGTCAGCATTGATTGTGGACACGGTTCCACTGTTGACTGCGGCAACTCGTTCGGTAGCGCGATTCAGCATCGGCACGCTTAGATCCAGCAGATCTACGTCGAAAGCACTGCCTGAAATCTGACGAAGCATGATTGTGTTGTTACCGGCTCCGCAGCCAATGTCGAGTACTCGGCGAATGGGCTTTGTAGAGGAGACAGCTGCATTTGTGATCAACTGCATCGCCAGCGGAGCGTCAATTGTTGCGGATTGTCCGGTTTCCAGTTTGGAAAACCGTTCAACATCGTTGTCAAAGCGCTGTCGAATTTCCTCGGTTGTCGATTTGACTTCGAGTGGAGTTGTCATGTCGGTTAACTGTTTCTGATTCTGTGTTACGAGGGAAGCTGGCGGAATTTCAGGCGGGGCGAAGATCTGTGTTGGTGGAATGTATTTTCCTGCACAAGCCCGGTGCAGGAAAATTTCAGCGCTCAGGTTGTAAACGGCGACAATGGCTTGTTTATTCTTCGGCCACAAGACTCAAAGTTCGCAGCATTGGCCGAATGGCATTAAAATCGAGATAGGTCCAATCATGAATGTGGAGATATGCGGGCTAGCGCAGTGAGATATCAGCTTACGGTGGCCAGTGCCGATGACAAACAAGACAGTCCGAATCAATCTAACACACCCGCATTGGAGTGCGCACATTCATGCAGCACGTGGGATGGTAGCGGCAAAATTCGCCGAGAGACTTCACGCATGACAGCAGACAAACAGCAGCGGCGGCCCGTCGCTCGATCTCAGGGCGGGCTTACCATGTGGAACGGGATGAATATTTCGGGATTGTGGCGACTGCTGCAATCGCGGCCATCGATTCACTGGAGTCGCCTTCACAAGCTTTTGCCGCTTCCGTTTACGGCCGCATACAATTCGAGCATGGGCGCCTTGGAGTCGCTGATTTACGGCCGGGCGGTTGCTGCGACGGAATTGACTGAACCTCCGTTGATTGTGCTGGGATTCTGGCGCAGCGGAACGACGTTGTTGCAGAATCTGTTGAGTCGCGATCCGCAGTTCGGTCATTTGGGGCTGTACCAGGCTTTGTTTCCATGGCACTTTCTGTTGACAGAAACTGTTGCCAAAAAACTGACGGGTGCGTTTGTGCCGAGAGCTCGCCCGATGGACAACATGAAGGTGTCGTGGGACGCGCCTCAGGAAGACGACATTGCTACGGCGATCATGAGTCAGGTGTCGCCTTATATGTTTCTATCAAGGCCGCACGATGTGCAAAGATTCTGGAGAGACCTGGACTTCGAGAGTCTGGCCTCTGTCGATCTGGAACGATACAAATCCTGTCTGATGCATTTGCTGAAAAAGATGACTTACAAGTCACAGAAACGCATCATATTGAAGTCGCCTTTTCATACCTTCCATGTGCGTACATTGCTGGAGTTGTTTCCAGACGCCAAGTTCCTTTATATCCATCGAAATCCGTACCACGTTTTCCGATCGGGCTGTCATCTGCGTCGGCGGATGATTGAAGAGAACACGCTGGGGAAACCGGTCTTCAGAAATGTTGAAGACGAGATTATTGGCACTTACCAGTTTGCATTTGAACGCTACGAACAAGATCGACATTTGATTCCGGAAGGTAACCTTCACGAAATCTGCTTCGAAAATCTGGAGGTCGATCCGCTGGAAGAACTTGGCAACGCCTATGCGTCCCTCGGGCTGGAAGGTGCTGCAAAGTTGAAGGAAGCGTTGTTGCCGGAATTGTCTTTGTTGCGGCGTTATCAGAAAAACCAATTCAACGATGATCCAGCCATGGTTCGCCGGGCTTACAATGAATTGCAGCCGGCATTTGAGCGTTTTGGATATCCGGCGCCTGAGCTTCTGATGTCCCCAACCGACAAGAACTCGGTCGCTGCCTGAATGCGATGCTAACGCCGAAACTCTGATATTGAGTGATAAGTTTCGTTCTATGTGAGTTTCCGCAGACTGGCGTCTATGGCTTCCGAATTTCCGTGCGGCAATTGGGGCAACCTGCGGGTTTCCACAATTTCCTGATGCTGTTTTCGTGTCCTTCTGGCCGGGTAGGTCAAACGTCGATACCCTGTACGCCGGTGAAATCGTATGATTCACCGTGAGTTTACGGGCATTTCGTCGTCGTCAGTTAGAGCCCGCAACGCAGTCTGGCCAGCTCTGGAAACGCCTGCAGGAAATGACCGATCCAAGTCTTTCTGAATTCGTCAGCAACCTGGAAAAAAGCCAGTTGTTGACTGTTGCGCAGATGCAACTGCTCAGGAAACAGCTTGTCGGTAACAAGCTGACCACCGAGGGATTGGCGAACACTCTGGTTGGTCAAAAGCACCTCACAGTCTGGCAGGCCAAACAGTTGTTGAAGGGGCAAACGGGATTTTTGCTGGATCATTACCGGCTGTTGGACCCTATTGGTCGCGGAGGCATGGGACATGTATTTCGAGGCCTGAATTCGCGAACAAAAGACGTTGTTGCTGTGAAGGTAATGGCCAAGAAGCTGGCAGGCAATCAGGCACTTGTGTCCCGATTTCGACGTGAAATACGAGCAAACGCGAAACTCAACAGTCGTCACATTGTGAAATCATTGGATGCGGGACGCGTTGGCAAGACCGACTTCATGGTCATGGAATACGTCAACGGCGATCAGGTGGATCGTATCGCCAACAGGCTGGGGCGGCTGCCTGTGGGGCTGGCGTGCGAGATTGTTCGGCAGGTAGCGGTGGGGCTGCAGCATGCGCATGAACATCAAATGGTTCATCGCGACATCAAACCCGGCAACATGATGGTGCACTGGACGGAATTTGATGAAGGCATCGTTAAGCTCATGGACATGGGGCTGGTGTTGCTAATGGCCGATGATGCCGACGAAAAAACGGTAACTCGAGCCGGACAGGTGATGGGAACGCCCGACTATATGTCGCCTGAGCAGGGCTGGGATACAACTCATGTTGACATTCGCAGTGACGTTTACAGCCTGGGCTGCACGCTGTTTCGGCTGCTATCCGGCAGTGTGCCTTTTATCGGTTCGAATCCGCTTCAGGTGCTTAGTCAGCGATTGCAGCGAGACGCTCCGTCTGTGCGAACGGTATGCGACGATATCCCTCAGGATGTGGCCGCTGTCGTTTCTAAGATGACAGCACGCAATCCAGACGCTCGTTATCAAATTCCATCGGAAGTGGCGGCTGTATTGGCGGAATTCAGCGAACCGCTCACCAAGTCTGCATTAAAAGTTGCGGCTCGAAAAGGCAACAGCCAAATCCCTGTTGATGTAGATGATTTTAATCCAAACGAAATCGACGAAACGGATGGAACGTATCAGCAGTTCTTAAGAGAAGTTCAGGACGGTAGCGTTGTTGACTTGATGCTGGCGACCGATCCCGGTGACAGTCCGGCCGTGGCGACTGTTCCGTTGTTGGAAATCGACCATTCATCGCCGAGTCTCCGCGGTCGAGACTACGTAACCAGCAGTCGTCGCGGGCAGAAGACTTCATTTGTTGTCATGGGAATAACGGCGATTGTAATTGCGGTTCTGGCGGTTGTGGCCTCAAGCAATCGCAATGACCAGGCCGTGGTTCAACCGGTCGCAAAACAGTCTGTTGCTGAAGATTTGCCAATCGTGTCCATCAAACCCTCAGAGCTCGGCGATGCTACGACGGGGCAGCTTTGGACTCACCACGTGGTATCAGAAGTGTCTGAAGGAGGCAAAAGTGTACACTATGAATTAGGCAACTCGGCCCCCGTGGCAATGCAGATTGACGGAGCCACCGGGAGGCTTTCGTGGCAGGTTCCGGATGAACAGACTTTGACGACGTATACAGTGCGAGTGATGGTTGTGTATGACATCGGGGGTGAAAAAAAAACGCTCACTGAATCAGTGATGTCGCTTAATGTGGTCAAGGGCTTTGGATCGATTCGCTTTCCCGGAATCGAATCAATGGATGTGCCGCCGGGAGAAGCGTTGAACCTTTCGGTTGCCGTGAACCTGCTCGATGCAGAATTGTTCGACCTGCGTTATGACCTGGACGATCGGTTTCCGCCGGGAATGACGATCGACCGGAAATCCGGAATGATCTCCTGGACACCCACTGTTTTGGAAATAGGACGTCACACCGTTAACGTTTCAGTGCAGGACGCGAAATCGCCGGATCTAAAGAAGTCCGCCAGCCTGAATTTCCTGGTGATCCCAACTCAGATTGACCATGTGCTGCCTCCACTTCCGGCTCAGAAAGCTGTGGCGGGAAAGATGTTTCGGTTTGTTCTGCCACCATCCCGACTTACTCGCGGACCGCGTGGCTCGGTTTCTCGCGTCATCAGTCCGGGGCCGAATGCTCCGGCGGGTGTTGTTATTGATCCCGTTAGTTCTGAACTGACATGGGACGTTCCTGCGGACGTTTCCGGCATTGTAAAGATCCCGCTTGTGGCAAAGCTGGACGCTGTGCAGGCGCGGCGAGATCGCAAGCTTGAGGGTGTTGCGTTTCTGGAAGTGGATGTCGCTTCCAGTCCCGCCCAGCCATTATCCAGCATGCCGCCTGAGAACCAAATCGCCGCGGCGCTTGAACAGCTAAAGGAAACCTTTGGCAAGTCGATTGCTCAGGCAAGAACGACAACGGAAAAAGCGGCTTTAGCAAGTCGGTTGCTGGAACAGTGCATTGATTCCAGTCCCAGCGCGGCCGACGCGGCTTTGCTGCAACTGATTGAATTGGATATTGCGGCGAAGGCTCGAGCAACTGATGTGTTGCTGGACATCGGTCGCATTCGAGCTGCAAAATATGGCGTAGATGAATTAAAAGCCGCCGCGAAAGTGATTGATGGATTCAGAAAAACCGGGCTGAATCAGCGTCAACAGGATCAGGTTGTGGAGCACTGTTTGCGCTTGTCCAAAGTTTCCGCAGCGAAAAAACAATTTCAATTTACGACAGATCTGCTCCACACCGTAAGCACGCTATTGGGGCGTAGCGTTCAGGGAACTGCATCGCAGTTCCCTGCGGATGTTGCTGCTGCGGAAAAAATCGCTGCGGAACTTGCTCAGGTTTCCGACAGCCTAATCGATGATCTCAAGGTGAACGAACTGACTCGGCTGATTGACCGCTGGCAGTTTCAGAAGTTGTTCGCGCAGTCATCGTCTTTTGCTTTTGTGCAGCTGTCACCAGGCGAACAGATCACTTTGCTGGACGGCAATGGACGAGATCTTTGGATCGTTGATTCCAGCCGTGTTCGCCTGGAATCAGAAACGCAGCCCACATTGCTGGCCATTGTGGATCGATCAATTCCAGCAGAGCGATATGTGTTTCGGTTTGAGGTTGAGAACGGATCCAATTCTGTGCAATTGCTGTTTGGTGTGACCGGAACAACAACAGACAACTTTGACGCGTATCGCCTGACACTTGATGCCTCCGGTCCCGGGCAGATTCAGGCACTCAAGTCGAGTGGTCTGTTGAATGATCCCACCAAGACGACGCAGCCGGTGGTGTATTCAGATCAAAGCAATCTGGTGGAATTGTTAGTCGACGGTCCAGCAGTAGTTGTGCGAATCAATGGCGTAATGGTTTCTCGGGCAAATATCCCGGACCTGCCGGCCGGTCCGTTGGGAATCGCAACGGATCTCAGGGGTCCGAAACCACGATTGTCGATTAGGAATCCTCGGATTCTGGTTATTCCGGGGACTGAATGACGCTGATTCCACGTGTGGAATTCTGTAGGGAATCCGGCAAACGAGATTCACGGAAATTCCTCATTCACCGATCGCATTGACTTGAGAGTCGGCAAGCTCGTGACCTATCGCCGATACTTCATTCTGCTGCTTTTGCCGGATCTGTTGAAGTCATGTCGCTAGATTATTTAAGCAACACTGAAGGCCTTAGACTCGAACGTGAAGCTCGCCGAGAGCCTGGTGAAAACTGGAAACGCTGGGGTCCGTATCTGTCGGAACGACAATGGGGCACTGTTCGTGAAGATTATTTTAATAACGGCCAGCCATGGGATTACTTCAAACACGATGATGCTCGCGGCCGAGCTTACCGCTGGGGGGAAGATGGATTGCTGGAGATTTCTGATCGTCAGTGTCGGCTGTGTTTCGCATTAGCCGTCTGGAATGGCAAAGACCCAATCCTATAAAGAGCGACTGTACGGTGTGGGTGGCCCGGATGGCAACCACGGCGAAGACGTGAAGGAATTCTACTTCTACGAAGATTCCACACCGGCGCACACTTACATGAAAGCCCTGTACAAATACCCACAGCAGTTGTTTCCATACGAACAACTGTCATTGGAAAACCGCAACCGTGGCCAGGATCGTCCTGAGTACGAACTTGCTGACACAGGCGTGTTTGATAACAGCGAATATTTTGACGTTCGAGCAGAATATGCGAAGGAATCGCCGAACAATATTCTTGTCAGAATTACCATTTCCAAACGTGGCCCGAAGGCTGCTCCGATTCACATTCTGCCGACACTGTGGTTTCGCAACACGTGGACCTGGGGCTGTCAGCACGAAGGTTGCGGCCCGAAGCCAACCATGTCGGTCGACAAGAATGGACACGTCGCGGCAAATCACGAAACGTTGGGTTCGTTCTTATTCGCCGCAGACAAATCGACCTGTGGTGCTCAACCTGAGTGGTTATTCACGGACAACGATTCTCAGCCAAAGTATATGCCTGACGCATCTTTGGTAAGTAAGTATTCGAAGGATACGTTTCACGAATATGTTGTGAACAAGAAGAAGCGAGCGGTCAATACAGCCAGAGTTAGGACTAAGGTTGCAGCTCGTTATGCAACTCGAATCAACGCTGGCGAAGAAGTCGTCCTGCGGATTCGCCTGTGGGCAGTCGACGAACCTGCAGCGCAGATTTTTGGAGATTCGTTTAACTTCAGCATGGGGCAGCGCATTGCTGAAGCAGATGCTTTTTACGCTCAGAAGATCCACGCGACGCTAGCAGAAGCCGCTCGTCAGACGATGCGTCAGGCCTACGGCGGTTTAATGTGGACGAAGCAGTTCTACAACTATTCCGTTTACGATTGGCTAAAGGGCGATGCCAACATGCCGGCTCCGCCCGCTCATTGAAAATAAATTCGCGACGGCGCCTGGCCTTATTTGTATAACCGCGACATTGTTTTAATGCCTGATAAGTGGGAGTACCCGTGGTACTCCGCATGGGATTTTGCATTTCACATAATTCCATTTGGGCATGTGGATACGGAATATGCCAAAGAGCAATTGATTCTGTTTTGCGCGAATGGTACATGCATCCAAACGGGCAGAGACCGGCTTATGAATGGAATTTCAGCGACGTCAATCCGCCCGTTCATGCGTGGGCCTGCTGGCACGTTTACAAACGAACGGCCGAAGCCGAGGGAAAACGTGATCGCCGATTTCTTGCCCGGACTTTTCAGAAGCTTCTGCTGAACTTCACCTGGCGGGTCAACCGCAAAGACGTGCTTGGTAAACATGCGTTTTCCGAGGGCTTCCGGGGGCTCGACAACATCGGGGTCTTCGATCGATCGAAGCCGTTGCCACCAGGCGGACATCTGCATCAGTCCGATGGGTCCGCATGGATGGGTTTCTTCTGTTCTTCAATGCTGACGATAGCTCTGGAACTTGCCGCTGAGAATTCGGCGTATGCCGATATGGCCGGCAAGTTTTTTGAACACTACATCGAAATTGCTGATGCGATGAATTCGGTCGGAACGAATGGCTTGTGGAACGAGGAAGACGGGTTCTATTATGACCACCTGTACGACCGAGGAAATGCCATACCTTTGAAAGTACGTTCCATGGTGGGCATCATTCCGCTGTTTACCGTCACAATGATTGACGACAGTGTATTGGAGCGTCTGGACGGTTTCAAAAAACGAATGAACTGGTTTGTTAAGAACCGAAAAGACCAGTTGGAAAACGTTACCTGTATGGAACGCAACTGCGAAGAAGGCGACGCTCCCGGCGGATCTCGTTTACTGGCCATTCCGTCACGCGAACGCCTAATGAGAATTCTTCCGTATGTTCTGGATGAGAATGAATTTCTGTCGCCGTACGGGATTCGCTCGCTGTCTAAAATCTCATAAAGAACAACCGTTGGTGTTACATGCCAACGGGCAGGAATATCGTGTGTCGTATGTTCCCGGCGAATCCGCTTTGTGGATGTTTGGTGGTAATTCCAACTGGCGGGGACCGGTATGGTTTCCGGTGAACTATCTGCTGATCGAAACGCTGGAACGATATCATCGTTTTTACGGCGACTCGCTGCAGGTGGAATGTCCCACAGGTTCCGGAATCATGATGAATCTTGGCGAAGTCATTAAGGAACTGATGCGTCGTCAGGTGAAGTTGTTTCTTCGCGACAAGACAGGTCGGCGTCCGTGTCACGGCGACGATGCTCGGTTTCAAAAAGATCCTCACGGGAAGGACCTCGTGCTGTTTTACGAATACTTCCATGGCGAAACAGGAAAGGGACTGGAAGCCAGCCATCAGACCGGCTCTCGCTGCTCGCCTGCTTGAAAAGCTGCACCAGCAATAGGTTCACGCCAACCACGATATCGGATGTTAACAGCCCTTTGCCAAGCCTGATATGTTGTCGGGAACACGAAGCCGGATCGCAGTGCCCGTCTTGCTGGTGTGAGCGGATGCGGCCGGCGAAGTTACGGCAGAGCAACGTCTGGAGTTGAATTCGACTTACTGGGTTTAGCTGAGATCGGTGGTGCCGGTGGAAACTTTGGCAACAGAGTTGGGTCAACGCCGGGCAGGCTACCGTCTTTGCTAAGCCGATGTCGATTCGCAGCATCCGGTGAGAAATTGAATGCAGATCTGTCCATGCCAAAGTCTCGCGGTGACGCGGCAACAAGGTCGGCCGGAGTCAGACGCGATAGTCGATCTCGAGTGCTCCAGACCGAGTAGTCGAATTCATCAGCATCGTCTTCCTGCGTGTCTGTGATTCTCGACCAGTGTTCCTGCCAGTCATCGAACGACAGAATCGTTGGAGTTGTGTCGAAGGTGCCGCTTTCGAGTTTCCAGTAAGAACCAATCTGATGGTAAAAATTATGAGTTCCCTTCCAGCGGAAGAGTTCCTGCAGCTCATCCAGATAAAAATTCCCCTCGCTCTGGAGCAGTACACCGCTGGGCTTCAAAGACGCGAAGATGCATGAACTACTTGAAACGGAAAGATTCGGAACAGTGCGTTCCGGGGCGCCGCCGTCAATCGAATCGCTGTCAGCCATTCTAAATGCGGCTCGCGAACAAATACTGGATGTATGCTTCAGCTCCACACCCAAACTGCCCTGCAATGTCATTGCGTTGCTGCCGATGTCGTCAATAAGTGAACCGTCGAGCGCAAAGAAACTTTGTTCCGCAACAATCTGCCCTGCGGTCTGAGCGGCAACTCGCACAAGGTCGCAACCACCACGAATCGCACAGTGGTCCATGCTGATCGTACACTGTTCCTGATCAGTGATTCCGGCTCGGGAATCTGAAAGCCGAAAAACGGCCGTCTTAATGCGTGACGGGTTATGAACTTCGATCGTGCAGTTATGAAGCTCAACTCGGTTTGCACCGTTGAATTCAAACAGCACCCATTCTTTGGATAATACTTCCGGTCGGACTACCACTCGCAAATTAACGCGAACCATTTTTAGATTCAGATTATTGCTGAGCTGGAACAGAAGCCCGGGCGTCAGCGAACCATTTGGATCTTCACCCTGAAATTCCAAAACGGGCGCACGTCCGTCAGCGGCTTTAATTGTGATTATCTGCGACTCAGAGTAGCGTGGTGTCAGGCATCGCGTCGGAGTATCCAGTGGTCCATCAAAATCAAGATAGATGACATCTCCGCCCCTCGCATCAGCCCATGCATCTGCCAGTGTGCTTGTAGTACGGATGTCACCATTGGTCGATTCCACTCGGAACGGCGGCTGGACAGCTAACGCCGAGCGGCTTACGGATGGAGTCACCGCACCGTCGTCGACAACTGAAGATGCGGCCACCGCAGGACTGCCGTCAGTAGGGCTGGGGACATCATTGTTGGTGTCTGGCGCGCCAGGGCTGGCAGACGCATCGACAACGGACGATTGCGTTCCACCGGATACTCTGCTGCCTGTCGCAGCAATCCGTGAAGGTTCCACCGGTGCCGATGGAGAGATCGCTTCTTCTACGGGAAGCATCGCGTTGAGAATCCTCTGCGTTTCTTCGTCTGTTTTATCGAGCCCGCTGGGTGAAAAATGCATCACAAGCGCGGCGGCACAGATGGCAATCACGGTGGTCGCGACGAAAATTGTGCTGGTCAATTCGCGCGTTCTTCGCACAGGTATTCTGCGCCATACAACGCCTTCTGCAGGCACGCTTCGCAGCCCCATACTAGCGGCGATGGAAATCAGATCTGCCAAAAGCTGGCCGGGATCCTGATAGCGAGCATCCGGATCGGTATTCATCATTTTCTGAACAACGACCGAAACCGCAACAGGTACTTCGGGAGCGATGGATCGTGCGTCTGGTGGAGACTTACCCTGGTGATCAAGCAGCTTCTGCAGCGCGGTGCCTTCAGGATACGGCGGCTGACCGGTCAGCATATGATAGACCGTGCAGCCCAGCGAATAGATGTCGCTGCGAGTGTCCGCGGTACGAGGGTCGCGTGCCTGTTCCGGGGCAATGTAATCGAACGTGCCCAGCGTGGTGCCGGCCACTGTAAGATCGCCGATGGAATCCGTTGTATCGCGACGAGCGAGTCCAAGGTCAACTACTTTTATTCGCCCCGCCTGAGTCAGAATTATGTTCGACGGTTTGATGTCGCGATGGACGACACCGCAGGCGTGAATGTGATTCAGGGCCAGTGTAGCCTGAATTGCAAAGTTGACTGTTTCTTCCGGAGTCAACCGCCCCTTTTGATCGATCAACTGCTTAATTGTGAAGCCGTCGGCATATTCGTAAGCGATGTAATGTACGCCGTCCTGATCGCCGGTGAAAAACACTCGCGCAACGTTGTCGTGATTCAGCTGAGCACATGCGCGAGCTTCGTTGCGAAACCGGGCGACAAGTGCCGGATCGGCGGCGGTTTGCGGATGTAAAACCTTTAATGCAACGTAGCGTGAGAGTTCCAGATCGACCGCGCGAAAAACAGCACCCATGCCTCCGGAACCAATTCTTTCATCGACTTCGAAATGTCCCAGTCGCAGACCTCGTTCGCTGTTGGGCGAATCGGGCCCGGCAAACAGGCGTTCGCGAATTTCCTGAGCCGATGAGTTCAGTTGTACTTCCGGCAGTGAATGCTGCGAATGCTGCGAATCATCCAGTCCTGTGCTGACCACAGTGTTTTCATCTTCAGCAACGAGAGGCCGCTCCAGCAGCGGAAGGTCCGCCGGGGTTGATGAAATCGGATCAAGTTCGGCACTGGAAAACTGGTTCATGAGTCACCGTGTAAACGGCGAATAAATGTCGGACCTGCTGTTAAGGACAAAGCAACCAAAACAACGGATCCCTGTTTGCCCGAATGGCATGATAGGCGAAAAACTCAGATTCAAAGCGAACGCTCTTTGGTAATCATAGTCCCGACATGCCATGCGGTCAAAAACCCTCCATGACGAACTGGGCTGGATCGGGAAGTTTCTGCGATCGAATTGTATGGATCGTAGGCTTTTTGGCTGCTGGCTGCACTAAAACTGCCACGCATTCGCCCTTTTACGACTGGAACAACAATCGAATGGCTGCTTCGGTGAGTTCGGAGAAAGCCAGGGTTGTCCGTCCCGAGTTGCCGATATGGAAGCATCCGCCAGGTTGAATCGACTCCCAGACGCTATTCAAAGGCCAAGCAGGCAGGTGAAATTGGCTCAAAGCTTCACTTGCCAGAATCGGATGGAAGAGCCGCGTGTTGGACTGGCCCAGTCAAACACGATTCTATCCACCATCGGGAAATCGTTTTTCGATGCATGATGCACAGGAAGTTCAATTGCCGGGCAAGCAATGTCATTAGACGGCACGTTCAAAGACATTACTTGCCCGGCTACTCGACCAGCCTGCTACCGATACGACTGCTTTTGGCGGGAAATGTAAGAATTCAGACCTGACACACGCATTTCGCCGTTTTGGTAAACCCGTCACAGGATGATTGGGATTCGCCGCGGGCAAGCTGTTCGTGAGCTTTTTTGCAGTGCGGACGTCGACTGAGTAGAGCAAGCGGCAACTTGGCTCTACATTGCCAACTCGACACCGAACCGGTGCATCATTTTCGGGCCTGACCTGCATTCTTCGTTTTTTTCAGGTCAGTTTCCTCTGCTCAGGACCACCTTGTTTTCGCAATGCTTGAGAATCTCCCACTACATTCGATTAAGCACAAGGCTTTGACAATCGAAGGCTATTCCAGAGCTGCCGTGCAAAGCTATTGGCGCATACCGGAACTGAAACTCGGTTTCGAGCTTGGCGGAAGCCCATGGTCCTTCATGGGGACTCAGACGTTTTTTGTGTCGCACGCACATCTTGACCACTTGGCTGCGCTGCCGGTTTATGTCGCACGTCGCCGAATGATGAAGATGGAACCGCCGACGATCTATCTTCCCGAGGAGGTGATTGAAAACGTTGAAAAACTGCTTCGTGCATGGCAACGACTCGATCGCGGACGCATGGTTTGTAATCTTGTCCCCGCCAAAGATGGCGACATGATTGAACTTTCACGAGAACACAAAGTTCGAGTGTTCGCTACAAAGCACACTGTTCCGTCGGTGGGCTACATTGTTTATGACTGTCGCAGAAAATTGAAGCCGGAACACCACGGGCTGTCGGGCAACGAAATTCGCGATCTAAGAATGCACGGAACCGAAGTGACGCAGGAAACTCTGACGCCGCTGGTCAGCTTCACGGGCGACACGGCACCGGCCGGGCTGGACAATCACCCGGACATCCTAAAGGCGCAGGTGTTGATTACCGAAATGACGTTCTTTCATCCCGAACATCGGAAGGAAAAGATCCATAAATTCGGCCACATGCACCTGGATGATATTTTGGAACGAGCTGACAGATTCGAAAACGAACTCATCATTTTAAGCCATCTCAGCACGCGGACGCACGAAAGCCAAGCTCAGCAAGCGATTAGAACTCGAGTGCCCGAGCAACTGCAGCAGCGCATTCGCCTATGGTGTTAAACGCGATGACGACCTGTGCTTACGCCGCTTCTTCTCGACCGATTGTGGCGATCTGACCTTCGGCAAGGCGGACAATGCGGTGAGCCTGCTGAGCGATCGCTTCGTCGTGTGTGACCATCACAATTGTAAGCTGACTTTCTTCATTCAGCTTCTTGAGCGTCTCCATGATTTCGCGACCGGTCGTCGAATCCAGATTGCCGGTTGGTTCATCCGCCAGCAGAATTTCAGGCTTGGCGATTAGTGCTCGAGCAATCGCACCTCGCTGCATCTCGCCACCCGATAACTCGGACGGACGATGCTTCACCCGGTGACCAAGTCCAACCTGCTGCAGGATATCCATAGCCTCGGCCCGAATTTCTTTTCGTTTGGACCAATAACTGAACAGCGAATGGCGAATCATCAGTGGAGTCATCACGTTTTCTAAAAGCGTGAGTTCCGGCAGCAGATGATAGAACTGAAAGATGAAGCCGAAAACATGATTCCTCAGTTGATCACGAGCTGCCTGATTTAGGTTGTCGATTCGCTTTCCTTCCAGCAGTACTTCGCCGTTGTCAGGAGAATCAAGCAGTCCCATCACATGCAGCAGCGTGCTCTTCCCTGAACCGCTTTGGCCAATGACGGAAATAAATTCTCCGCGTTGAGCCGTCAGGCCGGCACCGCGAAGAACGGGCACTTTGTGTTGGCCCTTGGAGTACGATTTTTCAATCGCCAGCGCTGAGATCAATGGCGTAGTCATCTTCAATGTCTCGATTTTTGTCGGCTGTGTCTGGCTGCCGTGTGTCATGAGCGTCGTGCTCGACTGGTAGAATTCAGTGTTGCGATTGCCAGAGTCACCATTGATTCCGGCTTTAGGACTCTGCACCAGATCTATTCAAAGCGTAGAGCGCGAACAGGATGTAGTCGTGATGCTCGCCGAGCCGGCAGGACGCTTGCCAGAACAGCGATTCCGATAGCTCCCAGAGCTACCCAGATGACCATCATTACGTTGACCTGTGTTGGGATTTCCGGAAAGTAATAGATCTTTTCGTTGAAGACCTTCCGGCCGGTCACCCAGCTCAGAGCATCTTCGATCTCATTGATGTATCGAACAAACAGCAGGCCAATACCAACACCCGCCGCGCTGCCGACAACGCCGAGGCCCAGGCCGTAAGAAAGAAAGATGCTCATCACACCGTTCGAACTCGCTCCGAGCGATTTCAGAATGCCAATATCGCGTGTTTTCTCCACGACGATCATGAAGAAGATGGCCAGAATGCCGAAGCCGGCAACTGCGATGATCATGAAAAGCAACACGTTTAGAATAGCGGTTTCAACTTCCACGGCAGACAGCAGCAATCCCTGTTTGGCTTCCCAAGTGCTGACTGTAACGAGACCTGGAGGAAAGGCTGCCTTAATTCGTTTCACAACTTCATCCGCATCTGCATAATTATGCAGACGGATCTGAATAGAAGTTATAGCATCGCCGTCTTCAGCGATCATGCCGCGGTTTTGTTGCAGTTCTTCGATATTCATCAACACCAGCTGGCTATCGTATTCGCTCATACCGCTGCGAAACATGTCGACGACTGTTGCAGAAAAGCTGATGGGCTCGGGCGGTGTATTGGACTGAATCGTTGTGATAATGATGTCGTCGCCGGGGTTGACCATATTGACCTTGTGAAGCTTGCCGGTTTCCGGATCGCGAGTCTGAAAACTGGTGATTTGTTCGCCGATGTAGATTCTTGCCGACATCGGTGCAGTTGGATCTACCGGCACAACGGGTTCGTTGCCTTTGAATGGAGTGTCAAAGTCCGGGGCGGCTATCTCTGTACCAGCGTCTGCATTCCTGCCTGCATTTGCCTCAACGACGCTGCCGAATGGTCCGGTCGCTTTGTCGTCCGGGATCATTATCATCTGCTGTTGCTTCATCATTCGCCGGTAAGAGGCTGCCGATGCCGTCAATTCCCAAGCCAGCGGTGTATCGACCGCACGAAGTCGGTCGCGGATGATGGTGCCATCTTCGCTCACGACGTTGTAACTATCGAGGTAGTCCTTCAACGGCCCGACACTTGCTTTTCCGGCCGGATCAATTCCCAGGATCTGGATCGGCTGAGTAAAAGTTTCGCCCGTGATTGGATCGTTGTACGTGATCATGCCGGGCACTTCGACTGTTGGTGTCATGGCGGCGATAAAGTCGCCTGCAGCGTCTTGTACGACCTGCATCTGGGCATTGCCATTAATGATTCCGTCCATACTGCGAGATTCGACAACAATATCGGCCAGAAAACCGTGAATTCGATCACGCATTTCGTTGGTGAAGCCGGCCATGACGCTGTTTACCACAATCATCGTGGCCACGCCCAACATCACACTGACAATGCTTGCCAGAGCGATATAGCGGGTCTTCAGATAACGCATGCAAAGCAGTAATTTGTACATACTTGCGGCACTCCCTTGCCGGACCTGATCAGGCGGCTTTTCTAATTCACATTTGGAAACACATCGCCCCTGGTGGCTGTCGATCTGCCCGCCAAATATTGATGTGGCCTTTTCTTACGTCCTCATTGACGCAATTAAGAACCCCGAAGCCGTCGAACCTTGGTTCGTGGCTAACTGAGTCTCCGCAGTTTGACAGATTCGGCAGGTTCGATCAATGTAGATGTTTAACTTGCCGTTTTTGCTGGAGAAGCGCACCCAACGGCGTCTTTAGGGGGAAAAACACTTAGCCTTCCGGCGGTTCCGTCCGCTGATTTTACAAATCATCTGAGCGGTACCTTCTTAGCTACGTCAGGCCCGTGGCTTCGTTAGGCGTAAAGTCGGCGCATAAAAAAACGCCGAGAGCTTTGAGGCTTTCGGCGTCAGAATTCACGCGACGAATTTTATTCGTCCAGTGTTTTCGCTTCAGATTACTCGCACGTTTTCTGCGCGCGGGCCTTTTGGTCCCTGTCCAACGTTGTATGAAACCTGCTGACCTTCGCGCAGTTCTTCATAACGCATGCCTTCTACCGCGGAACTGTGAAAGAACATGTCTTTCCCAGTGCCGTCTTCGATAAAACCAAACCCCTTGTCGGTCATGCGTTTGATCGTGCCTTCTGCCATGTGCTCTACCCAATACTCTTCAAAATGTCGGTTATCGCTCTCGAGTGAAACGTTCACGCGTTTGAGACTAACCTAAAGAATGCTTTCAACTTGTTTTCTGATATCTGCGATTAGCAGATGATGTCTATTGTCTGGCAGGATTAACCAACCTGACTTGGTTTTCTTCTGCGTCGTCGCGGCTTCGGCGATTCGTCAGAACCGGATGCAGCAGCTGGCCGTCGTGTGGCGGCAAATCTGCTGCCAGAACCACCTGACGACGTACGTCCGCCTCCCGAACCTGTACCCGATGGACGTCGCGATCGAGACTGCGACGATGGTCTGAAGTTCTGTGGTGCTGTTGGCTCTGTCCCACCAGACACCGGTATTTTTTGCCCGATAAGTTTTTCGATGGCTCGCAGATCGCCTAGTTCTTCTGAGCTGCAGTAAGAGACTGCGATGCCTTCGGCACCGGCACGACCTGTTCGGCCGATTCGGTGAACATAGGCTTCCGGTTCAATCGGAAGGTCATAGTTGATGACGTGTGTGACGCCATCAATGTCAATTCCACGGGCCGCAACGTCAGTTGCTACAAGCACCTGAATTTCTTTGTTTCGAAATGATTCCAAGGCTTTCTGGCGAGCATTTTGGGACTTGTTACCGTGAATGGCAGCTGATTTCACACCGGCTCGGTGCAGTTTTTCGGCCACGACATTCGCACCACGTTTTGTCTTTGTAAACACAATGACGCGATCGACGCCTTCACCGCCTACCATGTCTCGTAGCAGAGTCTGCTTATTGTGGCGTTCCACAAAATGAATGCTCTGTTCAATTCGCTTAACGCTGGAGGACTTTGGAGTGACATTGACGTGAATCGGATTTCTGAGCAGTCGTCCGGCTAATTCAGTGATCTTAGGAGGCATGGTTGCTGAGAAGAACAGTGATTGACGTTCAACAGGCAGTTTGCTGATGATTCGTTTCAGGTCAGGCATAAAGCCCATATCCAACATACGGTCGGCTTCGTCCAGAACGAAGACCTCCAGTTCAGACAAGCTGATGTGCCCCTGATTCATCAGGTCCAGTAGGCGACCGGGGGTTGCTACCAGAATATGAGCACCTCGGCCAATGGCTCGCACCTGATTGCCCTGCTTCACGCCGCCGTAAACCAATACCTGTCGCAGGCGAAGGTGCTTGCCGTAAGTTGCAAAGCTCTCGCCGATTTGAATCGCCAACTCGCGAGTTGGGGCAAGCACCAGCACGAGTGGTGAGTTTGGGCGAGCCTTCTGATTTTGCTGCCCAAGTTTGTTTAGAATCGGCAGCGCGAAAGCAGCTGTCTTGCCGGTTCCTGTTTGAGCACATCCCAGTACGTCGTGTCCGAGCAATGCTGTTGGAATTGTCTGTGCTTGAATAGGTGTTGGGATCTCGTATTTTTCTTCAGCCAGAGCACGTCTCAACGGAGCAATCAGGTCTAATTCTTCAAACGTCTTCAATTTTCGTTCCTCAACAATGAATTCAGTTTTGGTTATCACGACGCCGGCGTCCAATGCTGTCGGAACTCGGTCGACGTGGCGTTCGGCCCTTGAGAATTCAGGGACCGATGTGGATGTCTTGATGCTTGAAGTCGCTTTCAGGCACGGAATTCCGAACTGATAAAGCGTGGCTTCAGAAGCAAAGAAGCCGATCAATCGGCCTCGTGGGAGTCTGCTGAAGCCAATTGGTTGTTCCAACTGATTCAGATCAAACGCCGCATTTACGGCAATTCCGGACAAACAAGAAGTCACAGAATTCAATGCGTCCCAATGACGCTGGCGGCGTTTCATCGGTCAACTTAACCGATGTTAGCAGCAAATGTGTGGCCAAAGTGCCAACACAAGGTCCCCGAGGCTGCAAGAGCATCCAACTCTGCCAAAAACCTCGTCTGACCGGAAAACGTCGCTCATTCGACTGAACAACGTGACTCGCTTGTATCCGGCCACATTCACTTAGGTCGCTTATCTACGATCTAAGCTGACGGAAGTGTACTAGCGGTAAGCACGTTCGCCAAGGGGCAATCGCAAGAAACCGTCAGTATCAACCAGTCTTTCTGGTCAATACCGGCGAATCCGTACGTCTTACGTAATAAGAACCCATAGAAACGGCAGGAATGTACAAAAAGTGCTACAAATAACGGCCGAATAAGCTTCGCTGCGATGCTTTCAAAATCGCGACCAGCTTTGGGAGCATATTTGCAATGGCACGTGATTTGGGGGAAATCCTTGAATTTGTTAGTGCAGTGGATGCTGTTGCTGCTAAAAGTCTACAATCTGCCGCGAAAAATCTAACCAAGTCATGGTGCCGAACATGGCCTGCGGCTGTATTCGTTCTCGAGCGTCTCCTCAAGTGCAGCGTTGCTCTGACGCAAATCTGCCTTTCAGTTAGCAGGTTTTAGATTTGGGAATTCCGGGCACACTCATGACGATTACGTTTTCCGTCGAGTCAGGCCTCAGCCCCGACGACTTCATTAATGTTCTGAAACGATCAACTCTGGCCGAACGACGCCCAATCGATGATCGCTCTCGTATGGTCGGCATGCTGGAAAATGCAGATTGCATCGCGACTGCCAGAAACGAGCACGGAGTGCTGGTAGGCGTTGCTCGAGCGATCAGTGATTTTAATTTTTGCACCTACCTGTCGGACCTTGCTGTTGATGTTGATTACCAGCGGCAGGGTATTGGCAGGCAACTAATCAATAAGGTCCACAATGCCTGCGGACTCAACACAACGCTGATTTTACTTTCCGCTCCGAAGGCTCAAACGTATTACCCATATATCGGCATGCAGCCTCATGAATCGTGTTGGACCGTCAAGCCGTCGCCCGCTTGAGATAAGTTGAATGCCCGAAAATTGTCGTGACTAACATCCCGCACAAAGCTGATTCAAACCGGCGTGACTGTCCCGGGACCAAGCCTTGCAATCTGTAATTGAATTTGCCAGTCAATGGCATTATCGTACAAAGCAAGGGTTGCAGACGCTGCTCCCTGCCTACACGGGTTTTGGTGCTCGCTTGAGTTCTTCAATTCGTCATCCCACCTAAAACGAACCCGTTTCCTCAACGGGGAAAATTATGCCATCCATTTCCAGAGCCGGCATTGTCTTTGTCTTGCTGATCACTGCCACGTCAGGCTTGGCGAGGGCTCAAGTTTCGCCGCAGGAGCAGTTGGCATCGCAGTCGCCTGAACCGGACCAAATTGAATTCTTCGAAAAGAAGATTCGTCCAGTCTTGCTGAAGCACTGTTACGAGTGTCATGCAGCAGATGCTAAGAGTGTAAAAGGTGGCCTGCTGCTTGATACACGCGAGGCAACGTTGAAGGGCGGCGACAGCGGGGCGGCTGTGGTGCCGAACAATGTCGATGAAAGCATGCTGATCAGCGCGTTGCGGCATGAAAGTTTCGAAATGCCGCCCAAGGGAAAATTGTCCAACGCCGTCATCGCTGACTTTGTGGCCTGGGTCGAAATGGGAGCTCCCGATCCGCGCGATGGTGCGTCGCATGTTAAATCGCAAATTGACTTCGAAGAATCCCGCAAGTTTTGGTCATATCAGCCTGTTGCTATTCCTGAAATTCCAAGCGTGCAACAGGCAGACTGGCCTCGGAATAAAATCGACTTCTTTACGTTGGCAAAAATGGAACAACTTGGGCTGCAGCCGGTTGGCCCTGCTGGTAAAGCAGAACTGATTCGTCGAGCGACCTTTGACCTGATTGGCCTTCCTCCTACGCCGGAAGACGTGGCTTCATTTGTGCAGGACGAATCGACTGACGCGTTCTCATTAGTGATCGATCGGCTTTTGTCTTCCGAACACTACGGTGAACGATGGGGGCGTTATTGGTTGGATGTCGCCAGGTACGCCGAAGATCAGGCTCATACTTTTTCCGTCACGCCAAACAGCAACGGGTTTCGTTACCGTGATTGGGTCGTGTCAGCGTTTAATTCCGACATGCCCTATGACAGGTTCGTAAGACTGCAGATTGCCGGTGATATGATTGGCGACGAATCGAATCGTTCGTACGATAACCTGATAGCTCTCGGGTACTTCGGTCTTGGCGCTCAGTATTATAAGAACAGCGATGCGGCAAAGGCCGCCGCCGATGAACTTGACGACCGCGTCGACACGCTGACTCGCGGCTTCCTGGGACTCACGGTGTCGTGTGCTCGCTGTCACGACCACAAGTTTGATCCAATTCCCACACAGGATTATTACTCACTGGCGGGTATCTTCAGCAGCTCTAAACTTCACAACGCGCCATTGTGTACTTCTGAAGAAGTTGCGGCTTACAACGCTGGTCAGGCGAATCTAAAGACGTGCGACGAGGCCATTAAAACGTTTCTAGCCAACGAAAAAACTTCGGCGGCCGAGTCTCGTGTTGGCGAAATTTCCCGCTACATGGAGACCGTGTGGAAATACCGAATCGCTACAGCGAGCGGTCAGTCGGCCACGACAGCTGAATTTGCCAGGCAAGCGAACATCAATGAATTTCTGCTGAAGCGGTGGCTGAAGTTTCTTGACCCGCAGCAGCAGGGAAAAATCACGGCACTGGATTCCTGGTACGCATTGATTTCCCCCGATTCAACGTCCGACGTAAGTGTGGATTCGCTGAATGCCGCAACATCCGAAACGTCTGTGCCGGAAGCAGTGTCTGTTGTTGCGGCGGCGTTTCAGCGGCAGGTGCAATCGTTGCTGGACGTTCGTGATGGTGTGGCTACATCAAATCTTATCGTTGTGAATGAAGGCGCACCTCGCAAACCGGGAAGCCCCCGGTTTGTTACACCACTGGTCACAAAAATTCGGCCGACTGCAGGAATTGACGTTGATGTCAGCGGGGCAAAACAACTGTTTTTGGTTGTGTCCGATGGTGGGAACGGAAACAGCTGCGATCACTCAGACTGGCTGGAACCCCGGTTGGTGGGTCCAGCTGGCGAGCTGAAATTGACCGACCTGAAATGGAAGTCACTGGATGGTTTTGGTGGTGCGAAAATTGATCGAAACTATGAAGGCCAGCCGCTACGCGTCGGTGGCAAAAAATACGCTTTTGGTATTGGCACTCACGCTCCTTCGCAGATTGTTTATGATCTGCCGGAAGGCTATCAACGGTTCAAGGCGATCGGCGGTCTTGATAACAGCGGCTCAGATCAGGGCGGCTGTGGTGAACAGGCCAGCGTGCAGTTCAGCGTATATACAGAAAGTCCGGTGGATGGCCCGGTGGACTTTGGTGCCGATCTCCTGACAAAAGTGCTAGGTAAAGACGGGCCGCTGGCCGTTGGCGAAAATGATCTCGAAAACTTTCTTTCGGAACAGAAGCTGGAACTGTTAAAGAAACTGAAAGCAGATCTTGAGGAGGCAAAAGTCACTGCTCCGCCGATGTATCCGATTGCCCATTCTTATGCAGAAGGCCGCGTTGCTGATATGAAGGTGTTTGTTCGCGGCAATCCGGCGAACGCGAAAGAGATCGCGCCTCGACGTTTCCTTAGAATTCTGGCGGGCGAACAGCAGCCACTCTTCACAACCGGCAGTGGCCGCAAAGAACTGGCCGACGCCATCGCCAGCGCTGACAACCCGTTGACTGCTCGAGTCATGGTGAATCGAATCTGGCAGCGTCATTTTGGTCGCGGGATTGTGGCGACGCCCAGCAATTTTGGAATGCAGGGTGAAGCTCCGACACATCCCGAGCTGCTCGATTATCTGGCCTCACGATTTGTTGAATTCGGATGGTCCATTAAAGCTCTGCACCGTGAAATTATGTTGTCTGCGACTTACCAACTTAGCTCCACCTTGAACGAATCCAACTCCAACATTGATGCAGACAATCGTTTCGTATGGAAGATGAATCGTCGCCGACTGGATGTCGAAGCCTGGCGCGACGCGTTGCTGGATGTTTCCGGCACGCTGGATCGAACGCTCGGCGGCCCGTCGACCGACCTTGCTGATGCTAATAATGTACGCCGCACGATTTATGCCAAAATAAGCCGTCATGAACTCGACAGTCTACTGCGGCTGTTTGACTTTCCTGATGCCAACATAACCAGCGAAAAGCGTAGTGAAACGACGGTTCCTCAGCAGCAGTTGTTTGTTCTAAACAGTCCGTTTATGGTGGAACAGGCCCGAGCCTTTGCGTCTCGAATTCAAAAAGAAGTGCCTGACATTGAGTCAGGTACCGTTGACGAAATGCGCATTCATCGTGCATTTCAGCTGGCCTACTGTCGGCCGCCCAGTGAAACCGAAGTGCAGCTTGGTCTGGCCTATCTGGGCCTCGTGCAGGACGATCAAAGCAAGCTGACTCGGTGGCAGCGATATGCTCAGGTTTTGTTGGGTGGCAATGAATTCATGTATCTCGATTAACGGCCGCATACAAATGAGTGATCTACGATTTACGACTTCAGGGAACTAATAATGACTTCATTGTCGCGGCACTTCGGTCTTACTCGTCGTGAATGTCTTCACCAGATGGGAACAGGTCTTGGGACGCTCGGGCTTGCCAGCATTCTGGCTCAGGACGGCATGCTGGCCGCAGCAGCGGACGCAGGTTCCGACAGCCCACTGGCCCCCAAAATTGCGCATTTTGCTCCGCGAGCAAAACACATTATTCATCTGTTTATGAACGGTGGGCCGTCGCAGGTCGACACGTTTGATCCGAAGCCGGCACTCGAAAAGTACAACGGACAACGTCCACCGACGGCGGATCTGAAAACGGAACGCAGGACCGGTGGACTGCTGATGTCGCCATTCAAGTTTAAGAAGTATGGCGAATCCGGTATTGAAGTCAGCGACATTTTTCCGCACGTCGGTGGATGTATCGATGACATCTGCGTCATCCGTTCGATGCATACAAACATTCCGAATCATGAACCCTCGCTGTTGATGATGAACAGCGGTGAAACTCAGCCAACTCGCCCGTCAATGGGATCGTGGCTGCTGTACGGTCTTGGCACGGAGAACCAGAATCTACCGGGCTTTGTTGTGTTGTGTCCAGGAAAGCCTGTGGTTGGCCCTCAACTGTGGAGCAACAGTTTTTTACCAGGCATCTATCAGGGCACACACATCAATAATTCGGATATGGATCCGAAGAAAGTCATCCGCCATATCAATAACGCGTGGCTTTCAAGGAATTCGCAACGCGAACAGCTCGACCTGCTGAAGCGTATGAACGAAATTCATCTGGAACGCCGGGGTGGACACGACAACCCACTGGAAGCTCGTATTGAATCGCTTGAAATGGCATTTCGCATGCAAACCGAGGCACAGCAGGTTTTTGATCTTAAACAGGAAACGAAAGCAACGCAGGAAGCTTACGGCCCTGGTCAGTTTGCGAACGCCTGTCTTGCTGCCAGACGTCTGGTTGAAAGTGGCGTCAGAATGGTGCAGGTTTACTACGGTAATGGCCAGCCGTGGGACGACCATGAAGATATCAAGGCGCATGCGAACAAAGCCAAAGACGTGGATCAACCCATTGCGGCACTCATCAACGATTTGAAAGCTCGCGATTTGCTAAAAGACACGCTGATCATTTGGGGCGGTGAATTCGGCAGAACACCGGTGGCCGAAAACGGCAACGGGCGTGATCACAATCACCACGGGTTTTCAATGTGGCTGGCTGGTGGCGGAGTGAAAGGTGGCATGACATATGGTGCCACAGACGAATTTGGTTTTGCCGCTGTTGAACAGAAAGTGCATGTTCACGATTTGCATGCGACGATTCTGCACTTGATGGGATTCGACCATGAAAAACTGACGTTCCGTTACAGTGGTCGCGACTTCCGACTGACCGATGTTCATGGCCAGGTAATCCACGAACTATTTGCCTAATGCCGTTTCCATAAGTTTTGGCGTGTCGATGCGCAGAATTCGATTGCGTGATCGATCGTTTCAATTAGGAAAAAAGCTCGCTCACAACCTTGCCGCCTTCGGGCCCTGTCAGGCGGTGATCGCGTCCTTCGTGCCAGTATGTGAGGTCGTTTGCCGGCAGGCCCAGAGCGTGCAGGATGGTGGCATGCAGATCTCGGAAATGCATCTTACCTTCGACAGCTTTGTCTCCGGTGTCGCTAGTCTTTCCATGAACGCATCCGCCCTTGACTCCCCCGCCCGCCAGCCAGAAAGTGAAGCCTCGCACATTGTGGCCGGTTTCATCTTTGCCATCGTCGGGCACCAGGCCAGGTCGACCAAATTCGCCGCCCCACACAACCAATGTGTCTTCCAGTAGTCCTCTCTGATTGAGATCTTCCAGCAACGCGGCAATCGGAGCATCAACGGTATCACAGTTTGCTTTTAGGTCTCGCCGGTGATTCTTGTGCTGATCCCAGCCGCCGTGATTAATCTCAATAAATCTTACTCCAGCTTCAGCAAATCGGCGAGCCAGCAAACACTGCCGACCGAAGTCTGTAGGCCGACACGTGCCAATCTGCAGTTTCCTGCCCACGCGATAGCGTTCCAGAGTTTCCGGCGATTCATCTGAAAGGTTCAGAAGTTCGGGAGCAGACGCCTGCATGCGAAAACCAAGTTCCATCGACTGAATTACGCTGTCCAGCTTACTGTCGCCGCGTCGATCCTGCAGGTGCTGCCGGTTCAGAGACTGCACAAAGTCCAGCTGTCGACGTTTGGCCGACAGAGCCATGTGATCGCTGACAACATTGCTGATAGTGGCCGCCGACATGTCTTCGCCATTAACACCAATCGGCGTGCCATTGTAAATGGAAGGCAGGAAAGCGCTGGTGTAAATCGAACTCTTCGACGTGTTAAGGCTAATGAACCCAGGCAGGTTTTGGTTTTCCGTTCCCAATCCGTAATTGATCCACGACCCAAGACTCGGCCGTTTCCGCAATCGCTCGCCCGTGTGCAATTGCAGAAAGGACTGTGCATGAATTTCTGTATCTCCATGCATGCCGTTGATGATGCACAGCTTGTCGGCGTGCCTGGCTGTTTCCGGCATCAATTCCGATATCCAGAGACCGCTGTCTCCATGTTGACGAAAACGAACGGCCGAACCCGGATGTTTTTTCTTTCCGGTCTGCGGCTTATAGTCGAACGTATCCATCTGGGCCGGACCGCCGCTCATACACAACAAGATCACCCGTTTTGCTGTGGCTGTTAGTAACGGCGTTCGATGAGAAAGCCCTGCGGACGCTGTACCGTTAGCTTTTGCCGCAACAGCGCTGTCGGCGCACAGGGCTTGCAGAGCCAGATATCCGAAGCCGCAGGATGTTGATTGCAGCATGCTGCGTCGTGAATAAAACATGGTCGACAATCCTCAATCCACGTAACGGAATTCATTAGTGACCAATAACGCCTGACAGAGGCTGGTCCACGCTTCGTTATCTGACTTCACTTCAGCTTGAGTGTCCTTCAGAAATGCATTCGCATTCGCCAACTCTTCCGGTGTTGCATTTCGTCCTAAAGTCTGTTGCCACACGAAAGCTATTCGCGCGTCGATGTCTTCCGTCATCTTCGTCACAACGGCCGCAAGGTGTTCAGACTGATCAATCACAAATGGGCTGTTATAAAGGTGCAATGCCTGATTCGGCACGGTGCTGACGTCTCGTTTGCCAATGACATTCACAAAGTCAGGCAGATCAAAAGCGGCTAGTTCCGGGGGCGGCGAACTTCTGAGGTAACACAAATATACGCTGCGATGATTGCTGGGTTCGTGCAGATTACCGGCAAGGTTCACAAGAATGTCGCGATGACGCACAAGCGAACCTTCCGCCGGAACAAAATTCAGCTGACCACTGGCCTGCAGCATACTGTCTCGCAGAGATTCCGCGTCCATTCTTCGCCGCCGATGACGAGTCAGCAATGCGTTGCCTGAGTCGGCGTTGAGTAACGTGTCTTCGGCGTTGCTGCTTAGCCGATAGGTGCGGCTGAGCACAATGTTGCGAATTATTTGTTTCACAGACCAGTGTTCGTCAACAAAGCGAATCGCCAGATAGTCCAGAAGCTCGGGGTGAGTCGGCCGTTCTCCATAAACTCCGAAGTCATTCGGTGTTCGTACAATGCCTTCGCCAAACAGGTGTTGCCAAATACGATTAATCATCACACGCGACGTTAAAGGATGGTCGCCGCGAGTCAGCCATTGCGCCAATTCCAGGCGTCCGCTTTGTTTCGGAGTGATCGCAACCGGAGCATCCGATTCCAGGTGGCAGGCAGATAGAAATCCTCGCGGTACAGCATCGCCAAGTTTCTTCGAATCGCCTTTGATGTTGACCTGACAATCGTTGGGTGTCTTGACGTCACGAACTCCCATCGCCAGCGGAGCGCCAACCGGCCACTTCGATTTTGGAATCGGCTTCGGAATACCGGTGTTCGATTCCAGCACCAATACTGTCTCGACAAAATCTTTCGGCGGTGGCACATTGGCGGCCGCCTTCAACACGTGCAGATCCGTCCCGGGGGCCGTCAAACCTTCATGAGCAGCAGTGCCCCACATGGTTTCGGTGCTGGTGAAGATGCCAGCCAAAGCGTAATAGTCTCGAGTCGGTACCGGATCGAACTTGTGATCGTGGCAGCGGGCACATGCCACACTAATGCCGATGATGCCGCTGCCGATAACGTCAATCTGATCGGCGACAACATCCATTTCGAAATCGTTGTTCATGGCTTTGGCGGGTTTTGCGGCCATTGCCAGAAAGCCGGTCGCGACAAGGTAACGGTCGCGGTCGATTTCCGATTCGGCCGGCAACAGGTCGCCTGCAATTTGTTCTGTTAGAAAACGATCGTAGGGCGTGTCGGCGTTGAATGCGGCAATCACATAGTCGCGATAACGCCATGCGTGTGGGAAGGTCGGGTTACGGCCAAGTCCATCGTTTCCATTGGCTTCTGCATAGCGAGCGACATCCAGCCAGTGCCGGCCCCAGCGTTCGCCGAAGAGCGGACTCGCGAGTAATTCATCAACAAGCTGTCCGGTAGCTGCTTTGCTATCCTGCTGAAATTCCGCCGAAAACTGTTCGGTGCGTGCAAACGAAGGCGGCAAACCGATAAGGTCAATAAACAGACGTCGAGCTAACATTCGAGGATCTGCATCATGGGTCGGACGCAAACCAGCGGCTTCAATTTTTGCCAGGACGAAGTGATCCAGGGGATCCTGCGACCATGATTTATCGGAGACGTCCGGAACGCTGCCGGGCTTCGGTGGCTGGAAGGCCCACAACGCTTCCGCGTCATGAATAGCGGCTTCCTTCTGTGAAGCTTCCGCTGTGCGAGGATCTGCGGCGCCTTTCGATATCCACGTTACAAAGTCATTGATGACAGTTTCCGGCAGTGGTTTCTCGGGTGGCATTTCGACTCCGTTATATCGGAGTGCATGAATGATCAAACTTTCATCGGGCTTGCCGGCAACCAGCACTGCACCCGCTTCTCCGCCCTTTAACATCGATTCGCGACTGTCCAGCAACAGCTTGCCGCCCAAATCTTTGGCCGATGCCGAATGACATTCGTAGCAATGCTTCACGAGTGCAGGTCGAATTTTCGTTTCAAAAAATTCAACGTCCTCCGCAGACAACTTCTGCTCGTCACATCTGGCTGAATGGATCAGCAGAAAACTGTTCATCACAGCGCAGGTTAGAAGCAGTAAGCTTGTGCGGCGAGTCATCTGCATAGTGAGCTCACAGTGGGAAGGCGGGATTTTTTGAGGGCCGGTATTATCACCGGAACGCACATCAAATGTAAAGATACTAATGTCGGTAGAACGCCTTCCTGTTGAACTTCAGCCAAATCGGGCCCTCCTGCCGGTGAAGCAGTTTTTGACGGCTAACGTTGTAGATGCTGGAAAACCCGAAGTACACAGTCAGCTTTTAGCCGGGGCACCAGGTTCAAAGAAATGCTTGCTACTGAATCAATCGTTAACACAAACGCGGCCGAACTTACATTCCGGCCAAGCAACAATCGTAGCAGAGTCGGTTGTCAGCTTTGCATATCTTCAATGGTTCCCTGATAAGGATAAGTCTCGTGCTGGGCACAGTTGCGGTCGGACGACTTGCTTCGGATACTCACAGTCGTGGCTTTGCCAATTCGATTACAAATACGATGGGGGCTTTTGTGCAATTCTCTTTTTCCTCGGCTACGCGACGTATGTTTTGCTGTGCAGATGCGCCCAGGTCGGAACGCGTTTCTATGAATGTCAATAGCGGCTCGCAGCACTTCATGGTTAACTGCAGATTCACAATTGCAGCGATTCTAAACCCGGTGTTCGCCTTTGTTCTGGTGTCCGGATTTGCCGGTGCGGACGAACCAGTAAAGTCGACAGGGAAGTACGCTGAGCAATTTCTGCGGCCCGTATGGCTGGGTGACACCGTAGAAGGCGAATCGGCGTTGTTTATTAAGGATGTCGAAACCGGTCGTGCGAATGCTTCGGTGTTGTTTCCCGTGCAAAAGGTAATCAGTATTCGCAATTCGGCCGGCGACGTGACGTACGAGGAAGGTCGCGACTATCACTGGAAACCGGGTTCTGCCGAGATCACGTTGCCGGCTGATTCGCGAATTGTGTCTTTCGCTGCCGCCGAACTACGTCGTCCAGCGGGTTCGCAACGACATAAGCTGACGCACCGCGATGGTGATGGAGAAATTCTGTTTGGCGCGACTTCTGAATATCATCGTATGCAAACGTGTATTACTTACACTCATGCTGCGGAAGACTGGACTTCTAAAGCACCCAAATTTGATGAGAAAGCTTTGCCACGGACGATTGCCAAACTTCGCCAGCATCAACCGGTTTCGATTGTGTTGCTGGGGGATAGCATTTCTACCGGTTGCAACGCGTCTGGCTGGGCCGGAGAAGCTCCGTTTCAACCCCCGTTTCAGGACTTGCTGACTCAGCATCTGAAAGCGACGTATCAGACTAAAGTGGAGTTGGTAAATCCATCGGTCGGCGGCCAGGACACTCGCTGGGCACTGACGATGGTTGATACAGTACTACGATATGAACCGGACCTTGTGATTCTGGCCTTCGGTATGAACGATTCAGCCGGCCGATCCGCCGAAGAATACAAGTCGAACACTCTGGCCGTGATGGCGAAGATTCGCAAACAGCGACCGGAAACGGAATTTATTCTGCTGGCGACTATGCTTGGGAATCGCAACTGGATCACTTTGAAGCACGAACTGTTTCCGTTGTATCGGAATGCTCTGGCTGAACTTTGCGAACCCGGAATTGCTCTGGCGGACATGACGTCTTTGTGGTCGGAATTCTTCGAACGCAAACAGGACTGGGACTTAACCGGCAACGGAGTGAATCATCCGAATGATTTCGGGCACCGAGTTTATGCTCAGGTGTTGTCGACACTGCTTGTTGATCCCAAAGTCTCTGGTTTTGTTTCAGTGGATCGGTCTGAACCGCAGCTGCTGCAGCTTTGGAACGGGAGCTCTCCGATTGGTGGTGGCGCATTTGAAAAGGCGGATACAAAGATCACCATTCATCAGGCGCCGAACCCGAATGGTGCGGCGATTGTGATTTGTCCGGGCGGTGGTTACGGCGGTTTGGTGACCGGAGCGGAAGGGCACGGCATTGCATCATGGCTGAACCGACACGGAATTACCGGAGTGGTACTGGAATACCGATTGCCGGCAGGACGACCATTTGTTCCGTTGCTGGACGCTCAACGTGCCATCCGCACTGTTCGCGCCAATGCGAAGCAATGGGAGATTGATCCGTCGAAAATCGGAATCATGGGCTTTTCTGCGGGAGGGCATCTGGCTTCCACCGCGGCCACGCACTTTGACGATGGCGACGCGGCGTCTGATGATGTCATTGAACGCAGCAGCTGTCGCCCGGACTTTGCCATTTTGGTTTACCCAGTCGTGACGATGGACGATTCAACGCACCACGGTTCGCGAACGAATCTTTTGGGGGAGAACCCGTCACCGGAATTGATTCAACTGTTTTCGAATCAGAAGCAGGTGACTGATAAAACTCCACCAATGTTTATGGCTCATGCTTTGGATGATAAACCTGTTCCACCGGAAAACAGTCGTTCTCTGTTTGCGGCACTGCAATCGGCCGGTGTTCCGTCGAAGTACCTGGAACTTCCGTCCGGCGGCCACGGACTCAACGGCTATCAGGGCCCAATGTGGGACGCCTGGCAAAAGCAATGTTTGGAATGGCTTGAAGAACTTAACTTTGTGCCAGCAAAACAGCAGTAACTCTTCGGCACGGTGCTAAAGTCGTAAATTTACCAGCACCCGGCACCAGCACCCGGCACAAGCACCCGGCACAAGCAAGTGGATCCAGGTAATGCAATATACACTCGCTCGGCGTGCTTGTATTGAGTAGTTAGCGAAAACGGTTTTCGACCGCTTTCAGCACGATGGTGGCTATCCCGTTGCCTTGCGGAATTCTGTCGCCGCGGCTGACATCATCAGCGTTGAGTCTGCAGTGAAAGTTAAGAGCAGTGCTCGAGCTGGGAAAATAAAAAAGCGGCCTGCTGAACCGCAGGTCGCTTTTGTTTGTGTCGCGATTTGCTGTTTATAACAGCAGTGTCCCTGAAAAAACGTCCGGTTTAGGCCCGTGAGGAAGCGACCGTGTTTCAGCGAAGACGTATCTTTTGCAGCTATGAAACCCAGTAAACCGATTTACTTATGGAAGCGATGGTGGTGGCGGAGCGACAATAAGTCCGCTCTGACCGTTGAAGCCTGGAGGTGGTGGAGCCTGGCCGTTGCTGCCCGGAGGCGGTGCCTGCTGAACTCCAACGTCATTCATCAGGTGATGCAGCGTGGATTCGATCATGTCCATTTTTGACAGAATGCCAAGTTGGCCAACCTGCTGACGATGGTGACGCGACCAGCCTCGAACATCGTCCTGCACGTGATGAAACAGCGAATCCATTCCGTCCAGCCGAGAACGAATGGCGTTGCGGTCATTCGCATGTTCTGCTTCGTGAATGAACTTAGCAACCTGCAGAATCTGATAGGCTTCGGCGTAGGTTTCGCCGTATCCGTGGTTGTGAGAGTAGTTGTAATGCAGGTCCAGACAGAATTCGTTGCAGAGTGATTCCAGCCTTGATGCCAAGTCGTCAACATGTGAAAAACTGCCAAACTGTACCTGAACGGGTTGCCGGGCAGACTGACCGCCTAGCGAAGCTGTTTGCGGTGTATAATAGTAGCCATTGTTCTGCACATAATAGGTTCCGTGCTGACCAGCGTGGTTGTTGTGAGGCACGATGTATGTTGAATTCTGGTGAACCACGTCGTGATGGTAGTTGCCGATCACGTGTCCGTGTGAATCTTTGATTACATGGTCGTGATGGTCAATGTGATAGCCAGGTGAATACTGGCTGCCGTGAACGTTGTGGTTTTGATGTCCATTGTTACTGTTGTTGTGGCTGCCGTTATTGTAGTTACTACGATTACCTTGAACGCTGTTGATGATGCGATTGACCTGATTTGAATAGCGGTTCAGCTGCGCTGAGGCATTCTGAGTTGTTGCTGACAGCAGCAATCCTGCCACTGTTACCAGTGCAACGCGTTTGATGTTCATTATGAACTTCCTTCCGTAATGGAGAGAAACTTCCGTGTCATGATTCGGTTCGCCGCTCCGCAACGCTCCAGGATTTAAACATGTGCTGTGTGCCTGACGCTCGCACGCTGATGAATTGCTTAAATCGCATACACTGTGCCAAACACGTTGATTTCGTTTTCACCGCAAAACGCTGACGTTTCGCCTGACTCTCAGCGGCGATCCAATATTCTATTTGCTCAGACGATACAACTTGTAATCAAAAGGATGACGACTGAACTCACTCTGGAGACAGGCTAACTCAAACGTCAGCCTTTCGTAATCGCTTTTCTGGGTAAATGCCCGCCATAAGAGAAACTTAGCGATGCAATCAGAAAACTTCTGAGCCCATGCATCCAACTAGCGGCGACTCATTGGCTGATAGTTGCCCGACAGCGATCGCCGTCAGTGCCAGACCGGGCGCGCTCTGGGTACCTTTGGTAGCATACGTTGACTTGCGATAAGAATGGCAAGGTAGCGGCGTTATCGATTTGTGACCCTGGATTGTGGAAGACATTATCATGGAAGTCCCAGTTGAAGAGTTCGAAGGTTTGAAAACCATCGCCGCTCGACTCGCTGATCTTCGCGCGCATTAACATTTT
>JBDNFN010000279.1:0-10385 GCA_041689795.1 Fuerstiella sp. | reverse complement strand
CGTCCAATCCTCAGCGTACTTCGAAAATGCCGCGGCGCGTCGGCGCTCGGAATCGGCGAGTTTACGGGCTGCGGTGCGTTTTTAGCGGCAGATTTTGCCGGTTCCCGGCCTGGGAGCACATCCTGGTGGTTTGTGGCTGGGAAACCGTCGGCAAAATTCAGGCGGTCGCGGGCTCTGATCATGACATTTCCTGAAGGCAAATCTGTGCATCAGGGAGTTGTGTGATGAGCGGTGTGTTTCGGTATGCCAAAAGCATTGCCGGTTCGCTGGCACTGACAGCGCTGGCTGTCAGTGCGAAGTCTGGGCAGAGCTGGATCTTTTACGACGTGGGTGATCTGAATCCAGCAGCAGCAGTTGTGAGTCGGGATGCGTTCTCTGGCAGTCACCAGTCGCTGTCACCGATGCGCCGTTCTGCTGCCGGCGACGTGGTGACGTGGTGACGTGGAAGATCGGCGTCGTCACCAACCGGATGATGCCTGATCAACCGGATGATGCCTGATCAACCGGGCGCTGATCAAATGAGCACCGGTCAACCGGCCGCTGATCGAGTCGCCCTCGGTTCCACGTCACTGAATGCGGCCCCCGTGGCTCGAACGCTGTCGCAGCAAATGGCGGATGCCATCTACGAAACACCCGCATCGATTTCGGGTTTTGCGGATGTGCTCTTACCGGTCGTGCGTCGACGGGGCGCCTGTCCGCTGGATGCAAAAAGTGCGTCTCGGGTTGTGGTGCAGCCTTGGGTACCGGTCTCCGTTGAAGACTTCTATGCCGGGCTGCAGCAGGCACTGGATGCCGCGCAGGCTCAGGACGTGTTTGTGTTTGTTCACGGTTTCAATGTGTCGATGGAGGCCGCCATTGTGCGAGCCGCTCAAATGGAGGAAGACACGCCGTTTCATGGCGTGATGGTGGTCTTCAGCTGGCAGTCGGCGGCGTCCGCCCACGCCTATGTCACAGACGAAAAACCTGCGGAACGACACTTCTGGGGCCTGGCAGATCTGCTGGCGAATCTAAAAACGTCGCTGTGGCGACAACGCGAGATTGCATGTGCTCGCGCACAGCATGGGCAACCGTGTGACGCTTCGCGCCTTGAATGCGCTGACGGGCACGATCGGACCGACGGGTTCTGCCGTCGATCCCTTTCTGGTGGCACGAATGTCGCGTCCTGATGAGAACCACCGTAACGGCGCTGATCGATGACTGCCGCTGATCCCAGCGGCAGTCATCGATCGGGCGTGCTGAATGTGTCCTCAGAAATTCCGATGCGATTTCCCGACTGGGGCGCATGGCGGACGGGCCAGATCGCTGAACCTCCGCTGACAAATCTGGTGCTGGCCGCACCGGACGTTGACGCCCGGGAGTTCTCCGGTTTCGTGAGCAGCATTCGGCATGTCTGCGGCAACATGGTGCTGTATGCATCGGATACAGATGTGGCGCTCGAAGCGTCGCAGAAACTGCACGGTGGAGCCTATCGGGCGGGTGATTCGCGTGCTGGATTGAGCGTTGACGGATTGAAAATCGTGCGGGTGACCGGCGTGGGGCGTCTGGATCCACTGGGACATTCTTATTATGGCAGTCACCCGAAGGTGTTGACACAGTTGAGCGGTCTGGTGAAGCCGCCTGTGCTGGCTGGACTGGTTTCAGACTGGCGCTGAGACCGGCCTGCAGCAACTCCAGCGGATTCGTGCTACATTGTCAGGGCTACTTGTCAGGGCTGAATGCCATGGCTGTGGCATGGCTGTGGCATGGCGGGCCAGTTTTTACGTATTGAGATGGGAGTCGACGCGCTATGAAATATGACCACCCCACGAATATCCTCGCGACTGTGTTGGTGCTGCTGGCAGCGTTGAGTTCGTCAGAGCTGTTAGCTCAATCCATAGCATCCGCCCCGGTTAAGTCGGCCCCCTCGACGCTGGACCCGATTGACGACCAGCCCGGTCTGCCCCGCGTCCTGCTGATTGGTGATTCCATTTCGACGGGCTATACCCTGCCCACTCGCAAACTGCTGGCAGGCCAGGCCAACGTGCATCGGATACCGGCCAATGGCGGTCCGACCAGTCGCGGGCTGACGTCAATCGATAAGTGGCTGGGCACTGGTCAGTGGGACGTCATTCACTTTAACTGGGGTATTCATGATTTGAAATACATGGCGGACGGTCAGCGTCAGGTCGAGCCCGCTGATTACGAAAAGAATCTCAGGACACTTGTCGCCAGACTGAAAAAGACCCACGCAAAACTGATCTGGGCGGCCACCACTCCGATACCACAGGGCCAACTGAATCCGGATCGCCGCTTCGGCGATGAAACGGAATACAACCGCATCGCTGCCAGAGTCATGCACGAACACGGCATCGCCATTGACGATCTTTACGGCTATATCAAACCTCGGGTTGATGAGCTGCAGAAGCCCATGGATCTACACTACAAAGCGGAGGGCTCTGAGTATTTGGCGCAGCAGGTCGCACGCGAAATTGAAAAAGTGTTGCCTGCGAATGACTGAGGCGTGGTCAGGCGTAAAACCCGCGAGGTTTCACGAATCCGCAATCCATTAAAAACAGAAACGAATCAACGATGATAAGAGCACTTCTGGTGATTGACGTGCAGCGTGAATACTTCGACGGCGCCCTGCCCGTGACTCATCCGGCAGGACATCTGGAACAGATTCTGCGAGTACTGGATGGTGCGGCGGCGAAGGTGCCAACGGCCGTGATTCGCCATCATCAGGCCGATCCGGATTCACCCCTCTTTCGGCTCCATTCTGAGATGTGGCAACTGCACCCTGAAGTCGAACAGCGTCCGCATGACGTGCTGATTGAGAAGCAGCTGCCAGACGCGTTTACGGGGACCTCGCTGGAAAAATGGTTGCAGCAGGTGCAAGCGGATACTGTCTGCATCGTCGGATACATGACACATATCTGCTGCGACAGCACAGCGCGGCAGGCATTTCACCGGGGTTACAAAGTCGAATTGCTGCGTGACGCAACGGGAACGCTGGCTGTGGAAAATCAGGCCGGTTCCGTTTCGGCCGAACAGCTGCACACGTCCTTTCTGGTGGCTCAGCAGATGTTTTTCAGCGAAGTTATCAGCACAGACGAATGGTTGCTGAGAATTGAAAACTAACTGGCAGGGGCTGGCAGGCCGGCCGTCACAGCGAGAAAATTTCGCCGCACTGCCAGCAGGTCTTGTTCGGCGCAACGGTGCCCCGCTCAACCATCTTCTGCTAATGACATGTTCGACTGCCGTAGCAAAAAGTCTTCCGTTTCGAGCGAAACGGAAGACTGCTAACTTTGCCTGGCCTGCCATCGATCATGGCAGCGTGCGTTAGCGCGATTTTTTTTTGTGACTGACCTGGACCGGTGCGAAGCGCGTTTCCGTTGGACACAGAATCAGTTGCGGCTGAAGCTGATGGCGGCGGCGTTGGTGCCCGCCACCTGAAAGCTGAAGGCGTTGCTGCCACTGATTGACAGACTGCCGCCAAGCTGCTGGTTGTCATTGCTGCGGTTCAACACGAGCTGTCCGCTGACAACCGAGAAGCTTCCGGAAAAGCTGCTGGCCGTGCCGTTTTGACTGGTGGCCGTCCAGCTGAAGTTCCCATCGGCCTGCAACGACAGCTGCACCCGGGCTCCGTTTCCCAGCGTGGCCGTCCAGTTTCCGACATGAACGGGAGCCTGTATCGAAGTCTGTGGAGCACCCGGATTTTGCAACGCCGTATTTTGCTGCCCGACGCTTTGTGGGCCCACACCCTGCTGGCCCAGATTCTGCGGGGCAGCGAATCCACCCAGTGCCTGCAGTGCCGACATCTGTGTGCTGTTCGGCGTCTGAGGCGGACTTTGCTGCTGACGCGGCATCTGTTGCGGTGTCTGAATCTGTGGCTGAGCCGTTTGCTGACGCGGCAGCTGTTGCGGTGTCTGAACGTGTGGCTGAGCCGTCTGCTGACGCGGCATCTGTTGCGGTGTCTGAACGTGTGGCTGAGAGATCAGTTGCATGGGCGACTGCTGAAGTCCCTGCTGTTGCGCAAACCGTGGCTGCACAAACTCCTGCGGCAGGGGTTGGTTTAGAATTTCAGGCTGCTGCGGAATGCCCTGCGAATAGCTATCGCCGGGCTGTGAGTTGCGATAGCTCGATTGCGAATAATTATAGCCGGGCTGCGAATATCCGTATGACGGTGCCGAATAACCGTAGTTGTAAGCTGGTGCGGAGTAGCTTTGAGAGCAACCGCCGAAATAACCGCCTGAGCTGCGTCCACCACAGGCCTGACTACTGTTTGCCGCAACGGCCAGAGTTCCCAGTGAGAAGATGGCCGCCAGCAGTGTGTTTCGTGAGCATCGCATTTGGGTTGACTTTCAGGTGATCGAAAAGCTGTGGTTCGTTTCGGTGACAAACACTTCAGCGTGGGCCAGAGCCATTTGTTACAGCCGTCAAACAAGAATGCGGGCCGGTCGTTCGAAACGGCGAGACACCTCATTCTGTCGGCGGATCTGTTGACGGAGTGCCGGGAAGGGAATCAGGCGTTCCTGACTGGCTCGGGGCACATCGCCGTCACCCGACCGAAAGCGATGCTCCCGGGCCGCGAGTCTCGGTGAATCGCTGTTAGAAAAGTAGGCAGGCCCTGCTGGACCCGCCCTGTCGTGGACGGTGACTCAGTCGTTCGGCCACAGAATCTCGAAGACTACAGACGGTGCCTTTCGTCGCGAGATCGCCGTGGCGACGGCCGATTTGAGCACTCCGCTGACCGCGGCCAGCCTGTGCAGGATTTCTTCCGGCGTCACGTCGTCACAAATGTCACGCGATGGCTGAACGACCACACGCAGTCGTCGGGTATTCGGCGCGGGCTGTACAGAAAACACGTCCAGGCCCTGCAGCACTTCGTCAGCGAAATGACCTGACAGAACCAGCGACAGCGTGTCGGCGACCTGTTTGCACAAACGCAGGGCTTTAAAATCTTTGCAGCGGTACGGCTTGCGGAAAAACTCGCGCGGGTCAACGGCATCGTCTGCGTTAAGCTGACCGCACAGCGTGAACAGCTGCTCACACTTTTTTTTGCTGAGTGGCATGATCGAATCCTGAATGGGATTGATAAGCAAGAGGATCTGCCTCAAACCTGCGCAAACTCAGATGGCCTGTTTCCTGTTTCAGAATTCATGGCCCTGCAGAGTGGCGGGTTGAGAAGACGGGGGAATGTTGAATGAAACACGCATAACGGTTGCTCCGTCTGAAATCTGATGCCGGCAGCGGTGCATGCATCAGCGGTGCACGCATGTGCCGTGTGATTGTGATGCGGTGACGAGTCGGTCCTGCCTGAGAGACAGCGGTTGAGCCGGCAGGTTCGCATGTTCTGCCGGGAAACTTGGCCGCAGGTCGTGCTGTCTTCACAGGTTGCACGTCGGCAGGAAAATACAACCGGCGATCGACATTCCGCGATGTTGCTTCCGCACGAGGTTGTTTATAGATTGTGACTGGCAGACACGTTCGTGCCCGCAGAATTTCCGGGTCGACGAAGGCTGGCTGCAGGTGCCAAAGATCTGCTTCGCATGTTCGATCGACACTCAACCATGGCCAAATCTGCTTCTGTGACTTACCCGTGTCCTCATTGCGGCGAGGACGTCCTGACGACGGCTCGGGTTTGTCGAGCGTGCGGCTTCAGTGATGAATACGACGATCGGCAGGACGATTTTGAGTCGGACGTGGCAGACGATTTTGACTATGACGATTTCGTGGCCCGCGAGTTTCCCGAGCACGCCGACCCCGCTTCAGCCGCCGATCAACGGCAGTTATTTATCCGAGTTGTGATTTTGGCCATTATTGCCTCGTTTCTGCTGACCCTGTTTTTTTGAGTGTATCATGGGCCGCAGATCCTGAATTATGGCTATAGTCGGTCTGTTTTGACGCGGCTCGGAGTGAATGGTATTGGACGTGGGCCTTTCGGTGCGGTAGCATCTCCGGAAGCTTCGATAAGTTAAATTGTAGCAGTCCCACCTACCATCCCTCCTGAAACGTTTTGGCAGCCTCCCGGTTGGCCTGAGCATTTCACTGGCCTCGTTCGGAAACGATTTGATGGCCCTTTCATCAACTATGAATCTGTATCGTCGTTCACTGCGCGGTCTGCTGGCCCTGTTGGTTGTGTGCGTGTCCGCAACAGCCTGGGCCGACGATGGGGCGGCCCCCGTTAGTTTTGTGAATGACGTGATGCCCGTGCTGACCAAGGCCGGTTGCAACACCGGGGCCTGTCATGCGAAAGCGGGCGGTGGCCAGAATGGATTTCAGCTGTCCCTGCTGGGGTTTGAACCAACCGAAGACTACGAAAGCCTGACCAAAGAAGCGCGGGGGCGCCGGTTGTTTCCAGCGGTTCCCGCCCGCAGCCTGGTGCTGATGAAGGCATCTAACCAGACGCCGCACGGTGGTGGCCTGCGTCTGGCGGAAACGTCGCCCGGTTACCGGCAGATTCTGAAATGGATTGAACAGGGCACACTCTATCAAGACAGCACGGATCCACAATTGCTGTCGGTGGAGGTGCAGCCGGAACGCGGCATTGTGGCAATGAACTCACAGCAGCCGTTGAAAGCCGTGGCCCGCTATTCCGATGGAAGCGTGCGTGACGTCACGCGGCTGGCTCTGTTTGAATCCAACGATGTCGCGATGGCCGACGTCAGCAGCGTCGGACTGGTGCAGGTGCACGATATTCCGGGCAAGGTGTCCGTGATGCTGCGTTATCAGGCCAAGGCGGCCGTGTTCAGTGCGTCTGTGCCATTGGGAGCTCCCGTTGATGAGCTGCCGGAAGCGAAGAACTTTGTCGACGACTATGTGTTTGCGAATCTGACGGAGATCGGTATTCCGCCATCTCCAGTGTGCGATGACGCGACGTTTCTGCGGCGAGTCTCTCTGGACATTGCCGGGCGTCTGCCCACGGATGCGGAAGCCTCTGATTTTCAGGCCGACACCAACCGCCACAAACGCGATGCCGTGGTGGAACGCCTGTTACGAAGTCCGGGCTATGCTGATTTCTTCGCCAATAAATGGACAACGCTGCTGAAAAATCGCCGTGACGATGCCAGCGACATCACGTCCAATTTCGCCTTTCACGCCTGGATCCGCGACAGCCTGCTGGCCAATGTGCCGTACGATCAGCTGGTGCGCGAACTGCTGGCCGCCACCGGCACTGTGATCGGGAATCCTCCCGTGGCTTGGTACAAACGCGTGAAGGAACCGAAAGAACAATTAGAAGATGTGGCTCAGCTGTTTCTGGGAGTGCGTCTGCAGTGTGCTCAGTGCCACCACCATCCGTTTGAACGCTGGAGCCAGGATGACTACTACAGTCTGTCGGCCTTCTTCACACAGGTCGGTCGCAAACCCACGGCGACTGCGGGCGAAGATCTGATCTTTCACAAGCGTGGCATCGCGACGGCCAAAAATGTGAAAACCGGAGTTGAACTGACACCCGCCGCATTCGGCGACAGCATGGGGGAAATTCCGCCCGACCGGGATCCGCGTCTGAATCTGGCCGACTGGATGGCCGCTCCCACCAATCCGTTTTTCGCCAAAGCCCTGGTGAATCGCTATTGGAAGCACTTCTTCCATCGCGGACTGATTGAGCCGGAAGACGACATTCGCGACACCAACCCGCCCACCAACCCGGAACTGCTGGCGGCGCTCGAACTGCACTTCGTCAGCAGCAAATACGATTTAAAGGAACTGGTGCGCGTTATCACGCAGTCGCACGCTTATCAGCTGAGTTCTGTGCCCAACGCCCACAATCTTGTGGACCGCCAGAATTATTCACGCTATTACCCGCGGCGACTGCAGGCGGAAGTCATGCTGGATGCCATCGATTACCTGACTGGTGCCAAAACAGTGTTTGCTAATCTGCCGCCGGGCACCCGCGCCATCGCGTTGCCGGACAACAGCTACAACAACGCGTCGGCCTTCCTGCGCGTGTTCGGACGACCGGACAGCACCAGTGTCTGTGAATGCGAACGCAGCCAGTCGTCTAATCTGGCGCAAAGCCTGCACCTGTTGAATTCGGCGGAGATCAAATCCAAGCTGAGTGTCGGGACAGGCCGGGCGGCACTGCTGGCAAACAGCGCTGGAACGCTGGAAGACAAAGTACGCGAACTGTACGCCACCGCTTTTTCTCGTGAACCGCAACCGGAAGAACTGCAGACCGCCGTGGCTTACCTGAACGAGCCCGTGTTGGATGCGGCAGGGCTGTTGGCTGACGGGTTGAATGCTGCAGGATCGCCGGTTGAAAAGCCAACGGTTGAAACGCCGCCGGTTGAAACGCCGCCGGTTGAAACGCCGCCGGTTGAAAAAAAGAAGGTGGCGCGAGAAGACTTTCAGGATCTGATCTGGGCGCTGATGAATACAAAAGAGTTTCTGTTTAACCATTGAGGGGCTCGAACGGGTCTCGCCGGCCCAGTGCCGGTGAGTCTGGTTCAACCCCACTGGATCGTGACATGATATTTTCAAAACCAACTGCCTCAAATGATCTGTGCCGGGCGTTTCTCGGCTGGCGGAAACCACGCGGGATCATGGCCGTCCGTGTGGCCGTCCTGCTGCTGTTGATCACGTCGGCCGGCGCACCCACGGTTACGGCGCAGTCGGTGTGCCTGCCCGCGCCGCGTTTGCTGACCACAGTGCCGATGGGTGGTCAGGTGGGCACGACAGTGGAAGTCACGATCACTGCCGACCATGCTGAAAATCTCGAGGAACTCAGTTTTTCTGACCCCAGCCTGACGGCCACCGCAGCCCTGGACGAAAACGGCCTGCCGATTGCCAACCGATATGTGGTCACGATTGCCGCCGACTGCCCGATCGGAATTCATGAAGCCCGCGTGATGACGCGACTGGGAATTTCGTCGTCCCGCGTATTCAACGTGGGAGACCTGCCCGAAGCGGTCTGCGTTACCAGGAATACGGCTCTGGAAACTGCCATGCCGCTGGACCTGAATTCGATCTGCAATGCATCGATGACACGACAGGCGGTTGATTTTTATGCGTTTGTGGCCGTGAAGGGGCAGCGCATCATTGTGGACTGCGCGGCCAAAGGCATCGATTCCAAGCTGAATCCTGTGCTGATTGTGGCCGATGCGGCCGGCAACGATCTGGTAGTGGAACGCCGTGGCGGGGCCATTGATTTCACCGCGCCGGCTGACGGCACGTATGTGGTGAAGGCGCACGACCTGACGTTTAACGGCGGGACGGACTATTTTTATCGACTGGTACTAAAAACAGCGACGGCCGACGAGCCGCTGGTCCGGCTGCCGGCCACGCGAAATGTCAGTGCCTTTTCCTGGCCACCGCCGGGGCTGGCCGAAGTTGCCGCTGCCGACGAAGTGGAACCGAATAACGCGCACCCGCAGGCTCAGCAGATTACCCTGCCCTGCGACATCGCCGGAAGTTTCTTTCCAGCGGCCGACGTCGATACGTTTGAGTTCACCGCGACCAAAGGCGACGTCTGGTGGGTTGAAGTGGCGTCCGCACGGTTTGGTCTGGCAACAGATCCTTCCATCGTTGTCCAGCACGTCACGGGTCGCGGCGCGGACGAAACCGTGGTGGATCTGCTGGAACTCAGCGATATTCCGAGCCCCGTTAAAATTTCCAGCAACGGCTATTCTTATGATGGCCCGCCGTACAACGCCGGTTCGTCGGACATCATCGGCAAGATCGAAATCAAGGCCGACGGACGGCATCGCCTGCAGCTGTCTGATCTGTTTGGCGGAACCCGCAACGACCCTCGAAATATCTATCGCCTGATGATTCGCCGGGCGGCTCCGGATTTTGCCATTGTCGGCTGGGCGCTGCACATGGGCATCCGCAACGGCGATCGCAACGCGCTGTCCAAACCAATGGCCCTGCGCGGGGGCAGCACCATGGCGATCGAAGTGGTGGCCGTGCGGCGTGATGGCTTTGATGGCGAGATTGAACTGCTGCTGGAAAATCTTCCGGACGGTGTCACGGCCAGTGGACTCACGATTCCCCAGGGGCAGCAACGCGGCATCGTGCTGCTGACGGCTGATCAGCAAGCGCCGCGAGGTCTGACGATCGCAAAGTTCTCCGGTCGCGCGAATATCAATGGGGATGTGGTCACGCGGCCTGGTCAGATGGCGTCGATGAAATGGCCGGTGCCCGATGCCACACGCGAAATTCCGGATCCCCGGCTGCTGGTGGATCTGCCGGTGTCGGTTGGCGGAGCCGAGTTCGCGCCGATTACGATTACTCCTGCGGAACAGAAAGTCTGGGAGGTGGCGGCTGGACAGTCGTTGATAATTCCCCTCACGCACGTGCGGCGCTACGAGTTTTCCGGTAAGAAACTCAGCCTCAAAACGTTCGGTGCCGGGTTCGAAAAGAATGCGGCCTTTGATGTGCCCCTGGCTGCCGACACGGCGGAAGCG
>JBDNFN010000278.1:0-2897 GCA_041689795.1 Fuerstiella sp. | reverse complement strand
CGTTTCGATTCGGCTGATATTAGCTTTAGTCGTTCCGGCCGTTGTTGTGTTTTTGACTTATTCTGTTCGGCGTCATGCGACTGCTGATCCAGTTCCAGTGCTCGAGCGGCCGCCAAAGCGACTGGCGATGGCTGAGGTTCAAAGAATTCTCGAGGCAGTGTGGACGATGTCGCCAACGCCACTGGTGGTGCGGGAATTCTATACAATTCAGCGTCGTCATCTTCGCCGTCTGTCGATTCATCCGACTCAGCCATAGCTGTGGCCGCATTTGCGTACAATCTGGACAGAACCGTGTCGGCTGCTTTCAGCGAATCCGGTTTTGAAGCTGGCGAAAGAGGCCTGCTTGTGGCAACAATCGGTGCATCCAGGTCGCTTTCCGGCGAAGGCAATCGGTACTGGTCTGCTCGTGCGAGCTTCCGCAGACCAATGCTCTTGTGCAGTACTGCATCGGAACTAACGACAGCCGCGTTTTCCGCCAGCAATTTGGACAAGCTGACAAACGAAGCTCCCGAATCGACACTACAAGCAGAATTTTCGCTGATCGCGCCGCTTTGAAGTTTCGACATCAACTGATCGATTGTGTAGCGTTTCGAGAGTTTCTTCCCAATCTGTACCTGCCACATAGTTGCCGCCATTCTGCGGTTCTCCAACTTCCTAAGGTCTTAACGGCGAAATCACGCCGCGAATGTTAAGACCACAACAGCCAATGTTCCCTGTGACAGCGGAACCACTTTCAAACTTAACCAATCATTAACAAAACAACGGACTGCAGCCACCAATACGGAAAACGGCTGCTCATATCCCAAGACTGATTTACCCTCGATAAGCCAGCGGCAATAACTAAACTCCACTGTACCGGAAGTCAGCCGCCGCCCCAACGGCTTGAAGAAGCGTCTGCCTGCTTACATTTGGACTGTAAAAAAAAGCGGCATCTTAGCTGCCACAAACGTCGCAGCTAAGATGATTCAAAATGGCAGGATGTCAGTCCAATTCGGGAATAGGATCGTTGGGGCCAATTTCTTCGCCTTCCCAATTAACCGTGCCGTCCGCTCGGTGCAGAAGAATTCGGTGGGCGCTTCCCGGCACCGGTTGGCGACTCTTTGGAATCCACTTGCGATGCTGCTGAAGAATTCCCTTGTAGGTACTATCACTGACCAGATTCTTGAACTCGTTAGGATCATCCTGCATGTTGTACAGTTCCTCGGTGCCATCCGCGTACTGAATAAACCGCCAGTCTTTTGAGCGAACCCCGTGGTTGTCGTGGTTGTGAGTCGTAATTGCCGGCCATTCGCGTGATGCGTCTGCGTTCTGTAGCTGAGGCATCAGAGTATGACCTTCCAACGCTTTGTTCGGCGGAAGTTCACACAAATCCAGCAACGTCGGATACATGTCCAGCAATTCAGCAGGTTGTTCGCAGCGTCCACCGGCGGAAATACCCGGCCCGGCAAAAATCAGCGGTACTCGAGTACTTCGATCCCACAATGTATTTTTTCCGGTGATCAGTTTTTCGCCCAGATGCCAGCCGTGATCTGACCACAACACGACAATCGTGTTGTCTGCCTTGCCGCTGCTTTCCAGCGCGTCCAAAACCCGCCCCACCTGACTGTCAACAAAACTCGTGCATGCCAAATAGGACCGCACAAGGTTTTTCCATTGGTTCGCTTCAATCAGAAATTTGTGACGTGGCTCTGGCAGTTTCCAATGCAGATACCAACTGAACCGGGGAGTGTCATCGCGGTCGTTGGCCTGAAACGGAGGCAGTTGCAACGTGTCTTCCGGATAAAGGTCGAACCACTTCTGAGTCGCATAACACGGAACGTGAGGCAGAAAAAAGCCCACGGAAAGGAAGAAGGGATCAGGCTGATCCTTCTTCAATAATTCGTCGACCGCCCATGAAGCAACCTTCCAGTCGCCTTTGTCTTCGTCTTCATGCGGAAATACGCCCCAGTCAACCAGAGGATGTGCGGCGGGTGTCTGAACCAGTTTTTCCTTGGGACGAATTCCAACGGCCGATGGAGTTCCCAGCACATCAAACTCATCGTCCTTATTGGGACGACGACCGTAGCCGCCGTGATAAATCTTACCTGTTGTCATGGCTTTGTAACCGTGATTGCGAAGGTACTGTGGCAAACTGACAATGTCTTTCAGTTCGTCCACGTCGCGAAACCACGGCGCAAGACCATAGACTCCCGTTGTCGAAGGGCGTTTCCCGGTCATCAGGCTTGTGCGTGAAGGATTACACAATGGCGACTGGCAATGGGCATTCAAAAACACGGTTCCTCGTTTAGCCAGCGCATCGATGTGAGGCGTCTTAATCTGAGGATGGCCATTCAGGCAACCGATCCAGTCGTTTTGATCATCGATCGCAATAAACAGAATATTCGGCTTTGCCTGAACCGCAGTTTCCGCAGCAAACGACAACTCTGCACGAAACACGGCGACGCTGAAGACAATCGTTATAGCGATCGAACAGAGATTTCTATTCATTGGTAAATCCTTCTGGCGAAGCAATCGCCTAACACGGAAAGCCAGTTGCCTCCCAAACAAATTCAATCAACACCATGCCCTGATCAACTGTCAACATTACAAATGGCGAGTGCCACATCCCGCCTTGGCACATACTACGAAAGGTTACCGATTATGGTCGGCAACTCCAACCATTCAGTAAACGGGCCCATGATCGCTGCTGAGTTTTCGGCTTGGCATATTATTGCCCCGCACTGCAGAAGTCTGTCGCGGAAGATCGGACTTCCCTGAGAATAGTGGGCGCTCATTTAAGCGTGCTATGCTGTACGCAAGGAGCGAAATCGATGTCGAAGAAACCAGTTAAGATATTCCGTCGCAGTTACAGTGACGAGTATCGTCGGAATGCGGTGTCGCTGATTGAGAACCAGGGT
>JBDNFN010000277.1:0-49938 GCA_041689795.1 Fuerstiella sp. | reverse complement strand
TTCAACAGCAACGGCGAAAACCGAACAGCTCCGTATGAGTTCAAGCCGGGCCAGCTGGTTGATACAGATGGCGACGGAATGCTCGAATACCTGGATGCCCTGGCAGGGCAGTCAACGCCATTGCTGTATGTGTCAAGCAACAACGGTCAAGGTTATTCCAAGTCTGACGGTGCTCTGAACTATTACGTTCAGGGGGACGGCAAGACCCCGTGGAATAAGAGTTCATTTCAAATTATTTCGTCTGGTGAAGATGGTGATTTCGGATTCGATCCTGCTCCCAATCCCTTTGACAGCACTGGCGGAGCTAACGATAGCCGGCCGCGATTTGCTGACGACTACGATGTGCCAACTTTGCAGTCTGACAATATTACCAACTTCTCGGGCGGCACGCTGAACTAGTTAATTTGATCGACCGGTTTAAAAACGGATCCACTTCAGGAACGATTAACATGACCTTAGGCAAACATCACAATCAGAATCGACGCGGCTTCACGCTGCTCGAACTGCTGATGGTTGTGGCCATCATCATGTTCCTTGCCGGGCTTAGCGTTGTCGCCATGAACGGACTCACCGTACAGGCAGAAGAGGAAGCGACCAAGACGACAGTTCTGAAAGTCAGCCGTCTGTTGGAACAGCGAATTGAAGCGTTCGAACGGTCGTTCAAGGGAACAAAGCAGGATCAGTACGTTACTGGGACGGTGTCACTGTTGACGGCGGTTGATGGACGATTTGATTACTTTCTAACGCACCCGGATGAGGCTCCACCTGCGATTCGCCTGTTGGCTTATAAAACAGCATTTCGATTTGAAGTGCCGCAGAGAATTCCTGAAATGAACATTGGTGGCGGTGCGACTCCCGCTGCGGCCGGTTTGACAGGTGCGGTTACCGACACAACAAACGGTCTGCCTAATGTTATCTATCGCAAACTTGCATTTCAGACGGCCAAAATACAGTTGATTGATGGGGGCAATGCGGCTCCAACACCGGCCGAAATCAACACGCAGGTGTCAGCCAACTGGGCTATTCATCAGGCTTACGAAATTCAGGCACAGCAAAGCGATGTGGACGACGTGCATTCCACCGAAAGTGCTGAGCTGCTGTACTACATGCTGCTGCATTCAGGCACGCTTGGTTCGTCAACTGCGGCGGAAGATGAATTCATTGCGTCGGAAATTGCCGACACGGATCAGGACGGCTTTCCTGAGTTCGTTGATGCCTGGGGAAATCCTCTGCAGTTTTATCGCTGGCCGACACGTCTGTTCGATCCCACAGCACCGAATCCCTTTAAGCCGGACTTTGCTGATCCGAATGACGTTACAGAAGTTGACCCGACTCCGGACAACAACGAATCTGATGGGCTTCGCGAGATTCTGACATTCGAACGTGAACTTGCTGGCCTGCTGGTCAAAGGTCTGCCTCCGTCCCCATCGGCGATTGGCGGAGCCACCCAGCGAGACATGATGCTGGTGGATCCTGACGATCCTGTCGGCATTCTGTATACGTTCATTGAAGACCCGCAGTACATCGCAATGGGTATCGACCTGACTTCGGTCTACAACGAAACTCAGTTTCACACGCCGGACACGTATCACGTGCCATTGATTGTTTCTGCCGGTGCGGATGAGTTACTGGGGTTACGTGAACCGAATAATACCAATGCTGCCAGCGGCATCTTTGGCAATCTGGCTCAGTACGCCGGAACATTTGCTCCAGGGTTTGGGTCTTCGTTGCCAGCCACAGGTGGACCGGTTTTTGAAGCTCTGCTTGACAACATCTCCAACCGCAACCGACGTGCAGGTGCTCGAAGATGATGAATCAAACACCTCAATTCAAAGCGACAACACAACGGCGTTCAGGCTTTACGCTGGTTGAAATGCTGATTGTTGTGACAATCGCTTTGATCCTGATGTCAATGACGATCGGGGCTTTCAACTTTGTGCGTTCCAGTGATCGCGTCAGTGGCGCGGCAGGCACAGTCCAGTCGTACTTCGCCGGTGCTCGGGACAGAGCGATCTACGAAGACGAAATGCGAGGCGTTCGTCTGTTTGTCGAGCCCTCACCGCCAGGCTCACCGCCGGGTGCGTCTGCGTACAGTCGGACCGTAACTTCGATGGCTTACATTGGCCCTGGTGGAACCTGGGGAGCACCGAATGATTCTGGCGGCATCGACTTGATGCGAATCGACGGAAACGTACTGAACGATCCATCTAAGCCACCGAGTCTGGCAGGGGTGAACGCGAATGGCGATTTCGGAGACGAAGAAGACATGCTGATCAAGATCCGTGGAACAAATAATCCCGGCTGGTGGAATCTGAAACGTCGCGGCTGGCTTGTAAACGGACTGCGGATGCGAATTCCGGCTGGTCCGTCTGGAAACTGGTACACCATCAACACAAGTTTGATTGATACCTCAAGTGCTCCGACGAATGATCAATTTCTGATTCTGGATATTCCTTACGCGGATGGCGGCAATCAGGGACAGGAAGTTGCCTGGCGAGATCTGACATATGAAATCGAACTTCCGGCTCGAATTTTACCACATGAACCGTTGCTGATGCCCGACAGCGTGTTGATTGACCTGGATGGTTCCAGCGTTCCCGATGTGTGGCGTCCGGCATCTACCGGTAACAGTCTGTATTCCGGATACATGGATATCTGGTTCTCTCCGCGTGGCAACGTGATTGGGGCTGCTGCAGCAAAAGGCATCATCCATTTCTACGTGTGTGACGCAGAAGATTCTCTGTTCCTGAAAGAACAGTTTGTGACAGCGTTCGGGTTACCTGCCTTCGACGCGGCAATCGGCGGTGGAGCAGCATTCATTCCGCTTGATGAAATCGACCCGACCACTGTTAGCTGGTTGACGTGGGATGGAAAGTACCTGGTGAAAGATCGCCGCATCATTACGTTGTTGGGGCAGACAGGTTCGTTATCTGTCCACAAAGTGAATGCCTATGTTGGGACTGCAGGAGGCAGCAATCCGGATACGGACAGCAACGGAATTGCCGACGACCCATTCCGGTTTGCTGAAACAGGCGAGGTGGCAAAATGAGACCCATGAATAGCCAACTCAATCAACTACACATCATCAAAAATCGTGGCGGCGTAACGCTGGTCGAAGTCTTGATGTCGCTGATGATCATGAGCATCGGCGTGGCTTCTGTTGCGGTGCTGTTTCCGATTTCGGTGTTGCGTTCCATTCAGGCAACTCAGATGACCAACGCGGCCATTCTGAAGTTGAACATGGAAACCATTCTGGATGTGCAGCCGCAATTGATTTTTGATCCGGATGGAGACGGAAACCTCGTTGAACATTTCCGGCAGCAATCCGCACGCAACTACATCGTCGATCCCGTTGGTTTCTATACGCACCTGGCGGATGGTAACACAGGTTTTGCAACGGCTTTTGGAAATGATTCAAGCTCACCTTACGGCAACATTTCGCGTTGGGGTGGTGGGTTAAGACTAACAAACGGTGTTGGAGCAAATCTGGGCGGCATATCGGCAATTGAAGCTGCCGGTCTTCGACTAATGGCTTTGGCTTTGGCAAATCAGGGTGATGGCTGGGAAACACAGATCGATGCTCAACCAGGCAGGCTGGTTCCTGGCGGAGTGCAATTATCCACAGACCTGGACCTGTCGCAGGTTCCCACATCTCAGTTGGTACTGCCGCAGGATGGCAGTGGCGGCTATCTGATTGAAGATCCGCAGCTTTACCGGATCGTTCTGTTTTCGCAGAACGGAAAGTTCAGCCAGGCCTTTCCGCTGATAGCGATCCAGTCGAACATTGCTTACTACACTGAAGACCTAAACAACAATGACGCTCTAGACCCGCTGGAAGACGTCAATATGAATCGCGTGGTGGATGTTCGCAGTCTGCCAAATGAATTCGGTGGAGTTGTGTCCCGCGTGCTACTGCAGTCGATGAAGGTTAGCGACTACAGCTGGATGCTGAATGTCCGCCGTCGCAGCGATGGCTATGCTCGACGAGTCGATATCGTCGTTCGTTTTAATAACGGCGTATCTCAATCAGACGAACGGTTGTTTGAAGCGACTTTTATTCCATCCAGTTACTCCGTGGACGTTCGGTTGCCGTCGCGGAGCAATGCGTCAGACACAACAGAACCGAGTATCCGCAAAGGTAAGTTTATCTTTGATGCAATCAACGGCATGTGGTACCGCATTCAGGACGTACAGCCGAGTCCCAATACGGCCTTTGATTTTCGGGTGACTGTACAGGAACAGATTCGAGCGTCCGATGGTGCGGGCACTCAGGCGGCTGCCGGCCCATTCGGCCTGGCGATGTTTCCGACAGGTGTTGTCGACGTTTATCCAATGGGACCGAGAAATATTCCGGAATCATTGCTGGCTCCCACGTTTTAAGTAACAGGCAACGAACGTACACAGCGTTTCGCTTAGGTGACATGATGGCATTATCAAAACACAAACAAAAACAGACGCACGGTCAACGTCAGGGGTTTACCCTTGTCGAAATGATGGTGTCTGTCACGCTGGTGTTGTTGATGATGACCATGTTCACCAGCATTTTTCAAATGGCCACAAACAGCGTCACTGTTCAGCGTGGCATTGCAGAAAACGACCAGGCCGCTCGTACTGTTACCACGGCGTTGCGAGCAGACTTTGCGAAACGCACATTTCGCTATGGTCAGCCCTATTTTCCTCTTGAATCTGCATTAAATTCACCCACTCCGTTCGGTGATCGTTCCGGCTATCTGTACATGTCAATGAATGACCCGAACAGCTGGCAGGACGACATTTTACAGTTCACTGTCAACGTGAATCAGACTCAGGAAGAAGCCGACGATACGAAATACTTTGGTGCTGCAAAGCTGCTGTATGACCTGACTGCGGATCCCGCATTCAACGATACGCCGCGTCGAACGACATTGCGATTCAATCCGAATCAGCCGGATGCTGACGATGCCAATCTGTTTGCTAATAACGTGGCGTCTTCGTCTGCCGCCGAGATTTCGTACTTTGTTCGTAACGGCAGTCTTTACCGCCGCGTTATGTTGCTGCGAGAACCACTGCCTGTCGCAGGTGACGAATTGGCAATTCAGCCCACCAGCACGGTCGGCGGGAACCTGTATGTACGGCCTGGTACAACGCATAGCCCCAGCGAGTTTGGGGGCGCATTCGCCTACGTTGGCAATCTACTTTCGATCAACCAAACGGACGGTTCGAATGTGAATCACTTTGATTTAGCGTCCGGCGATTCTGCACCTGCCAGCTGGAACGTCACATCCACAAATGATTTTTGGCGGCACTTCGACATGTCCGCAGTGCCGGTGTGGCCAGCATCGGCTCCATTTTTACCAACGTCTGCGTCATTTGTGGGTATTGATGCTTTAGATAATTCAGTGCCGCTGGCCAGCACTACTGCATTGGGGAATCCCATTTACCGTTTCGGGTTCAATCCTCTGAATGGTTTTTCACGCGAACATGATAACCCAGCCAACATGCTGTTTATCGGTCGATTTCTTCAGGCTGAAACATCCAGCACGTACTTTAATTATCCATTGGGAGCTTCGCGGATCGAGCTGGATGAACCTGATTTTCCCGACGCAGTTTCAGACTTGGCGAATATCAACAAGGGCACTAATTTCCTTGGCGACGATGGTTCGGGCACGTTTGGTACCGGAAACGGTAACCCGATGGACCTGACCGGAACGTATCTACACCTTAATCAAACGTCCGGTGTGCTAACTGAACTTCAGGGCGAAAGCGGACGTGGTGGTTCGCGGCGAGTTGAGGATTTGTTACTGGCAAACGTGCACGGGATGAAAGTTGAAATCTGGGATAGTCGCCTGGAGCGTTTCGTTTCGCCATCACACTTGAGTCTGTCACAGCTTGCCACCGGTGCCGGTATCCAGACGATCGCCGGTGACTATCACGCTGCCAGAAATTTGAATGCTGCGTTTGGACCACATGGTCCACGAGTCGCTGCTGCTGCAGCAAATAAAACCGCCGCTGACGCTGCTGCTGCGAACAATCACGTGTTTGATTCATGGAATCCGACGGTAGCTGCATCAGCCCCGTTTATTCCGTATCGATATTATCCACCACGTCAAGAGGATCCTGTTGTCAAAACTGGAGAGTCTTATATTGCACCATGCGGGCCGGGGCCTTCTGTGGTTTCAATGCCAAACCCATACTACGAGTACGATCGCGAGACGGGGCTGAATGAACAGAACAAGGGCTATTGGGTTCCCAGCGATTTCTCGGATATCGACCCGGGCAATTGGAATTACCACACATACCAAGCTGGTGATGTAGTCTTCGCTCCGTTTACAGACACAAATGCAAATGGTACTTTCGACTGGGTGGCTGACGCACCGGGCATTCCAGCTCAGGCATTTCAAATTGCGTACGTTTGCATCCAGTCTGGTTACGCCGGAGACGCGCTAACTCCGCCTTCTTTCAGCCGAGTTCCCGGTCAGCGTTTTTCTGATCGACGCAACACGTTGGCTGCTGGAGATCCAGCTGTATGGCGATCAATCGATAACCGACAGCCACTGCGTTCTATTCGAGTGACTGTTCAATTCTATGATCAGAAGACCGAGAAGTTGCGACAACTGGGACTTGTGCTTCCGGTCACGACAGATCGTTAGTTAACTGAAGAAAATCGTTCTGAACGATCCCGTCAAACTGCAACATTCCGTTGCTGGGACTCAGGTGATCTGAGTCTTCCACCGGTGAATTCTTAGGAGCCGGAACTATGAAACGCAGAACAAAAAAGACTCAACGTCAAGCCGACTCACGTCGCGGTTCGACATTGCTGATCGTGCTGGCGCTGTTGGGTCTGCTGGCATTTACGGGCATGGTGTTTTACACATTCTCTGCTCAGGAACGGGCCGCCGCCGATTACTTTTCGGAAGCCGCAAAGTCTGATGTGTTCGTTTCTGACGATCCGTTTCCGTGGGCCTTGCAGCAAATTCTGACTGGTCCCACCAATAATCAAAAGGGCAGCATCCTGTGGGATCCACGAACCCGCCATTCGATGCTGCGTGGCACTGTTGGATATGACGCCGTCCCGCATTCGGGGTCAGGCATTCGCGTGATTTACAACGGTGCCGGACTGCCGGTTGTTGACCAGAATTACGATGGCACCGGAGATGCTTTTTCAAGTGCGGTTCAGAATCCGTTGAACTTTGTATCTTCTCCCGCCGCGTGGAGTGGATCTGCGTTTAACGTGACGGAAGGCGATATCACCGCCGCTCGCGGTCAGTTCGGACTGTTTGCTGAACCAGACGTAGACTACACCTACCCAGACATTAACAACCTGTTTTTGGCGCACCGTGGCTGGGCCATTCGTGACAATGGTGGCGCTCATACGCCAACAACAGAACGCTACGAACGGGTGCCGGTGTTCATTCCCAGTTTCTTCCGACCAGGGCTGATGAAGTCCAGTCTGACTAATGGCAATGGCAACAATAACACGCCGACAGACAACGACTGGTACGATCATTCCAGCGCAACGGGCCACCCAGAGTATGCTCAGCGTTCGTTCCGTCCCAGCCAGCACCATATTGCTGGATTCGATTCCGGTGGTACACCGATTCGACGCTACATTGATAACAACCATCCGGCCGACGCGGGGCTGTTAGGGACCATCGGCGCCTTTCCACTGCGACCCAACGAGGATGTCAATCCGCCGGAATTTGGTCGACTTGGCGTTTACACGGGCCATTCACCGGGCACGACCAGTGGCCCGGACGGAACCAACATGCGTCTTGACCAGGACAACGACGGTGATGGCATCTTTGAAGGCATTTGGCTGGACACTGCCTATCCCGTTCAGGAAACAGCCAGCGGTGATCTGTATACAACACTACACTCATTTACCATTTATGACCTTGGCGCACTGATTGACCTAAACAGCCACGGAAATCTTGCGGCTCTTGACCGCACAGAGAAAATCACCGATCAGATCGCGGGCGGTTCCGGAAGCAGCGTCATGTCAATGACGTTGTTGTCGACGTCCAATCAGGGACTGGGACCAAATGAAGTCAGTCCAATTTGGGCAATGGCGCCTCCGACAGATGCTCTTTCGACGGACGTTGCATTCGGAACATGGTTTGGGGCTGCTCCCTCAAACCGCCTCGAACAGGCCAATATGGAATGGGTGTTCTTGACGACTGGGCGAATCGATTCCACCGGCAATGTTTGGGATGGCCGCTGGGGCGATGCCAGCGCGGTTTGGTATCACGCCAATAATGGCCGCGATATCTGGAGTCTTCCACGTCCAGGACGTGCCGGAGACATGGTGACTAATTCAACGGACGATATCAGTTTTAGTGGCAAGAAGGGGTTCGACGACAACGGTAACGCTCTTGAAGGTGTTGCCAGTCAATACACCGGCGTCAAACGCGGTTTTATTCATCCTCTGGATATCAGTGGAACTGGTCGCACTTCTTTGGCGGGCGACCCGCGGCTCACCGACCTGTTTCAGGACGTGGGAACCAGACCGGAACGTTGGCAACGCTATAACAATTATTCACTGGTGGGAAAAGTTGGCAGCATCTACAACGATCCAAAGTTCCTTGGCGGTCGAGACCAGAATCTGGCAACCACAGCCGACAATCTGGTGAATCTGCCGAAGTACAACCTGGGTTATGAAGATCCATTGGAGGTCGTCAACGACATCGACTTTGCCGTTCGCCCGGATGACTCAATCTTCTCTCCGGCAGACGCTGTACCCGCTCATCTTGGCGCGACAGACGTGGCAGGTCCATTGACGACTCTTAGCGACCGGCTGAACAACCTGGGCGTTTCGGCCTTTAGACCGGGGTCAAACATTTCAGATCGTTTCACAACAATCAGCAACACGCTGCGTTCTGTAATGCATCGCCAGGATCTTGGTCCTAACCTTGTGAGCGACGGTGGTTCCGGTGACGACGGTCCACGCTGGTGGGAATGGACGGCCGATACAGACAACGATGGACGTGGTGAATTTCCACCACAATTCGGAGCGATCACGCCCTTCAAAGCCTACAATTTGGCCGATGCAATTCCGTCAAGCGATCCATTCCGAGCTGTCGTGCGTAGATTGCTAACATCCGAAGTTGGTGAAACACGAGACCTGATCAGTCAGCTTCCACTAAGCATCAATCACATTCTGGACGTCACTCGAACGGCTGATACGCCGTTGGAATCATCGCCTGATTTTCTGGCCTACATCAAGCGTGCCGGAATGCGTTTTCGAGCGTTGACCGAACATCCCTATGCAACAGAAACGGACTCAGGCGGGACTGCATTTGCATCGAGTGTGACAACTGTGCCGACTGTGGGAACAGCTGCCGGAACAGCTGCCTTGAAAAACTACCCACCACGGAATCTGCGGGAACGGGAATTTTGGGCACGTCGCGATCGTCAGCAGCTGGCTCGCGATATCTATGTATTGCTGTACACAATTGGCGATGCTGAGTCTTCCGGTTCTTTCATCAAAAATGCAACCGGTGACAATTCGGGGCAGGGGATTTACTCACACGCTGAACTGCGACGCATGGCACAGTTTGCTGTCAACATGGTGGACGCCATGGATGCCGATGATGTGATTACCAAGTTCGAATACGACAAGAACCTGGGCGATGGCTGGAATTTCGATGACGACGCCTACACGGACGATCCGGGTACTTTGTCGAATTCTGGTTTAACGGCTAATGGACTTTATCATTTAGACACGGCAACACGTGGCGTTGTGTTTGGAGTGGAAGCTCAGCAGTTGTCATTCAGCGAAGTTTTGGCTGTTCGGATGGAAGACTTCGCCAAGCTGGGCGGAATGTCCAACGATCCGACCACGATGTTCGACGACAACAGCAGCGGCACGGTTCTTTCAACCCCGGACACGGAACGTAAAGACCGCTACGTATTGCATATGGAACTGCAGAACAATCAGCCCTATCCAGTGCCTCTTAGCGTCAATGGAATAACGGGCAATGCTTCGACAGGAAATTCAGAGAAAGCAATTTGGCAGATTGCCAGAGTTGATAGGACTTCAGCGAATGCAGCACCTCAGGACACTGTCCTGACGCAGACGATGAGCTTCATGGACGGAAACGCAGCCGTGTCCGGAGGAAACAGGTTTTCGATTTCGATGGCGACTGTTTCGAACACAACAACCAGTGATTCATTAAGAACTGATCCGTTGGGAATTGGCTCGTCAGACCTTTATCTGCAGGCCACCGGGGTCACCAACTATCCACTGATCTCTCCAGACGTCGCAGCAACAGCGATTTCCGGAGGCGGGGTGGCTCCTAAGTGCGATCTGGACACGATTCATACTTCGCACGATTCACGGTATCTCTACGACCTGAACATCACTGATAAAGGCCGTTTTCTTGAAAGCATACCGTACAATTCAGCGGCGACACAGTATTTGGGGAACTCCCAATTTGGGTTTCCCGCTGCGTTAGCACCAGCGATTGGTTCGACACAAACCGGACAGGGATTTGAAGTTGTTCTACGAAGAAGACTGAACCCAAATCTTCCGCTTGCTCCACTGGCCGAAAACCCATGGATTGAAGTGGATCGTATTCGCGTTGAGTTCAAAGACCTGTTCAATTTCACCAACAATATGGGCACCTACACTGCTGTCGCGGATCTAACACAGTTAAGCAGCGAAGAACGCGATGAACCTCTGGACGCACAGGATGCGGTCGCCACTGGCCATCCGGCAGCCCCCGTCGACAACCGGTTTAACACAATCGCCAATGTCAACGATCGAAATGCGTCAACGCCATTCAGTCTGTGGCAGCCACACTTTGACCGCGACTTCGCTTCACCAGTTGAGCTGTTTCATGTGCCCGTTGTGGGCCCGAATCTGTTGACTCAACGATTGCAGAGAATGCGATTCGCTCCGGCTCAGCAAATGTCGGTTTCAATGGGCACAGTGGATGCAGATGGCAACCCGGATCTTGCGGGCAATGCCGTTTCGATGTTTCTACAGCCCGACATTATGCCGGTTGGCAACGACCCTGATGACAACGCGTGGTACCGACTGCTGCAGTTTGTGGAAGTTCCTTCACGTGTAAACACAATGCTGGGTGACTATCTCACCCGAATTCGGCTACCGGGCAAGATCAATCTGAACGGCATCCGGCACATTGAAGTCTACGCGGGATTGATCGACGATGGATTCTTTGCTGATGTGCCCGTGTATAACGTGCCGGGTAACGTGGGATCTGGCGTCGACACTGACAATCAGTTCATGCCATACATGTCGTCGGCTTCAACTAGTGTTACCGGTACATCTGCAATACGCGACAATTCCGGTGCAATCACAAGCAGCTATAAAGACCATTGGTTCGAATTTATTGCTGAACGTGATGGTGCAACAATGGTCTATGACCCCATCGCTAATTCGACATCGACGTTCTGGATTCCCGGCACCCCAAACGCTCGCCCATTCCGGTCTACTGGCTATCGTAAAGCATCAGTGGGTGGCGTTTCCGGAAGTGATACGTCCATAGAGGACACCATTCTTCGGCGATTTAATGCTGATGTGAATGACGGGGCAACTAACACAAACCGCCATTGGCTGGAAGTTGGCACCACGACCTTCCACGATAATCCGAACACGGTTTCGGCCGCCACAAGTCAGCGTGAGCGTCACCAGATTCTTGGCAAGCTTTATAACAACACAACAACCGTAAGTGATTCGTTCATAATCTACGGAACTGCGGCATACTTTAGAGCATATGAAGATCCTGCCAGTGGACTGATTCGTGTTGGTGAACGGATGGGGCTGGATCTGGACGCAGATAACAATGAAACGAATGATGCTGGTTGGGAACAACGCGCTGTATTTATTATCGACCGCACTGAGTTACTGAATGCCTACGACAAGGGGACTGGTAGTTTTGACTGGCAGCGACTGGTCAAGTACCGAGCTGACCTGCCATCTGACTCGAACTAATCGGGCATGCCTTATTACTGAACTACATAGCCCTCGATTCGCGTTTGCGGATTGAGGGCTTTTCCCTGCGCTAAGGCATCATTTGGTTCCAGCCGGATTGATGAGCCAGCAAGCAACGAGCGATGCTTCGGTTGTTTGTTTGTATCGTGCTGGGACGCACGGCGTGTATCTGTTGCGGTATTCTTGAGTATTCATGGACGCGTGTGATGTTCTACAACGTCGGCCGTCCAACGCTGCGGGATGTGCTGCCTATGGCGTCGAGTTCGCATGTCGACTCACTGTTTTACGCAGCGGCTTCGGCTTTCAGGTTTTGTCGCATCTTGACCGGTTGAGTTTGGTCATAGACTGCCAAAGGCAGTCCGAAAACCTCAGCTCTGCAAGCACGCGGCCCAAGCAAGTGAATCCAGCCATTGCAAAACACACTCGCTTGGGCGGCGTGCTGGTATCGAGACGTTCGCGGTGCGGTTTTACGACTTCACCCAACAGAAGTTAGCAGTAAAACAGAACGATAAGGCACGACGCTGCAGTGTTTCACACCGACTGGTGGCTGCATGCGTATTTGATTCCTTCGAAATCTCGCTGGATGCCCCAGCCCGGGTCGAGCTGGGGTCTTGGCTGTTGCTTTACAGGCCGCGGATATAGGCGTCCAGATCTGCCAGGTTCTGGGGAGTCACGTTTTTCAGCAGGCTGTTGGGCATCAACGATACTCGGCGTTTAACCTGAGTGTCGATGTCTTCCGCTTCTATGCGATACGTGTTCTGGTTGGCGTCACGCAGAATGACTCCGTCGACGGATTCGTATGCCACCAGGCCCGAATATGATTTGCCTGCGTTTGTGGCCACGGTTGTCAGTTGGTAACGAGCTGAAACATCTCGATTGGGATCTACGATTGAAGCGAACAGATCCTTTCTGGAAAACCGTTTGGCAACTCCCTGAAGATCCGGTCCCAGAGCTGTTCGGCCGCCGTGGCATTTCGCACACGACAGCTTCGTGAACAGCTGTTTGCCGCGAACGGCATCACCGGTTTCCCAGGCAACGGTGTCCACCATAGACAGAACCATCGCCGCTTCCTGCCCACCGTCCAATATCGGTACAAAGTCGGGGTAGCGGGACTTTAGGTAGTCGGCCCAGCGCTGGATGGCTTCTGGCTGAGGCTTGTGTCCGGCTTCTCCAAAGACAAAAGCAAAGCTTTGTGAAAGGTTGTTCTGCAGCAGTCGGATGACGGTTTCGCGTATCTGAAATTCCTTCGGGTCATGGGTCAATCGTTGAGCGGCAGACAGCAGAATAAACTGTTCTGCCGCGTCGCTGCTGCGAGGCAACTTCATTAACGCGTTAAAACAGGCTTCAACGGCAGATAACTGCGCAGAGTCAATGCCTGCCAGGTAAATGTTCCGGTCTTCCGGCATTGGAACTCGCGATATCACGGTTAACACGGCATCCTGAATTGACAGATTGTCCAATTGGCCGCGAACCAGTCGCAGATGTTCTTTGCGCGCAGAATTCCCAAGCACAAACACGACATCGCTGTTCCATTCATAGTCTTCTTTGGCCTGAATCTGTTTAGCAAATCCGTCGATGGCATGCTGAGTTTTGTCGGGGGAAATTTTCCGCAGAAACATGACGTGGCCGGGAAGTCCAAAGCCCGATTGCGCCCCGATTGTGCTGGGAATCATCGGATCGGCAACGCACAACGCTTCGTACAATTCAATGATCCGAGCGTCCCAGTTGGCATCCTGTTTAAGATGCTGCTGCACGATTTTGATGTCCAGATCAACCAGAACTTTTGCTGTGGCAGCGGATTTTTCTTCAGTTCGAGCAGTCTGAATGCGGCTGATGGCTGCAAGGCGGTGAATGTCATGGGACGGCAAAGATACGGGTGTGATTGTCGCCAACAGCTTGTCAATGAGTGCTCGATCGGTTGAACCGAGAATCGCGATGGTGCGAATGAGTTCTCGATCTAAGACAGCGTCTCCGGAAGGAAACGCTTTCGCCACCAGTTGGCGGATTTCGTCCAGCGGAAGACCTGGCGACTTTAGGTCACCTCGCGCGGTATAGCTTTCAAAAGCCGCCCATATGTCTGCTTGAGGACCCACGTCGCCCAGTGAAAGCTGCAGCAGACGCAGGGCGGCGATTCGATGTTCGAACGTCGCATCGGATTGCTGCAAAACCTGGATAGCAATTTTGATGCTCGGCAAATTGACAGCGCTGGAGCGAGCGGTCCTTCCCATTGCCAACCAAATTCTGGCAGAGACGCTGGATTCCACCAGCTGAGCCACTTGTTTGGTTTGAGTGTCACTAAGTCGCACAATGGTATTTGCTGCGGCGCTGTGTACGGCCGCGTCGGGCGATCCTAAAGCGACGGCGATAAGTGGCAGGCATTTGTCCAGCACCTGTTTGTCCTGCACGGTCATCAACGCTTCCAAAGCAAAGCGGACGACCAGTGGCTGCCTGTCGTCCAATAGCCTAAAGATGACATCTTCATTGGGCGACGACGGGTTTGTTCGGCCAACGGACCACGCCGTTCGAGCTCGCACAGGCACAGATCTGGCGGATGTCAGCTTTGTCGCTGTCGCGGGATCAAGGCCGTCGAACAACGACGTCAGAATTTCGATGGCTCGAACACGCTGAATGGGCCGGCGGCCTTCGTCTGTAGCGGCCGCCACAAACGCAGCCTGCCCCAGACTGGTGGCAACCGGCAGCCATTGAGACAGCGACCAGCTGCTTTCTGGCTGAGAAGCACTTAGTACAAAATTCAACTTTTCGACTGCATCTGCGTCAGCCGCGGGGCTTGCTGCTGGCTTGGCTTCGTTTTCTGTATAGACAAAGCGAAACACGCTTCCGCGTGTGCCTCGGCCACCAACGCAGACGAACAAACTGCCGTCCGGGCCAACTTCAGCGTCGGTGGGAGCAAACCCAAAATTGCCCGTGCTTTTTGCAAATACAGCGGGACTGCCTTTCCAAAGGCCGTCCTTTTCTTCCAGAGAAACCGCCAGTATTCGGCCAAACGTCCAATCCAGAACAAACAACGCTCCGTCATAGCGACTGGGAAACTGCACATGGCGATAACACGTCACGCCGGTTGGTGAGCCTCGACCAAATTCCGCAACCACGGGTGGCATATCAGGGAATTCGTTGGGGCGTTTCCAGCTTCTGGAAACCCAGCCAGCATTGGATCGAGGGGTGACATGGAATACTCGGCATGGCACATACCACGGTAGAGAAACATCTCGTTCGCCGTCGCTGTCAAAAGTGAAAACGTCTCCCGCCGGGTTGAAGGCAAAGTCGTAGGCGTTGCGGAATCCGTCCGAAATAATTTCACCTTCGGACAAATCCGGCTTCAATCGCATCAGCACGCCAGCTTCAGGATTCTTTAATGGCGAAGTTGGTAGCTTTGCATAGCTGTTGGTGACTCCGGACAGGTTGCCGGCAATGATGTACCACCATCCGTCGGGACCTCGCTGAATGGAATGCACATTGTGTTCTCCCCCAGACGTAATTTTCAGGATGGTCGTCGGCGGTCCATCGGCGCGATCATCGCCGTCGTCGTCGCGATAAATCAGTACTCCTTCATCGCCCGAACACAACAGATGCGGCCCCATAAAGTGCATGCCCTGGCAACCCGTGCCGGGGCCATCCGCGAATTGCTTAAACGTGTCAGCTTTACCATCGCTGTCGGAATCAATCAGAATCCGAACATACCCCGGTCCGGACACCACGACGCGTCCTTTGGTGTCAATTGTCATGCATTGAATGTCATGAGCCAGATCGTCGTCGGCATAGTGGTCGACTCGAAAACCGGCCGGTACAGCAATGCCCGAATTTTGAGCAAATGTTACTTCGAAAAATGCAAACTGGATGAACATCAGCAGCACAGCCTGCAGGACGGGTCGTGCACCAATCAGCAAGCGTAACAGACGCTGCAGGCTGATTTCGACAATTGCATTCGTTCGGACGGTCAGCCTGGTCTGGGGAACTTCTGCGTGTCGCACTGTGGATTCACAGTCAGCGTGGCAGATTTGTTTCAAGGACATGTACAGAACTCCGTTTCGTTCGCGGTTATAATGGTCCGGGAATAACGCGATCTTCGCCATTCAGCCTTTGATGTCGGAGTGTAGTGAATTGTCGCAGACCGCAATATGCTAACCCCTAGCTAACAACCATTCGGCGGACGTTGATTTCCTGCGATTTCGCGATCGTTCTGATAATTCTCGGTCAGAAACGGTCAACAGTGCTGTGGGTTTCGCTCTGCGATTCGCAAGGTTCAGCACGTTCCAGACATTCGTTAATTCCTGGTTCCGCCTTGTGAATCGCCTCAGTGGCCGGACTCATCTCAGTAGCTGCCGGCGTTCCTGAAATCCCAAATGTACAAGCACGCAGCGCGAGCAAGTGAATCCAGGTTTTGCAAAACACGCTCGCTCGCGTTGCGTGCTTATTTTGAGAAGCTTGCTGTAGCGGTGTTCGGACTGCATCCAACCACTGGCGTCGGACCAGTCGGAGAACGTCCGAATTACGCCGCCAGGCCCCGATAAAGGACGCAGGCGACCGTCATCCGGCATCAGCACCTTCCTGCAGAAAGGGACGGTGGATTTGAGCAACGCTTCTCCCTTAAAATTACGTGCTGATGCGTATCGGTGTTCTGTTGCGATTGAACTGATGTCAAAGCTGATTCTATATTTCGTCACAGCCTGTCTGATCTGGGCGGTTGCCGTGGCAGGCGATAGCGATAGATCTCGCCGGCTTAACCTGCCCGAACGTCCGTTTCAATACGGCAACGATCAGCTGCCGAAGCACTTTGAAGCTGTTGCCAAACGACGCGACAACACTCCGCCGGTCAATCCCATCACGGACCACGGAGCAACTCTGGGGCGGGTTCTGTTTTATGATCCAGTTCTGTCGGTCAATGCCAGTATCTCATGCGCGTCGTGTCATCGTCAGGAACTGGCTTTCACCGATGCGAAGCAGTTCAGCGTCGGTTTTGATGGCAAACCGGTGACTCGAAATTCCATGAGTCTTGTCAATGCCCGCTACTATGCCAGCGGCCGTTTTTTCTGGGACGAACGCGCGGCGACGCTCGAAGAACAGGTGTTAATGCCGATTGGAAATTCGGTTGAAATGGGACATTCGTTGAACCAGCTTGTGCCTCAGCTTCAGGCCGATCCGATCTACGCGGCTTTGTTTCAGAATGCCTTTGGCAGCGATCGCGTATCTGCAGATGGTATTGCGAAAGCTCTGGCTCAGTTTATTCGATCCATTGTTTCGTATCGTTCTCGTTTTGACGCTGGGCGAGCGATGGTTGCGAGCGTGGATGATCCATTTCCGAATTTCACGGAACAGGAAAACTATGGCAAGCAGCAGTTTCTACATCGCGGCGGCTGCGCAAAGTGTCATCTTGCCGATCAGGCTACCACTGGTGAAATCGCCCACATTGATGACGCGGCAACTGTGGAAGTCAGCACTCGAAGCAGTCAGCGGCAATCGGCATTCTTCTATGTGGAAGCCGCGACGGTGAACGGAATTGACGGCGATCTGATGGGTGCGGACGGCGGCGTTGGTGGCTACACAAAAGATGCCGCAAGTTTTGGTGCGTTCAAAGTGTCGTCGCTGCGGAACGTGGAACTGACGGCTCCGTACATGCACGACGGACGATTTTTGACTTTGGATCGAGTTCTTGAACACTACAACTGGAGTGTGAAACCCCACCCGAATCTTGATCCACGACTGCGAGACATCGCCGCGAACGGGCTGGCGCTGCCGGAGCGTGAGAAGGTCGCGTTAACGGAATTTCTTAAGACGCTGACCGATCACAAGCTGATCAGCGATCCGCGTTTTGCTGATCCGTTTGAACCTGTCGCTGTAGACTGATGAACAGCCCCGGAATTCAGGCCAATCCGGGAAGATCGCAGGACTTTAATGAAGCGAATTTCAGCGGTGACAAATCAGGCGGTGGTGGGTTGTCGGCCGGCCGACGAGGCCGGGTTGGGCTGCGGTTCCTGATCGTAGAAAAAGTTGGCCATCAGGTGTTCGGCACAGAACAACAGAATCAACAGGCCCATCAAAACGGGGAAGACCTCCACGCCCAGACGACCAAGATTCACTGCTCGATCCAGCTGTTCCGGATTAGTAACTCGTGCATATCGCTCATCACCCAGAATGCTGTTTAGAGCGTCTTCGTTAATGGGGCTGAGGTTGCTTTCTTCGTCGATGTTGTTGGCTGCAAAGTCGGCAGAAAACGAGACGCCTTCTTCGGCAGATCGCAACTGGTAGTGTCCGGCTTCGTCGATATCGGTCAATAGAATGGACCTTTCGTTAAACGGAAAAGTGCCTTCTGTCAGCCGAAAACGTGGTCGAGCGACTCGATACTGACTGAAGCGTTTTGCGGCGGGCACGTCAATTTCAACCGGTTCACCCACGATGAAGTTGCGTTTAATTTTCGTGGCTCCTGTCAGGTATTGCATCGTCTGATCGACCAATATTATAAACGCCCACGGATCGTTGTTGACGAAATTTTCGTTCCACTTATCGATGCCATTGTTATCCATCGCCGATAGGAACATCAACGCACGACCTTTGCCGACTTTGCGTTCAATTAGTGCGGCCCGTCGCGTGCGATCGTTGAATTCCATTAGCACTCTCGCATCATCGGCTGGCTCTACAGTCCAGCATCGATCGAATAGTGCTCTAGAAAGCTCTGTTTTTAATTCCGGGTTCTTCAAAAATATGCTGCAGATTGGATTATCTTCTGCGACAAGATTCAATTGCCCGGGCTGGCCTCGAAACGGCACGGCCACTAGCGGAATTCCTGGCAGCACCGCTTCGGCTGCGGGGGTGCTCCAGTAACTCGGTTGCAGCAGTTCTTCGCCGCCAGCCGTTATGAACAATGCGCCGCCGTCGCTGACAAAGTGCTCGATTTCAATCCAGGCGGATTCATCGGGGCGGGTCCAGTTGACCACGCAAACGACATCGTAGTTGGCGAGCGATTCGCGGCTGAATTCAGACGGTGTGACAGATTTGCATTCATAGCGTTTGATGCCCCGGGCTTCAGCCAGAACCGGTTGCATCGCGTTTTCCAGAAAGGTGGTGTCAATGTCGCGATCACCGACCAGCAAAATTCTGGGTACAGCCGAGACGCCGAACGTGAAATAGCGAATGTCGTCCACTGCCAAAGGATCAGGTGCAGCCAGTCTCACGAAGCCTCGCTGGTATGGCACATTCGCGTCGCCAGTAACCTGAAACGTTTTCACGGGTGCACTGCCTTCAAACCTGACCTGTTGACGAGGGCTGCCGATAATGCCTCCGCCGGCAATTTCTTCACCTTCCTGACTTAACATGAAGAGTTCCAGCGTGGCCGTTGGGCTGGCGCTGGCGGTTGCGGAAACGGCAACAGAAATACTGACGCCCTGTCCGCCCACCGTGGATTCTCGATCCAGTCTTAACTGGGTTAATGCAATGTTGTTGGGATTCGGAACACTGACATCAATCAGGTACAGTTGCAGCCAGTCGTGTTGCACAAGCAGATCGTGAATGCCGGATTCGTCAGGATGCTGCCACGCTGTTTCAGACATGTCGGTCAGCAGATAGATTTCGCGAGCAAACGAATCGATGGTCCCCATTTCGGATTGCACCTGTTCTCGATTTGCCACATGCGTTTCTATGGCAGATTTCAGAACCGCGTTCAGAGATCGTGGAACCGCATAAGGCTTTAGGTCCTCAATGCGAGAACGAACACCGGCCAGGTCAGCCTGGAAAACGGCTTCGGAATCCGGATCTGTTGTTACCACGGCCACGCGGCTTTGAGCTGGCAGAACACTAAGATGGTCGACAGACATCAACATAGCCTGCTCAAGGCGAGTCAGGCTTTCGTGCTTGTATGTCATGCTAAGGCTGGTATCAAACACAAACACGGCGGCCACAGGAATGTCGGCCGACATGGCACTGTGCGGAGCCGTAATTTCAGCTCGCAATCGGTAGCCCCACGGCAACGCGACGAACATGATTGCAGCTAGTAATCCGCCCAGCAGCGTCCCGGCACGCATCCGCCCGCGACGTTCTCGCAGCATGTGTTCGGCGCCACCGGCCGCTGCCGCGTTTTGGGAACGCCAGTAATAGATGGCAGCAGCTGCGGCGATCACCGAGCTCAGTAGCAGCCATTCGTACCACGTTAGCCCATATTGAGCGGCTGGAAGAGACGGCCGCGCCAGAGCCAGTACCGCGACGGCGATTACGATGGCTCGCAGAATAAGCAGCAGTAGATGCCGCAGGCGCATACGACGGGAATTCGACGTTTGTCGAGCCTGCAGTAGTCGCAACGCGGGAAATTCAATTCGCTTTGGCTTTGCGCGCATCATCAAATGCAACAGGATGGGAAGTCCTGCCAGAATTACGCCCGCCAATAAAGATGCATTGATCAGTGTCATGTTGGCATCGTATGAAAGATTGCCGTTTTACAACAGCATTGAAACGAACATGTTGGAGAAACGTTTTTGAGGACTCGACACGCCGCGGTGGGAAGCCACCGCGGCTGCCTGGCAGCGGTCCGACAACCGTACTGGAGAACTTTCCAGTACAAGTACGACGCCCGAGCGAGTGTATTTTGTAAAGGCTGGATTCAGTTGCTCTCGCGTGCTTGTCAATCTGCAATTTGGGGCCGTCTCTGACAGAATGCAGACGGCGGTGGAATTCTGACGAATTCCGTTATGCAGCATCAGACGTTCGTCGTGCAAACCTCACGTCGACTGGAATAGCGGAAGCACTCAGATGTCAACGCCAACGTCCCAGCGCGACATGTGGCAGGCATCGCTGTTAACCTCAAAGGTTCGACACGCCTGGGGTCTGATTTCATAGTGCTGGCAGCATTTTTTCTGTTCGTCAAACCAGACGCAGCTGATCAGGTCGAAGTGTTGGTCTGCCGCGACGCGATCGCGAATCAGCTGCAGCAATTCTTCAGGCACGTCTTTTTCGTATTCTTCGCCCGGCTGAAACGGCGGCACCGGAGTTCTCATGCAACACGCGCCGCAATTGTCGCACGATTCGATAATCGGAAGTGGCTTCATCGGAGAACGTTCACGGCTTCACTTCTGTTGGCTGCGCGACAGGTTGACTGGTTGCGGTGTTTGGCTGATCGTCCGCGGCAGGCTGGACGGCAGTTGGTGTCACGGGTTTTGGCTTGGGGACCATTTCTGCAGATGGAATCAATTCCACAATCACGGGAGTATCACGCGGCGGTACTTTGCCGGGCCAGGCTTCGTAAGATTGACCTCCATCGCTGGCACTGCTGACTTCTGTTACATCAATCAGTGCGCCGGCAAAGTTGGCGACGCACATGAGGTATCCGGCTTCGGCGGCGTAGACTTTTCGATCTGTGCCATCAATTACGTAGTGATAGCTGCCGGCAAATACAAATTCTGCCTCCATCGGCTTTGTCTGGCTATCTTTGTGGAATTGTCGAATTGCCGCCTGGTACTTCTGTTCCGGGCAAAGAGCCAGTAGCTCGTCACGTTGCGTATTGGTCATTTGTCCGTACCACAAAATTTCTTTGTTGTACGGATCGTACCGCAGTTCCTGGTGTGGAATGGTGATACCTTCCGGCGGCTTTTCCAGTGGAGCTGAATAATATCGGGAAACGCTGCGTCGCATCCACGACTGAGCGGGAGCTCGTTGCAGCTTGCCATCTTTGTCGACCCAATTCAGGAAGATGCCGATCTTCTGCCCCCACGGCTGAGTAAACGTTGGTGTGAACAATGCCGGTTCGCCGGGTTTGGCACCAGCGGCTAACAGTGCCGAATGCACAATAAACGCGCGTCCTCGCAGCCACAGAATCGATTCGTGTTCTTTGGTTTGTTCTGTGCAACACAGCATTTCCAAAGGACAGTCTTCACAGGCCACTTGAGTATGCATCAGCACGCGTTTGTTCTTTGCGTCCAGCAATACGGTGTTTTCCGGGTTTAGTGAAACGGCAGACTTCAGTAGATTTGACAACTGTTCTGGCAGTGGCTTAAGCGGTGGCGGACCTTCTGGTTCAGGTTGCGAAACGTCTTCTGCTGCGTCCTGCGTCGCCGTCGCCTGGTCAGACTGATTGGTAGCTGCAGGTAACTTTGCGATTGCCTGAGCTGCGTCTAATGATTGAGCAACTGCTGCTGACTGTATAGCGACTTCCGACAGCAACATGGCTGCGAAAAGTATTGAGCGATTGACCATAACGGAATTCTTGATAAACAAGCAGAGTCGACTGTTTCTTACGGCTGTATCATAGCCATCTGAACAAAGGTCACCAAGTGCCGACCGGAATGGTTGTTTGCAAACGATCTTTCCTGGTAAAACGCGACGTGAAAACGAACTCACAATATTTGTTAAAGGGAAGTCTTACGATGAGCCAGCTGGCGGGACGAACAGCATTTGTAACGGGCAGCACGCTGGGAATTGGTCGTGAGATGGCCGTTGGGATTTGTGAGGCGGGGGGATCAGTTGTTTTGCATGGTTTGCGAAATGACGACGAGGCCCAAAGTGCCCGGATTGCCTGCGGCGGCGATGTGCCCTTGGTTGTTGGAGACCTGGCCGGAAACTTACCGGCCTGCGCACTCGATGTTGCGAATCTGGCGTTGGAAGTTGCTCCGAATATCGATCTGTTGGTATGTAATGCAGGAACATATATCGACCAGCCGTTTCTGGGCATGGACTTTGAAACCTTCGATCGCACGATGAAACTAAACGTGTATTCTCAGTTTGTCCTTGTTCAGCACTTCGCCAGAATCTGGGTCAGGAACAAAGTCAACGGCCGAATTGTGATCACTGGTTCCATCAACGGACGTCTGGCCGAACCGACTCACGTAGCCTACGACACATCAAAGGGCGCTGTCGAATCGATGGTGCGATCACTGGCCGTGACATTGGCTCCGCATGGAATTCGAGTAAACGGAATTGCTCCTGGATTGTTTCGTACTCCACTGACGGAACCTGCTCTGCAACAGAAGCATGTTCGTGAATGGATGGAACTGCATACTCCAAACGGAAAAGTCCCCGGACCTGAAGTCGTCCGCGGTACGACCGTTTTTTTGCTCAGCGACGTTGCCGAGCATATGCACGGCCAGATGCTGTTTGTTGACGGCGGCATGAGCATCTGGCAGCAGCCCGACGCTCCCACTGCACTGAAGTAATTCAGCAACTTTTGATCTTTACAGAGCAAGCTACAAAAGGTGCGGCACACCGGAGGATGTCGTTAAGACTTTCGACCTTGGCCTATGGTTTCACCGGCCGAACCTAAACACGAGCTTCGCTACGACGATCGCTTGCGGATCTGAACCAATGAGTCTCTGAGGCAATTCCTGTGCATCGCTGGCGGACTCGGCTTTTGTGTGGCTAGAATTTGGGAATGAGAAAACACTTCCCAAAACTTCAGTATGTCTGCTGCTGGCTTATCTGATACTGCCGCTGAACAACGCGTGCAGGGCGAATGAAAACGCTTCCGAACAGGATCGAATTATTGTCAAGCCGGATTTATTTAAGTCGCTTACAGAACCTCCGTGTTTGTACTGTTCGACTCAGCATTGCAAGGGCTTGATTGAAGGCAATGATCGTGTGATTGCGTGGATACGTGGCGCTTATAATGGCGGTGCGGTGTCTCTTCGTCATTTTTTAGCAGGTCCGCGCGTCGTCAACGATACGTACGGATTGTTTTTCTACGATCCTGATGGCGGTTACGTGGCGGGCTACAAGAAAGACTATGGCTACAGATTTTACGGTTGGCGAAACGGTGTGATGATCGTGAAAGGGCCAGATGGTTATGTCTGGTCGACTCTTAGCGGCGTGTGCATTAAAGGGCCGAAGAAAGGCGAACACGTCACTCGCGTTCCCAGCTTGGTCACGATTGGGATTACTGGCTGATGTTGCATCCTGAATCCACAGCTTACGATTTGTTCGATGGCAGCAAGTACACCGTTACTGCATTGCCGGAATTAATCAGCGACGCCGCCAAACGCACGCTGGGTAAAGTTGACGCTAGACTAAAACCCATGTCGACAGTGTTGGGGTGGAAGTCGGTACAGCCAGAAAAACGTATGGTTTGGGTGACGTTGGCGAGCGAGCCTGCTTTAACGATACTCTGGCAGAACAGCCGATTGCTGTGTTCTGGTACCAGCCCACAAAATCGGCAACCGCGTTCAGTCGACAGGTGGATGGTCGCACGCTGACATTTTATGCTGATGCCGTTTCACCGGAAACGGCACCGATCAAAGATCGCGAAACCGGCACGCGCTCGACATTGGCGGGTCGGGCGGTTGACGGCCCTTTGCGAGGCAAAGAACTGCAGTGGGTCAACAGTATTCAATGTTTGTGGTATGCCTGGGCGGCTGAGAACCTGGAGACTCAGGTTTATGAAACTTCTGCAAAGTAGTATGTCCACGATGATCGCAGCCAGTCTTCTGCTTCTAATTTCTGCATCTCCGCAGCTTATCGCCGCCGACGGTTTGCGGGGCGTCATGCTGGCCGATCAACAGATCACGGCTAGCGAATTGAACGCGTTGAAATCGGCAGCTGATGTGAATGCTGTGGTTCTGGAACTGAACGGCGTGACTAACGAAGAGCGTCAAAATGAACTGGCTGCGGCACAGCGAATCATTCAATCAGGGCTGGCACTTTATTATTGGATCGAGATTGCTCATTGCCCGGAACTTGCGGATGCTCACCCGGAATGGATGGCCAGTCTGCAGGGCCATGCAGAATGGCGTCGCCTGTTTAAGGATGTTCCGGTTCCTAAACCGAACATCGAAGTGATTAAGAATTATCCGTGGGTTCCGATTATGTATCAGGCAGCCTTTGATGCTCATGTCATACGCGTGAAACGTCTGCTTGAAGGTAAGCCAACTGCTATCGGAATTTTGGTGAATGATATTCAGGGTTCTCCGTCCGCGTGCGGTTGCGGAAATCCGCTGTGCCCCTGGACGGCCGACTATGGTCCAATCAAAACTGCGACGGTTCTGAAAGCAGACGCTGCGCTAGAGTTTGTTTTGGCCGTGTCGAGGGTTGCTCCCCATAGCGAAGTCATTCCCGTGTGGGTTACCGAATACGAAGAACATGATGGGGATAAAGATGGGCTGTGTGCCGGAGTCGGCTGTTTCAAAGGAATTTGCTGGAAGGCCTGAACGCAGCAACTCACACCTGTCGCAGCACAGTCAGGACAGTTGGGTGTGTTACTGCTGTTTCGGATGTTCGGGCGAGACGGTTCGCGATACGGCGATACGCCTGGCTGGATTGATCACGCCATGAAAACGTTTCAGTCTATGCCGCTTCAAAACGAAAGTAAGCCAATCGCAGCGAGTCGGTTGATTGCTGTGTTACAGGGCTGGGACGTGAGCGATTTGGACGTGATTGCTCAAAAACGTCAGGCCGCGATTGCAGGCGCTGGTGGAACGGTTGTTGTGCGGGCAAAGATAGATCAAAGCTGGAAACCACAACTTTACAAGCTGCCCTAGTCGATCTTCAGTGTGTCGTCCACAATGCGCTGAATCACGTCGAATACAAGAGTTTTGCAGCGGAGAAGTTCCATGGAGACTTGGTGGTACCCGGAAACTGATGGTCGCTCTAACCTAATGGCGATGCAGTTGCAAAAGAACGTCGTTCGGCTGATATGCGTACTGGAACAGATCGATCAGCACCTGACACAATAAGATTGCGACGCTGGCAGCCACGACGAAATTCCGCCGTTTACCGGCTGAATCGAGCGTGCGTTACAGCTTCGCAGAAAGGTCTGCTGATCAACTGCGAATGTCTGCCGCCAGATCAACGGACAGCGTTGGCAGCAGGTCATTCGCTGCTTGATTCCGTGCACTGTGCTATGCCGGTCACGTCGCCTGAAATTATTAGCGAGCTTCGCGAAGATGTCCAAAGGCTTGTCTAAAAGTTGTGTGCGCATTCGACCGTTTAGATCTTTCCTTTATGTCGCATGCTAACGTCTGACACAACCTGCTGTTTCAAACGGTGGGTAATTGAATCGCGTTTCAGTGATGTCAATTCAAAGCTGCTATGGCGGCATCAATCGACTGAATCGTCACGTCGCATAACCGAGCGACGTCCTGTTGAGGCATCGCTGGTGCGGGCATCAATACGATTGTGTCGCCGAGCGGGCGAATGATAACTCCGGCTTTGCGAGCCTGTAATGTTACCTGATGCCCAAGCCGGATTTTGCTGGCGAACGGAAGCATGGCTTCACGTTCTTTCACCAGTTCAATTCCCACCATCGTTCCTTTTTGGCGGACTTCTCCGACATAAGGATGATCGTCCAGTACGGCCAGCATTTGGGTTAGAAGAGTAGCGTTGCTTTGAGCATTCGTCAGAACATTTCGGCTTTCGAAAAGATCCAGCGATGCCAAAGCTGCCGCACATCCCAACGGGTTTCCGGTGTAGGTATGTCCGTGAAAGAAGGTGCGTCCCGCAGCTGGGTTTCCTAAAAATGCACTGTAAATTTGTTCGCTGGCCAATGTGGCAGCCAGCGGCAGATAGCCGCCGGATATTCCTTTTGCAACGCACATCAGGTCGGGCTGCACGGTTTCCTGTTCGCAGGCAAACATCGTTCCGGTGCGTCCGAATCCAACGGCCACTTCGTCAGCAATCATCAAGACGCCATATTGGTCGCAAAGACTGCGAACGTGTTTTAAATAGCCTGATGGATGTACCAGAATTCCGGCGGCACCCTGCACGAGTGGTTCGATCACAAACGCTGCGGCTGATTCGTAATGCTGCCTGAACAATTCCGTCACCTGGTCAAAGCAGTGCTGAAGCCATGATTCTTTTGTGTGGCCTTCAGTCACACGGGTTGCGACGGGAGATGGTACAGTGATCGTCGGAAATAAAAGGTGTTTGTACGTTCTGTGAAACACGTCCATGCTGCCGACACTCACAGAACCAAGCGTGTCACCATGATAGGCATTGCCAACGCACAGGAACTTTGTTCGCCTGGTTTCCGGCACTGATTTCTGCTGGTGATATTGATAAGCCAGTTTCAATGCGACTTCAACGGACGTTGCTCCGCTATCTGAATAGAAGACTCGACTCAGCGAGTCCGGTGTGATGTCCACGAGAGCTTTTGCGAGCCGAATAGAAACTTCGCTGGAAAGCCCCAGCAGCGTCGAGTGGCTGATTCTGGCCAACTGTTCGCGAATGGCTTCATCGATTTCGGGAACGCAATGGCCATGCACATTGCACCACAGCGAAGAAATTCCATCCAGATATCGCTGACCTTCAGAATCGATCAGTTCGAAGCCTTCACCGCTGACAATGATCGGCGCACATTCTTTGACGTAAGCGCTCATTGCCGTAAACGGGTGCCAGACGTGAGCGTTATCCCATTCGCGAAGTTGCGCGGTGTGCAGACTTGCTGGTGTGAATGGCGAGGAATCAGAACTGGACATCCGGCAATCAGAATTCAGAAACAGGACAATGTGGCAACGGATCTGGTGAGAATAAGGTAACGACAGATCGCGTCGAATGAGGGCGAAAAAGTATTGATTCCTGCCATTCGGAAAACGTTACTGCAGCAACACGAAATTTGTTTCTTCGGTTGCTAAGTTTCTTAGCAAAGATCCGGGGCGACTCGCGCTGTGGATCGTTGTTGCATATGTCGCAACCGGCAGCACTACGTCGGCACAGTGAGTCCGTCCATAATGGCGTTGAGGATCTGGCGAGCACGTTCGCGATGTCCGTCTCGAACTGCTCCGCGGCAGACGACGCGATGTGCGAGCACCGGCAGACAAAGTTCCTTTACATCATCAGGAATCACATAGTCACGCAGATCGACCGTGGCCATCGCCTGAGCGGCTCTATATAGCGTCAGAGCACCACGCGTACTGACGCCGAGCGCTAGGTCCGGGTGATTTCGAGTGGCTGTAACGATATCCAGAATGTAGTCGGCAATCGCATCATCCACTTGAACCTGCTGCACCTTCTTCTGCAGGTTCAGAATTTCTGCCCCGTTGGTGACCGCTTGCAGATCGTTGGTTGGCTCTCCCAAACGATGTTTGCGAAACACTTCGCGTTCGGTTTCGCGATCCGGATAGCCAACATCAAGACACACCATAAAGCGGTCCAGTTGGTTTTCTGGTAGCGGATAAGTGCCTTCGAATTCGAACGGATTCTGTGTCGCGATTACCAGAAACGGCCGCTCAAGGATCATCGTCTGGCCTTCGACGGAAACCTGTTGCTCGCCCATCGCTTCCAGAAGCGCGCTTTGAGTTCTTGGCGTTGTGCGGTTGATCTCGTCAGCCAGCAGAATATTTGTGAAGACAGGACCCGGCCGAAATTCGAACTCCCCGGTATTCGGGCGATATATGTTGGCTCCCAGAATATCGCTTGGCAGCAGATCCGGCGTGAACTGCAGACGAGTGAATTTGCAGCCCAACGTCTTTGCCAATGCTCGAGCCAGGGATGTTTTGCCCAGCCCTGGTGCATCTTCCAGAAGAATGTGACCGCCGGCGAGTAATGCCACCACAGACAGGCGAACAGTCTGCTGTTTGCCCAAAACCGCTGACTCAACGTTTGAGCGGATTTTCTGAATCACATTTTCAGACACCAAATTCTCCCGAACTACAGACGTTCTTCGTTTCGACTCGGCCATCACAACGCCACATCATCAGGTACGATTTGCAGCCCGATATCGCCAGGACGTAAACTCAAAGGTAGGCAGCAATATTTGCTTCAAAACGTAAAGCCATAGATTGGATCCGTGTCTCGTTCAAAGTTGTTTACTTCTTTTCCTCAGCTACCTCAGAGGATTCCGTTTCAACTGCCTTTGTCTCGCCTGTGTTCGAACCATCTTTGGCTGGTTCAGTTACTCCTGTCTCATCTGTTTTTACTTTGGTTTCATCCGGAGTGGTTTTGCCATCATCTGTTGTTGCAGTGGGTTCATCCGTTGCAGCCTTGTTGGCGTCCGGCTTTGCTTCGCTGTCGGATTTCGGGGTTTCATCAAATACGGGCGACTTCCACACGCCGGCATCGAACTTTTGCCAGAACTGAGCGGCGGATTGGTTGTCGCCATCCATAGACGTTTGAATCTGCGCCAGTGCTGGCATCTCTCGCAGCACTTCCATCCCTGCAGTGATCGTTTGCGGAGTCAACGTGATCCGTTCCAGAGACAGTCCTTTCAGAGCAGAAACGTCCGTGACGGGCGTGTCGGCGATGTTTAGACGCTTCAATGTTGTCATACCCGCAAGTGCGTCGAGACTTGCCACCTGTGTGCTCTGAATGTCAAGGCTGACCATCCGCTTGCCTTTCAATGGCGATATGTCGCTGATGTTTGTCTTAGGCACCCATAAGGTCTGTAGCGGCAGCGATGCGACTTCGGCAAGATTTTCGATCTGCAGGGCCAGCAGGTTCAGTTCCTTGATGGGCATCCCCTGAAGCACAGAAAGATCGGTCACTCTGGTGTTTTGCAGCTGAAGAATTTCCAGTTGCATTCCCTTCAGCACACTGAGATCCGACACTGGCGTGTTTTCCAGAATCAATGTCTGCAGCGGCATGCCGGCTATCGGTGAAAGGTCGGAAACTTCTGTCATTCCCAGGTCAAGAAACCGCAGCGACAGGCCTCGCAATGGCTCAATAGATTTAACCCCCGACTGGAACAGTTCGGCTTCGACAATGTCGTTTCCGACGCGGCGAAATTTAGCGTTTTCGTTGGCTCGCAGTTTTCTTCGTAGTTCAGATGGAAGAACGACGTCCGGTTCATCTGACGGTTCTGCTCGCATTACCGGCGGCGCAGATTCTGACTGCGCCTCGGGCTTGGGGTCGCTGCAACCGGTGAAAGCAAAAAACAGCGCCGTCAAAGACAATGAGGCAACTGCGGAATATTGTTTTTTGAGCATCAGGCCTGAGTCCAATCCAGAGCCAACTTTTCGAACTGTTCACCACGATCCCGATAATCACGGAACCAGCCAAAGCTTGCACAGCCTGGCGACAGCAGCACGATAGCTCCTTCGGGCGCAAGTGCAACCGCGTTCAAAAATGCATTTGCAAAGTCTGTGGCAACAACGGAAATAAACCGTTCACCGGAATCCGAAAAACCCTCCAGATGTTGCCTGATCACGTGTCCAGTGTCGCCGATCAGCACCACGGCGTGAGCAACCTTAGCGATCGCATGCGCCATCTTGCTCAGATCAGCCCCTTTGTCGGCTCCACCGGCAATCAGAACAATCGGACGACGGAATGTGTTCAAAGCCGCAATCGTCGATTCCGGGGTCGTCGCTACCGAATCGTTTATGAAGGTCAGTCCTTTGCCTTCCGCGACCAACTGCAGTCGATGCGGCAGCATTTGAAACGAACGCAGCTGAGCTGGAAATGTTTCCGGATTCGCCTGCATCAGCCAACTGGCACACGCTGCTGCGGCAATGTTCATGGCATTATGCTGGCCGGGCAGACAGGCCGGCTGAACCATTCGAATGGCGTCTTCCGATGTGTGGTTTCGCAGAATCAAAGTGCCATCATGTAGGTACGTACCGCATTCACCGAAGTCGCTGGTGCCAAAATGAAATTTCCTGCTGCGAACGCGCCACTGCGTGCCGTCAGCTTCATCGTTTGATTCACAAATAACAGCAGCTTGAGTAGTCCGCTGATTCTTTAGAATCACCTGCTTGGCTGACTTGTAGTGCTCAAGATTTTCGTGCCAGTCCAGATGGTTCGGAGCGAAGTTTGTGATCACAGCCACTTCGGGAGCAAAGCCTGCGTCGCGAAGATACTGTAACTGGAAACTGCTGAGTTCCAGCACCACGATGTCGTCTTTTGTAATGAGGCTCACTTGGGGCAGCAGGCTGATGCCGATATTTCCACCCAGCCAAACGGCGTGGCCTGATTCATCGGCCCACGGTTGCAGCAAATGTGCAATCAACGCAGTTGTGGTCGACTTTCCGTTGCTGCCCGTGACGGCCACAACGCGACCGGAATTCGCCGATAGAAACAGTTCGATCTCGCTGGTGATGATCACGCCATTTTCGTGACACCGGCTTACGATGTCATCGTCTGGCTTTACGCCCGGATTCACAACCAGCACTTTCGCATGCTGGAAGGCTTCGTCGGGATGAGCGCCCATAAAGAAGCGATCGATGTTCACGTCTTTCAGCTCGTCTATGGAAGCCTGAAGCGTTGCGGCATCGCGGCGATCCGTCACCGTAACTTTCGCGCCCAGACTGGCAAGATAGATAGCTGCCGCAACGCCGCCACCAAAGCTGCCGAGCCCCATCACAGTGACTGGCAAACCGCGGAAGCCTGCGTGATCCGGTAATCGACCGGAGCCTGCTAACTGTGACTTTCGAGACAACGGATTGTTTTCTATTTCAGGCATTTAGGATATCGTCAGTCAGATGCTGCTAATTAAAAGTTCATTCAGCTTGAACGGGGGACTGGTCAGAGGCGTGATCCACCGGCACTGGCGGCCATCTTCTGGTGGCTTGTGGTGACCGTTTGGTAATACTTACATAGCGAACTGAAGCACCGCCACGCGGGCTTTATGGCAGATTGAGTGCCGTTTTTTTTGACCAGTCGATCGTCTTCGAAAACACATGTCACCGTTGAATCGGTACGGTTCTGCCAGACATAGGTGACTGCGTTAGATTCGGATGTGTTTCCATCAAGCTGCTGGACATGCTGGCCCAGAATTGTTTCGACCTCAGATATTGTCTGACAGTTCGGCAGTTGTTGAAACTCAGAATCCGTCACAAGGCCGCACACTTGCGTTCTCCAGGCAAAGAACAATCCAACAAAAAAATCCCACAATCGCCCACACGCCAATAATCTCAAGCATCCACGAACGTTTCGGAGGGATTTCCGAACTTTGTGATTCGACAATAACGGACATAGCTTCGACTCGAACCAGTTTGTCTTTCACAGACGAATCTAAACGTCAATTTCCAACATCGCGCTAACTATCGGCGGTGTTTAGTGCACGGCATTGTCGAAGCACTGCAGCCAAAATTCAACCGGCTTCAGGTCATGAATATAAACCAAATTTCTCCGGGAACGGTACGTTGCTTTTTCGCATTGAGTTCCGGCTTTCTTAACACAGCGTATTCGTCTACACAATTTCTGAGTCAACTGCGTGTGTGAATTACTGACGACCTGTCGGCACTAGCCAGAATTAACGAATTCTGCATATCTTTAATGCGAGGGGATCTTCATCGTTTGCAGCCATTGTTGAAAACGTTTGCGACGCTGTTCAGGCTGAGGAATGGAACGTTAAATTACTCAGTTCAAGGTGTATCTTCAATGATTCGAACCGTCGCCCGTGTGGAAATAGATCGTTCAGTCGACGACGTGTTCGAACATACCACAAACAACATTGCGGAATGGAGTATCATGGTTGTCCGAGACGAACCGATTGCTATCCGCCCCGACATTGGTGTTGGATCCAAGTGTGTGTGTCACCGAGGAGTGTGGTCGGCAGTTGGAACTTTACATGAACGGCTACAAAGCACAAACCACCGAAACTGTCTGTTGTTGACCTGATTGGAGAACAGTTTAGTATCGACGCCGAGTGCAGATTTGAACGACTGGGCAATCGCACTCGCGTTACACAGGAATCGTCTGTACACCCGAGGGTGCCTGGTCATGTAGGAGATGTTTAAGTTGTGTGGCTGCATGATGAAGAACGGCCGTTGAGATTCCAGCAGCAACGAACTGCAAAGCCTCATGAGAAATCTTGAGCTGGGCAGATCATTGACATCACAAGGCGATTGCATCGAAACACTGAACTATTATCTTTGGAATTCGAATGATCGAGATCCTGTGCTAACGTCTGGCGGAAGATTGTTAATCAGAGTCGTTAGCGTTATCCTTCCGCACAGCGACGTTTTGGCCTGAACGCAACGAAAGAACGATAGTCCGTCATGGAATGAATTATCCATGCTGCAGATTATCTCAGGCAGTGCAGCGAAAGATATTGAGACCTCAGACATGCTTGCAGCCATTCTTGGAATGCATATCGCCGACTGGATCGTTCTGGCCTGCTATTTTGTCGGAATTCTGGGGATCGGCATTTGGTCGGCATCAAAAGTCACCAGCTCTGCTGACTTTTTTATGGGAGGACGCCGCTTCGGTAAGTTCTTCATGATGTTTTTCGCGTTCGGTTCGGGCACCAGTAGCGACCAGGCAATTACAGTCGTTGCCGGAACATGGAGAACCGGTCTGGCTGGCATTTGGTGGCAGTTTCTGTGGCTTCCGGCGACTCCGTTCTATTGGATTATTGCTCCGATTCTGCGGCGTATACGCGCACTGACAACGGCCGACTTTTTTGGATCGCGCTTCAGCCCGGCAACCGCCATTCTGTATTCTGTCTATGGAATTGTGATTTCGGTTGTGTTCATTGCGGGAGCACTCTACAGCAGCGGGAAGATGATTAATTCTCTGACCGGAAATGCGCTGGATCGAATGGCGGAAAGTGTTCCCGTTGAAATCCCTTCGATCTCACTAAATTCAGTAGCAGTCCCTGAAAAAGATTTGAACGGAGAACAGGCCAAGCCTCGCTTAACCGTATCTATGGGATGGCGAAAGCTGGCGGGCTATGAATACGCAATTCTGGCAATGACGGTGATGTTTGTAATTTACGGCATGGCTGGCGGGCTGAGCGCCGCCATCATTACCGACTTTGTTCAGGGCATTCTCACGATCGCGTTCTCAATCTTACTACTGCCGTTTGTTTTCTGGGAGATCGGCGGCTTTGGAGCTTTGCATGCGCAGACTCATCTGAAGCCCGGTATCTTCGACTTTCTGGCGTCCGACAGTGTCGCCAGACAACTTGGTAAAGAACCGATCACGTTTATGTATGTGTGTGTTCTGTCGGTGACGGCTTTGGCCGGGATCATTGTGCAGCCTCATATTATGGGAGTCTGCGGAGCCGGTAAAACAGAATACGAAGGACGCTTTGGCTTTACGGTTGGTAACTTTCTAAAACGATTCTGCACTGTCGCGTGGACCTTTACGGGACTCGCCTGTGTCGCCTGGTATCTGGGCACAAGCAGCCCGCTGGCAACGTCCGATGATCCGAATGATCGAGCCATCTATGCGGCCGTGCAACAGCGTGCCAGTGCGGGCTTCAGCGAATTGCCAATCGAAGAGCAAAAAACGATCGATGAAATTGATCGAAAGTTTGCCGACGAACTATTCGGCCGAGCCGCCTACGATATTCTTCCGAGGATTTCTCCGGGGCTTGTCGGGCTGTTGATGGCATCGTTACTGGCCGCCGTTATGAGTACCAGCGATGCTCAGATGGTGGTTTCCAGCGGATTGTTTACGGAAAATATTTACAAGCGACATATGGCTCCTGGTAGATCGGATTCGCATTATCTGTGGGTGGGTCGTTTTGCCGGGCTGGCCATTGTCGCAGCTGCCCTTGTTCTGCAGGCGACGTTTACTGACGTGATTCATGCGATGCAGGTTGTCATCAGGACGCCTGCGGCTATCGGAATCAGCATGTGGTTCGGTATTTTCTGGCGGCGCTGGAATACGACAGCCGTGTGGGTTGCGACTGGTTCGGCTGTTGCAACGTGGATTACTGTAAGTCAGTACGGCGACAGCCTGCATAGTGCATTGCCGATGTTATCAGCATTGTTCCGCCAGACGGATGATGGCTGGGTAATGCTTAGCATGTGGCAGGACCTAAGTTACCTGAGTGCCGGAGTTCTTGGCGGCATTGTGGCATCGCTGGTAACCAGACCTCAACCACTGCAGCAACTGGATCAGTTCTATACGTTGCTGCGAACTCCAGTTCAGGAGGGAGAAATTGTTCTGAGCCCCTGTACTGTGCCTGAAAACAACAACGTCCGTGAACCAGTGATTGAGTTCGCTGGTTTTCAGTTTCCGCAGCCAACCAGGCTCGGCGTTGTTGGGTTTCTGGTGGCGTGGGTGCTGGTGTTTGCGATTGTGGGACTAACCAAGCTGCTTAGCGTGGTTGTTTGATTTAGCATCAGCCGTCCGCAACGGAATGTTGATGTAACGACATGTCGATCAAGCGACAGTCGAGTTGCGTTTCTCAGCTGACTTTAGATCACAGAACGCGGCGGTCTGAGCCTGCACAGCAACCGATGGTGAAGGAAGCTAAATCTAAGCGGATTCAACCGATCTCCCAAGCGCATAAAAAAACCTCTGCACAGCTCAAAGCGAACGATTTGTTGACATCCCGAAGTCAGATAAGGTGGGCACTCGACGCCCGGGTCATGTGATCCGAACATAGTCGGCTTGACAGTCGGCCGGAATCGTCCAGTTCCCTTATGGGTAAAATCTGTAGGGTCAACTCTGTTTGCTTGTATGAAACTGGCAGAGGCTTGTACGTTCTGCCGAAGCAGTTAGCACGTGAAAAGCATAGCCTGATTTTTGCCTCTCAGCAAGGTTGTATATTAATTACTCAGGAATCTTCAGTACTTGTTTTTGTCGTAAATTTGTCGATCAATAAATATTCTTAACGCGACATTGACTTGCATTAGGCGAGCGTTTCATAACGGAAACATCCTGCCTTCAGCAGCGTTTTTTTTCTGTGCTCGACACTAAGGTTTGATCGATGATTGCGAGAATAATGCCGACTCGTTGGCCTAGCGGGATTTCGGCACATCTTCGAGTTTAGGGCGAACGTCGAACATCCAAATCTTCTCAGGCGGAATACCAGGTTTTAGATTTTTGGGTATCGTGAAAATCTCCGCCGTCAATACGTCTTTGCCTTCGTAAGTTCGCTGTTTGCCGCGAAATTGTTCTGCAAGCTGAGCAATTACTGGATCGTTGGGGCTGTCGAACGAACCGACCGTGACGATCGATTTGTAGCGATCGTGGTAGATATAGGCTTCGTAGTTTCTGTCATAACCCAGCTTTGTGGCGGACCGCAAAACTTCAGTCAATTCCCAGGCTTTGTCGCCGGCGGAATCCAGACTGTTGCCCATCATTTTGTCAAAGTGCTGCTGTGCTTTGCCGGACGACTGATTGCCAACCTGAACGATGGCGTTACCTTCAAAAGTTGCGATTCGCAGCGTGTATTTACCTTTGCACTTCAGCAAAGAATACTCCATGTCACGGTTAAGTTTGCGGACCAGCGGGTCCATGCTGTTCTTTTTTACGTCATCGGGATCCATTAAAGGATTCACTGTCATATGGGCGTGGCTTAACGGTTTCGGACGCCCAGGCGTTTTCGCAAAAATCCCCCCATTGCTTTCGTCTTTCAGAAACTCTGGATCGAACTCCTTCTTTAGGTAGTCCATGATTGCCTGAGCATTCTTGTCTTCCGGGCTGGAAAAATTGCCCGCTAAGACAGCGATGGCTTCATGCTGAGCGATGTATCTTTTCTCGTCACCGTTTGCCGCATCGGATGAAAACTCTTTCAACTCACCCATCTTCATGTCCTGCAGATAGGTATAAGCAGGCACGCCCAGCTTTCGCAGTGCGTAAACCATTTCGTCCGCCGCCTGCCATGCCGTCAGTCCGGTTTTAGTTCGGCGTTCAATAGGCACGTCTCGAAAAGTTGCCGCCATTATCATCCATGGACCATGTTGCGGCGACAGTACGTACCTTTTTCCCTTCACCGATTCCACTTTGGCAAACGATTCTGTGCTGGTAAACACAAGGGTGAGCAGGAAGACTGAACAAAAAAGGCTACGTGAGGAGAACATCCTTGTTTTCCTTTGCGACGAGATCAGGTCGTGCGAGATTGATGAGAGTCGAGACGGACCTGAAATTTAGGGTGAATCAAAACGTGAGTCTATACCAGTTCGCCTTGCGAGAATCTCAGAAATGCGATGGCCGCCGTTTTTTGCTTCACGAGTTAATCCATCCTGATTTGATGTGAAACATCGGGCTTTGATATGACAAACACGCGAGAGGTAACAGAATTACTCGCGCACGTTCGGGCGAAGTTGTTATATCGAAATGCCGGAAAGACCCTTTCACATCCAGGTGGACGATACGCAGTTTATCATCGCTGCGGCTTTGACGTGGTTGTCACTTCTTGCTTGAGTGAGCTGGTCACGAAATCCGGATGCAACGCAGTAACGTTTGCGCGTCTGAGATGTTCGAATCTTGGCAAGCCGCTAACACAGGGGCTCATGCGATTGAATATTTAGTCCGTAGCCGCATGCGGAAATTACCGAAGAACCCGGCTACCCGAAACACGGCGTTATCAAAATGTGCCGTAATTCGAAGACGTCATGCCAGGTTGGTGAGGCACGGGTGAAGCAAAGTGCAGTTGCCTATGAGGACGCCGATTCGTTTAAGTGATTTGGCGGCAAGTCATCTGGGATTGCCTTATTCGTCCATTGAACGACTGCTAACAAAAAAGCCCGAACTTATACAGGTCGGGCTGCTTAGTTTTTTTCTGGTTTTCAAGGCGGCACGTTATCTGCCAATCACGTTTGGTTTCTACCGAACGGAATGGGCCGTTGTGCTGAAGCTCGGGAAGTCTTCCGACAACGCCGTAGAACGAATTGAAGACCGCCGCCCAGTTCGCAATTCGGGTGGCATGATTTCCAGCTGCTCCGGATCTATATCACGACTGGCTCTGATTTGCTGCGATAAAGCAGGTTCGCTGCCCGGTACCGGAGGTACCGGTTCTTTACCCGGAACTGGCAGTGGTGGTTCATTGGTCGGCGCTGGCAGTGCAGATTCGCTGCCGGGGACTGGCGGCAGAATTTCAGTTGCCGGTGCCGTGGGTTTGTACAGGACAGGATCGATTCCGTTGCTTCGGTCTGCTGGTCGCAGGTTCACGGTTCCGGTCGGTCGAGGCGACACAAATTCGGCCGGCTGAGTCATCAGGTGCGGTGCATCTTTCGCGTGTGTTCGGGCATGCGCACGCATTTCTGCATCACAGTAAGCGGCCGGCTGCCACCGTCCTTCAGCAAGATAGATGCCGTTGTTTTCCAGAAGTGCTCCGGTTGCAAGGTCGAGTGCCGTGATGGCTTTGTTGTAGTTTACAACTTCGCGGTAGTAAGAACTTTCGGCGGCTGCCAAGCTTCGTTGAGCTCTCAAAACAAGGTCCAGAGTTGTCGTGCCAATTTCTCGTTCGGCTTCCAGCAAAGTCACCCGCCGTGCTGCCGCAGCGAGACGTTTATAGTTGGACTGAGCGGCAGAGTATGATGCCGTTACATCCTGAATGGCTGTGGCAATATCGTGAGCGATGTTCTTTTCCTGGGAAGACAGAATTGCTGTGGCTTTTGAAATTTGCAATTCCAGATTTCTTACCTGACTGCGAGTAAATCGGAAGCCCAGAGGAACGCTCACTTCAACACCAAGGTTCCAGGAATTAATGTTGTCGTTATTCATCGATCCGTAAACGCCCTGGAAAGGACTTCTGGACTGGTTCAACAGTGTCTTGCCAGCTCCCTGAACATCGTAGCCTGCAATTAAGTCCAGCCGCGGGCGAACAAGGCTTTTAGCAGCCTGCAACTGTAACTGGAGACTCTTGACCGTCCACTTCTGTCGACGCAGTTCAACACGTTGGGTCAGGCCTTCGGTTAGCGATGCAGTCCAGTCAGGAATGAATTCTGCCATGATCGGATCATCGATCGGAATCAATACGGTTCCATCGTTGATTGGTATACCGATCAATCGACGAAGTTCTGATTCAGCCTTGTACAAGGCATTCAGCGTTGTTTCCACTGCGGCTTTGGTTTCGTAAAGCTGATCCAGTGCCTGCAACTCATCGGCTGGTTTCAAGACGCCCACTTCAAGTCGGTCCTGAGCTTCACGCCATGTCTGAAAGGCACTTTGATGAGCGACCACGGCAGTATCGTAGGTTCGATACGTGAGATACAAATCCCAATAGGCGTCTTCAATGTCCTGCATCGCATTGCGGACAGCGATTTCGAAATCGGCGATTGAGATGTCCTGATTGATTCGGGCAATCACGACCCCTTGGCTTACCCCGGTAATCGAACCGAAATTTGGATTTGCGGGGCCTGCGATTCGTGTGTAATCGACGCCACTACCAGCCAGCAACGGTTGACGGAAATTTGCTCCCAGCGATCCGTAGAAGTCGATTTTATTTCCGTTGTAGTCGGGCACGTCACCAGAATAGGCGACGTCATGATTAAGAGAGACACTGCTGCCGTTGGCAAATTGTTTTCTGAGTCCCGATGTGAAGTCAGCTCGGTTGCCACCGCCGGCAAGTGATCCGCCAGCATTCAGGTCACTGCGTTGCCAGACCATGCTTGACGTAAAGGTTGTGTCGAAATCCGCCAGTGCCGATTCGACGCTGCGGCGACCAAACAGAACTCCGGAAGACTGAATGGCCGGATCGAACACAGTCGCCACACCGGCCGGGTTCGTCAGCACCCCTTTGGCTCCGATGCCGCCCAATGCGCTGGTTTCCAGCACCTGGTTTTGAGTCATCGCGGTATGCAATGCTTCAGTGAGCGTAATTTCACGCGGGGTGTCATCAACATGCCGGCGCAGGTTTCGTGGCGTATGACTGACAGCTACCGCGTCGACCGTTGGCTTGTCGAGACACGCATAGGCGATACTATTGTTCTGATCACGATAATGGTTAATACCAGTAATGTCATCGCAATAGTTAAGGTCGCGCACAGTTGCCTTTTTCGAGGCGCAACCTGCAATTAGAACGACGGTAAGACAGGATGCAACGCAAAAGACTGCTGCTCGAACAACTGCCTTCTGGAACTGCGGCAAACAAAATACCGTTTTCAAACTGCGCTGATTCATGTGACTTCCCCGCCACAAAACGAACGATCGGAAGCAAAACACTGACTGCACCCGAACCATCATTAGAAACAGAACTCACGTCGCCCGGTTGGCGACGTGCCAGAACTATTTGACGGCGCTTGTGGTATCGTCGGTCGATTCCGCAGGACTTGAACCATTGGTGTCTTGTGCATACTCGTTGTACGTCAGACCAAGCATCCTCTTGAAAAACACAACCTCACCGGCATCATTACCCTCAACGGCATGACCGGCAAATTGCAAAAAATAGCCACCCACAAAACAGCCAACGTGCACGTACCACGGATATCCAAGCACTGCGAAAATGGGGGCCGCCACAAAACAAAGCGGCACGCCAATCAGATGCAGCAAACGGTTGGTTCGGTTACGGTGTCGAGGCAGGTAGTTGCTTAAAAATTTGCGGAACATGGCGAAATTTCAGCTATGCAACTCAAGGTTGTCCGAGCCCGGTTTACTTATCTTCGTCATTCGAATCTGCGCGAGGCTGCGTTGACGATTTTGATTTTTTCGGCTTTCGGAACACGGCCACAATGTCTTCGGCCGGTACGACGTACAGCAGATTATCTGCTTCAAAGTCCACCGGTATCGCACTCTTGGGGTGAAACAGGACTTTGTCGTATTTGCGGATTGGGAAATCCTGATCGCGCGCGATCTGAACACTGACCTCCACGATTCGTCCCGTAATCGTGGGGATTTCTGAGGTGTCAGGCAACACGATTCCGCCTCGAGTTTCGTGACGAGCTTCGTCTTTTCGAATCAAAACCCGCATTCCAACGGGTTCAACATATTCATCAGTCATCGCACTTCCGACGGACAGGAGCCAGGACAAAGTTGCTCGCAAGCAGCGGGCAGCTTACTTCCATAACTCGTAAGTAACAAGTTGCCGAGGCAGCGGAGTTACCGGTCTCGCGAATCTTCTCGGACACGTCGCAGACCAACGTAGGCCACTGGCATTTACCGAAGATTTCGACGGCTGCATGATATCAGTCTCATGCCAGCGAGTGTGTCCCGCAATTGTTGGAAAACTTGCTGCATGGGCTGCGGTCCGTACTTACAGAAGCGGTTCAAAAACCGGTCCCGCGAACATCTTCAGACAAGTACGACGCGTGAGCGAGTGCAGTTTGCATTGGCTGGATTTACCTGCTTACGCCGCGTGCCTGCAAATTTGCGATTTCAGGACCGCCTCCAGAACAACGGCTTGGGCCGGCTTAAAGCCGAGTCAGCGTGGCTCTTCGGGCAGTCCCAGTTTTTTCGGCCACCAGATCAGATAGTCTTCTGCCGAAATTTCAGGACTCGGATTCCGTTTCTTCATCGCGTCGACGAAACACTTCCACTGCCTGCGGATGTTCGCAGCAACGAATGCCTGATTGCCCTCTGCTTCGCCGCCTCGATCTCCAGCGTCGACTGTCCACTGCTGAAGTTCGCGCTGAAAGCGAAGCAGTACTTCTGCATGATCAGGACTGTCGCTAGGTTTCTAGTTTCGAAAGGATCCTGCATCAGGTCGTATAATTCGTGTTCGGAGCGACCTGGCTGAAAGAACCGAGCCTGGACTTCAGTTAGTCTTCCCGGGTTATGCAAAAGTACTGCATTAGAGTCAGGACCGGATACTGGAGCAGTTTATCGCCGCTGGGATTGTTCTACGGGGTTTCCGAAGAAAAGTTGCGAATGTATTTCAAGTGTTGATCCCGCACGCTGCGAATGCAATCAAACGCGTCGCAACAACTCTCTCGAGTTGCATACACGAATTCATTTCCCGACCAGCCTTCCCCGAGCATGTCTTTATCTATGCCTGGTAGGTAGCACGGATGTTTCAGCCGCCGCAAGTGAAGACGCGGCTATGTCAATTAAACTTACCAGACGGTTGTGGAGCGCTCCGACCGGCAAGTGGTCGGGTCATTTCAAGATCAACGGAACTCCGATGCCAGCGTCGTAAAACGATTGCTCGGCCCACGCGTACGGTTGACCGTCGTTGCCCAAAAAGAACACAACGGTGTTGGATTCCAGCCCGTCATCCCGCAGCCACTTCAAGGTGAGGCCGACGTTTTGATCCAGCTTCTCAACGGATGCCAGGTAGTTGGCCCAGTCTTTGCGAGTCAGTGGCTGATCGGAATACACGGGCGGTAGCGTAAGTTTTGCGACCCGATCCGGATCAACGTCGGTTCTAAATGTGCGCTGCGGGCTGTTTTGTCTGCACCTAAGCAAAAGACGGCGAACATCGGTGCGACGGCCACCCACCACCACGCCTTCAGCCGCTGCTGTTTGGTGGGCGATTCATCGACAAAAAGTTGACGTTGGTTTTCGAGCTCTTCGCGAAGTTGTTCGTAAGGTTGCGCGATCGAATCGTTGACGAGGTTTTGATTCTTCACCGTCCTGGCGGGACTGCACGGGATGTTCAGCAGATCTTCCAGGAACAGCGAAGCCCGGCGTTTGCTTTGTCGAAAGTGTCCCATCAGCAGACCGGTGAAGGCCGCCAGTCGAGGCCCGCACTGGCCCGTGGGGACGCCAGCAGGCAGGCTGGCCTGAGTGGTGCTGCCGCAGCAGACGCAATGGCCACGGAACGGTTGGTATTCATCGACAAGGGGTTTAATTTAGAGGCAAGTCCCAGACCAAGTGCCGCTGCGGATCAGCCCCGTCAGGCTGCAGGTCGCCCCACAGCGACGGCAGCCATTGGGATGACAAGGCGTGACTGTGGAGCATTGTTCGACGGGGATGAGTTCTCGCGAGTTCCGTTTGTGACCTTTTTGTCCGCCCTGTTTTCGTTTCTTTCCCGGCGTTGGTTTTCGTTTCGGCTTTGCCTGCGGATGCTCGGTGCTCGGCGGCAGCGAAGAATTGCGCGGAGTCAGTTTCTGAACTTGAGCGGTCAGAATATCCACCTGCTTTGTCAATCGATCCACCTGGTCAAGCAATCCCAGGACAAACGCTTTAACAGCGGGCGGCATTTCAGCTTCGAGTTCTGGTGGGATCTTGCTCAGGCAGGTGTTGGGACAGAAAACCGGCCTCCGAGTCCAGAGCAAGTTTTAGATTCATTGCAGCGGCCCGTGAACGCTTACGGATCGTCGGAATGCGGTATCGCTGATTGAGGCCCCGGGTTATACGACGACTCAGGCGACTCGTGAGCTGGGTGTCAACGCAAATTTGTTGCGTAAGTGGCGTCAGAAGTATGGCAAGGCGGCGTCTGCGAATTCAGAAGTTTTGCAAAACGACCAGCAGGAGCTGAATCAACTGCGCAGAGAAGTGGTTTGTCTTCGTATGGAGTGTGACTTGTTAAGAAAAGCCGACGGCCTTCTTCGCGAATGAAAATAACTGAGATTTCAGTTCATCGCAGAGCACCGCGAAGAATGGCCGAATGACCTTAGTGTGGGACGTGTTGGAAGTTCGTCGAAGTGGTTTTTATGCTTGGCGAAATCGTCCGGCCAGTGTTCGCTCGCTGCGAGAGGCAGAAGTCGTTTCGGAGATCAAACAGATTCAGTCAGAGGATCACAAAGACGTTTACGCAAGTCCTCGCATGCATCTGGAACTGGTCGCTCGCGGCGTTGAAATCTGCGAAACGACGGTTGCAAACCTGATGCAACGAGAAGCCGTTACATCGTCAAATCAGCGGCTGCTCGACCGCTGGCGATACTGTCCGGGATGCCGACTCCATGATAGGCACTACCGGCTAAATATAATCCATGGTGCTTCCGAGTCAGCGTTTCAATTCTGGCGACACGTTCCAGGTGTCCGACGTGATACTGCGGCATTGCTCTGGTATATCGCGTTACCTTTGTCAGCAACGGAGCACGCTTCATGCCAAGAATTTCTGTAAGCTCGACGTTTACCGACGCAACCATTTCTGCGTCGGTCTGATTCAGCAGTTCAGGCTGCATGGCCCCCCCTACAAAGGTTCGTAACAGCACGTGTCCAGGCGGTGCTCGATGTGGAAATTTTCGACTCGTAAATGACACGGCCAGCACTTTGCGCTTTTCGATCGCCGGGATTACAAGGCCGAAGGCATCAAGGGGATGCGTAAAGTCGTCCAGTCGATGTCCAGTAACCACAACGGCGCTGGATGCGTATTCGATGTCCTTGAGACTTTCATTGAGCGACTGAAACTCATCATCAAGCAGCAATGCCGCAGCTTTGTGCGTTGGCAATGTGATGATCACGCTATCAAATTGAAACATTCTTCCGTCCATCAACCGAACATCCCAGACTTGTGTCCGGCTGTCACAGCCGGATTGCTGGCCGGATTTTGCCACACTCTGAAGCGGTGTTGAGCTTCGAATTGTCACCCGTCCGGACTTTTGCAGCGTGGTTTCCAGGGCGGCAATCAAGCTAGACAGACCTTGATTGGGCGTCGTAAACAGACCATACCTGACCCCGCTGCCTGAAGCGTTATCACGCGACTTGCTTTTGTTGCGTTTCTGCTCGGCGCGTGTCGCTTTTGTGACGCTGCCGTATTCACGTTCCATGTCCAAAAACCGTGGCAATGTCGCTTTCAGGCTGAGCTTTTCGGGATCAGATGTATAGATGCCGCCCACCAATGGCTGCACTAAACGATCCAGTGTTTCTGCGCCGAAGCGTCGGCGAACAAAGCTGGCGAGAGATTCGTCTTCTTCTGTGTTTCTGCGAGCAACAAAGCTTTCACGCAGCAGACGAAGTTTGCCCGCAATGGATAACACCGGCGTCGTTGCGATGGCCCAGGGCTTTGCCGGAGCCATCAGCATGAAGCCATCCGGTACTGGCAGCGGGCGACCTTTTCTGAGCACCAGTGACCGACGATAAGTGTTATCGGTGGGAATCAGCTCGGAAGTAAAGTCGATTTCTGAGCACAGTTGCACGCCGCCGGGCTTGTTGGTGATAAACGAATCCGGCCCGAGTTCCATCAGAAAACCGTCGGCCGTTTCCGTCTGGATGATTCCGCCAAGTCGCTCTGAGCCTTCAAAGATCGTCACTTCTGCCGCTGAGTTTTGGCTGACGATTCGATGAGCGGCCGCCAATCCAGTAATTCCGCCACCAACAATCGCAATCCGCAGCGCATGTGGAACGCCATTGCATCCAGCATCGCATTGTCGATCTGCGTTAGGCTCGCCAGGAGTCATTAGGACCGTGCTCCCAGCTCGTGAACGTATTCGACAACCGCTTTTACGTGATCAGGATTCATGTCTGGCATTACACCGTGACCGAGGTTAAAGATGTGCCCCGGACGTCCGCCCGCAGCATCTAGAACCGCTTTGATGCGTTGCTTCAGAACCGGCAGTTCTGCATATATTGACACCGGATCCATATTGCCCTGAATTGCAAATTCGGCGCCGAGGATATCCCAGGCTTTATCGAGTTCGATTCGCCAGTCGACACCCATGACGGTGCCGCCAGCTTCTCGTTGCAGAGGTAACAGGGCGGGGTTACCGGTCAGGAAGTTGATGACTGGAGCATCGCTTTTCACGGCATCAATCAGTCGTTTTGTGTGAGGCAATACGTACGTTTTGTAATCAGTCGGGGAGAGACAACCCGCCCAGCTATCGAACACCTGCACGGCTTGACATCCTGCGGCGATCTGAGCTTTCAGGTAGATAATGACGGAATCGACAAGCTTTGACATCAGGTCATTCCATGCACCAGAATCGTTGTACATCAACGTCTTGGTATGTATGTAATTTTTTGAGCCGCCGCCTTCGATGCAGTATGACGCCAATGTAAACGGAGCTCCCGCGAACCCCAGCAGAGGAATGTTATCCGGCAATTCGGCGCGGATAAGTTTTACGGCCTGAAAGACGTAATCGAGAACGTCTACGGATTCCAGCGCCGTCAGGCGGTTTACGGCGCCTGGTTCCTGCAGCGGATTATGAATTACGGGACCTTCGCCTTTGACGTATTCCAAATCAATTCCCATTGGTTCCAGAATAGGCAGCAGATCTGCGAACAGAATTGCCGCGTCGGCATTCAACGCTTCTCGAGCCGTCACGGTGACTTCGCAAGCCAGTTCCGGAGTCTTGCACAACTCCATGAAAGTGACTTTGTTGCGAACCGCCATGTACTCAGGCAGGTAGCGACCGGCCTGTCGCATAATCCATACGGGCGTTGTATCTACGGGTTCACGCCGAACAGCCTTCATAAATCGGCTGTTGTGCAGGGCGGCGGTTTTGTTTGAATCAGAAGCAGTCAAGGGATGTCTTTCGCGTGGCGAAGGAGAAGTTTTAGCAGGGAGTTGTGGCTTGAGCACGTTGCTCAAGCTTCAAGGAACTTAATACCCTGTTCGGTGATCTGGTACGGCAAAATTGATTCTTCGCACGCACTTCCTCGATGTTTGGCAACGTACAAAGCTCGGCCGATTTTACTGCCTTCGCGGGTCTTTCCCATTAGAATGACCGTATTGGCATTGGAAAGTACGTCACCCGATTGAATTGGTCGCGAAATCAGATCATCAATCATAACTTCATGGCTTGTGTACAGCAGCAAACCGGCAATGTCTTTATGGTTGTAGGCGTTTTGATTGACCGTGTCCTGCTGCGACCGAAAGTGAACGCGGAACAGGTCGCGAGCCAGCCAGTCATGTTCTTTTCGCAGAATCTGATGGTAAATGTAGTCGAAAAGATGGAACTGAAAGGAATCAGCATCGCGATCGGTCGGTTCCACTCCGTCAATCACCACGCGGCGAACTCCGTGCACAAAATTGCCATAGAAAAACGCGATAGTTTGATCGAGCCGCCGCATCAAGTCAATTTTGAATTCCTGCCATTCTACCGGCTGCATATCTCCAATGGTTACTCGCCTTCCACCGCGATGAAACACGTGCAGATAGTCCGATCGGATCTGGTCCACGTCCCACACAACGGCAGAATCTATACGATCGACCATGTGGCGTACGCGAATATTCCAGCCGAACATTCGTTCTGCGTATTCCGGCTGGTTCTGCGAATCGCCCCGCGTTGTCAGGTCAAAAATAATACCGGGTTCACCTTCCTGCTGCTTGCCCGCATGACAAAAGCTGACGCCCAGCTGAGTCTTCCCGATGCCCGTGGCGCCCATAACGACCGTGAGTGTTCCCGGAATCAGACCTCCGCCCAAAGCTTCGTCAAGTCGAGCAATTCCGGTGGATTGGCGTGCGGTGCTGGTCATGGCAGTTTCGAAGAGAATACAACGGTCGATTGAAATATGCGTCCTTCATATCGCGTCCGGGCGTCCTTCGCCACCTTTGCGACACACAGAATCTCAATTGTACAAATCCAATGTCATCTCTGCACAATGTGTCGTGGATTCCAGACTCTCGCTGTTGAGCGTTCATCCCTCAGCCTCGTCGCCCCAACGATGCATCAGTTGATGTGGCACGTTCAGGTGGTCACAAATTCTGGCGACCACAAAGTCGACAAGATCCGCCAGACAGGTTGGTGAATGATAAAAGCCAGGCATGGCCGGAAGCACTGTGGCTCCTGCCTGAGATAGCTTTGCCATGTTGTCCAACGCGATCGAACTCAGCGGTGTTTCGCGAGGCACCAGCACCAGCGGTCGTCGTTCCTTCAGATGCACGTCGGCCGCTCGCTGGATCAAGTTCGTAGACGCACCGCAGGCAATCGATGATAGGGTGCCCATCGAACAGGGGCAGATTACCATTCCGCCTGTCAGAAACGAGCCGCTGGCAATTCCGGCCGAGTAATTTCGGAGCGAGTGAATGCTGAGGCTGGAATTTGCCGGCAGATCACAGTGCTTAAACCCCCAATTCGCAGTGGGACCGCTGCCCAGTGCCGTGGCGAGAAAGTCTATCCAGGTGGCCGAATCGGCATTCTGTTCGGGCAATTCAGTACCAATTTCCCGCAATGACACCATGCGAGCGGCGTCGCTGACCAGCAAATGCACGTGCATACCGGCCGCCAGCATTGTTTGTCCCAGTCGTATGGCATACGCCGTACCGCTGGCACCGGTTACGGCGAGCACAAGATTGCGGTTCATTTTGTGAGTTCCAGAATTAGATCACACAGTCCAGCGGTGTGCCGTTTTGAGTTTCAGTGAAGAACGCTAGAATTAGTTGCTCGGTTGTAGCCGGTACCGGACTTCTGAACACCCCTAACGTGTTCAGGTCTCGGGGATTCAAATAAACCAATTGCGTGGCAACCCTATAAACCGTGTGACAATGTCCACGAAAGCGTTAATGTGATCAATTACCGCAGTGTCAAAAAGCTTCTCGGCGAAACAAGTCTGGAGCGAAAATGTCGCCTGCTTTTCGGTACAGCGCTGTTGATTCTGATTACCACCAGTTTTTGGATCTACGCCGCAAGAACCCGAGTTCTGGTTGAAAATCAGCAGGTCGTGAAGGCGGAAGCGTTGGTGCCGGGTATCTGGCGACGGCATCATCACAAGAAATTCGGTGAACGCCTTTCGTCGCTGAAGGCCGGCGAGTCTCAGGCGGCGCTTAATGCCAACCTCGCCGCCGCCACTCCGTCGCCGGACTCCAACGTCGCAAACGACGGAGCCCCAGCTGCGCCGGCCAGCTATGAGGCATTGGATTGGGACACGTTTGTCGAACGTCTTAGTCTTGTTGATGAGTTTCGTATCGGAGCAACGTTTAGCATTGTGCTGCCGGATGATACTCCGAGCGATGAAGAAGTGTTTCAGACGTTGCTGAACTTCAAAAACGGCGGCGAGAATTATCATACTTTTTCTGAAGACGCCAGCGGTATCCGACAGCTGACCTATTACAAAGCACTACGAGCAGATCAGTCCTGCATGAGCTGCCACAATGGGAGAAATGCAGCCGTTTTTCCGTCAAAGTCATCTGATAAAACAGATACTCCAGGGCCGCTGGCTGCCATGGTTACCGTAACAATGTCGATGGATACCATCGAAGGCGAACTCAGCCGTAACCGTGCCATCCTGCTGGCATCGGCCATTGTGACGTCGTTCCTGGCTATGCTGGTTGCTTATGTGATTGTGCGTTACATCATTGTTAAGCCGGTTCTGCACCTGAAAGACGTCAGCGACGAAATTGCTCGTGGTAATCTGAATCTGCGAGCTGACATCAACACCGGTGATGAATTTGAAGAACTCAGTCACGCATTCAATCGCATGCTGCGTCATATGACCACCGTCAATGAAGAACTGCGAGGCGTGAACGACAACCTTGATGCCAAAGTGGATCAGCTGGCTCAGGCAAACATGGAGCTGTTTAATACGAATGCCATGAAAGACGAGTTTCTTGCCACAATGAGCCACGAACTTAGAACTCCACTAAACAGTATTCTTGGATTCAGTGATGTTCTGGCTCAGGCGGCTAACCTTGACACTCGGCAGAAGAGATATGTTGATAATATCCGAACGTCCGGACGCAATTTGATGGTCCAGATCAATGACCTGCTGGATCTGGCGAAGATCGAAAGCGGTCAAATGACAATTCAGGCGGCTCCGACAAGAATTTGCGATGTAATCGAAAGCCAGGTCGGGCTGATAATGCCTTTGGCAGACCAGAAAAACATCGACCTCCGAATACAACTGCCGGAACAGCGTCTGCCGGAAGTGAATCAGGACTCAGGCAAGATTCGCCAGATTCTCACAAACCTGTTATCGAACGCGATCAAGTTTACGCCCGAAGGCGGACGCGTTCGCATCAGTTCGCGCATGGATGGCGCCGATGCCTTTGAAATCTGTGTCGAGGACACCGGGATCGGAATTCCAATGCATGAACAGGATCACATATTCGAGAAGTTTCGCCAAGGAAGCACGATCGACGGAGAACGCGATCAGATGAAGCGAGAATATGGCGGAACAGGACTGGGACTATCCATCGTCCGTGAATTGGCCAGGCTTCTGGGAGGCGATGTTGAACTGGAAAGTGAATTCGGAAAGGGCAGTATGTTTACCGTCAGGCTTCCTACGGAAGCTCCTCCGGAAAGACCGACGATTAACCTTGCTCTGGATTCGACGTCATCAACATCACTTAACCGAATTACATCTGTCGACCTGCTGAATCCGACTGCAGACGCAACGCCGCCATTAACAAACGCTGCTGCAAAAAAGTAAGTGTATCGGTTGAAGTTTTGAACACGCTGTCTCCTGTGGCTGTGCAGACCTTTGGCCTTTGTTGACGCGTCTTCATATAATATGCCTTCGCCGGGAAGAACAATTCGGATGTGGCTACGCGAAGCGGTGAATGAATTTGTCTTCATCATGCGTAGACAAATTGTGGAGACCGTGAACTGCTAAACAGTCTGTCTGAATCGGGTAAGGGCCACCGTCGCCGGTGACCCTCCCCACACCACCTAGCATGCGGATCCGCACTAGGCGATTCCTCGAAGCGGAGCAAGGTCGCACCAGAGTTGTTTGAGCGAAAGAAGTCCAAGGTTCGCCAGCCATTT
>JBDNFN010000276.1:0-4943 GCA_041689795.1 Fuerstiella sp. | reverse complement strand
GAGCGTGACTGTACGAGCCGCAATGATAAACAGAAACGGATACGCGGGCAGCACGTATCTCATGTGATGGTTGAAGCCTGTTTGAGAAGACACCAGGCCAAAAATCAACAGCGGTGGAAGCACGATAAACGACCATTCACGAATCGAATGCTTCGTCCAGCGTTTCCAGTGATACAAGCCATGCAGAATGCTGACATACAACATCAACTGAAAGCCAATCGGTTCCTTCACCAGGAACCCAACCAGATAATAATACCACCAACCACCTTTCTTCCATTCGCCCATCAGGTAAGAACGAAAGCCTTGCTCAAAATCCCGCTTTTGAATGTCGACACCCTGAAGAATCTTTTCCGAAAAGGGCAGGCGCACGGCACCAAGCATTGTCTCTTCGAAACGATTTCTTCTCTGAGTGCTCAACTTGACAGGAATAGACAGTGTGTCGCTGACGAAACGAACGTCACCAAACCTGCGGAAAGAACCAGTGAACCCGTACAGGCAATTTGCGAGTAACAAAAAGCACATTGCAACAACGGTTAGATGCATCAACATCGCTGAAATTCGTCGCTTGACTTTCGAAAACGGCAGCGAGAACAACATTAACACTGGCAACAAGAAACACCAAGTGAACTTTGTCAGGCATGCGGCGGACACACACAACGCAAAGGCAGCTAGATTGGATAAACTCGGATCACCGCCCCACCTTTGTAATGACTTCACCGCAACTAGGCCGAGCGCCGCCGCGGCGACATCCGGGCAGATTAGGCCCCCTAAGCCAAGAATTGTGGGCGAGAACATCCAGAGACCTCCCGCCGCCAGGAAGCTCGGCTTTTCCGCACCACACCAACGAGAGCACGCCACGGCGCCTACAAGGAAAAAAAGGACACAAAGAACTCGCCCGACTCCAAGCGGCATAAGCAGATCGGCACCGTGTTCTTTAAAGAGTCGGCGCCCAAATCTGAACTCAGCGCGTACATCCGAACGAGAATCGTAGCCGTGCCAATCGGTCGTATACCCCGAAAGATGTGCTGGTAATGCTGCCAGAAGTCTAACAAGCGGCGGGTTTACCGCGTAGAGATCATAGCGGCCCAAATCGTGGTGGGAAATGCCGGCAGCCAGGTGTCCACATTCGTCGATCGTAGGAGTGTGGCGGAAGTTTCCGACGCACAACACGGTGGCTATGCAAGCCAGTGCCCCTGGAAACAGAAACCTACTCAATTGGCTGCTCCGGTCGACGACGTCCCCGAGACAGAAGCACAAACCCCAAAAGGGTGAGCCCAAATCCCAAGGCCACCGCCGGCCAATGCCGGCCAATGAGAACCGTCTCGTTCAAATACAATCCCGTTCCCACCCCATTTGTCGTATAAGGACGCCTTAGACAGCGGAGTCAACTTGCCTGAGGAGGGGTCCCAGACCCGAACGGTGGTTTCTCTTACATCCTCTAAAACCAGGCAGTGCATGTCGTTGTCGACGAGCAGAATGCATGGTAATGGGAGGGCATCGATATTAGGTGTTCCGAATGAAACGGCCTCGGCATTCAGATGGTTCGCGTTCGCCACATCGACGATGTCACCGATTGTAACACCTTCAGCCGTTCGTGACTCGAATTCGAGTAAGAACGGCTCAAAGTCTACCGCAGATCCATGCAAGGAGATAATCCTTGCTAACGAGAGTGGGCCACAAAGCGTGGCAATCTCCTGTTGTTGCTTCGACGTTGCCATGGCCGAGTCAAGTGACGACTGTGAACTCACGAGCTGAGACAACACTGCAACTGCAAGTAAGGTTGTCATCACTTAAGTAACCCCCGAATTCGATTTTCGCAAGTAAACCACCACAAGTGCAATCAGTGCAACGCCGACAAGCACCGCCACAACAACGGAAGCTGGCCACCGGGCGGGCGGTGGCGAACTGGCTACGGGTAAATGAGAAGCTGCCGCGGACAACGAATCAATAGCGTTCGTTTCTCCGATCCGAAATACCGACTCGTACCCCGGCAGTTCGTTCCGGACACGAGTTCCGGGTTGAAGTGTAAGTTCAAACGCCTCAGCGGGGATTTCCTGGTTCACATTCCTGGCGTCTTTTATTTCATATACCACCTCGTACAAATTGGGGGGTGAAACACAAAACTCTTTACAAAGGGAAGGCATGAAAATGCCGCCACCGACGTCGCGAAAGCCTGTGTTTGACACGCCGTAATGTGTGTGTCGGTCGAGAGTTTGCATACGAACTTCGGAAACAACATATCCCTTTTCGGGAAGTGTTGTGACCGATAAATACGAAGTCGGGCTGGCATACAGAAAGATTGGCGGATTCTCCTCCCAAATCTCTCGTAGCTCGTCCTGACTCAATTCCCATTCCAAAACAACACCTTCCTGATCACTTGGCTCTTTGATTGAATCGGGCGACCGGCAACTATGAAAAAACTGAATCAAACGACGCGGAATTGTTCCACAAGTCAGAAATTGCCGCCAGGGCAGTCCATCGTCAGAGTTCGTTAACCCGTTGAATGATTCCTGAATCAACAGGTTCCTCTGAACCTTACCGGATGGAGGCATCCGTTCAGTATAGATGGCGGAATACTCTGCTTTCCCGATTTCAGTCGACGGCACTGCCGGGTTGAAGGACGACCATTGATCACCTGAGACCGCGATCTCCTTGAACAGCGTGTGCTCGTCTCGGGCAGTTAGATCGCCGATGCTCAGAAAGGTTATGCCGGCAGGGGGGGGGGGCCCTTTTTCCTTAGGAATTATCAGCCGATGTTCGCCGCTTTGCCGTTTAATCAAGACTCTGAAATTCGGCAAGTCAGAGGTGGGTTCCAACTCTCGTGTCGTTGTGGAAATCGAGAACTGCCCTGTCTGAATTAACTCAGACCGAGCAACCACGTTCGCGACAATCTCCGAATCGGTCTGAGCGTCTACGTGACTTACAGTGCAAAACATCAAAACCCATGCTGCAGCCTTCGCGATGTTATAGTGAGACAACGGCATCGTTCCTAACCCTCACACTTACTGTAATTGGCAGTGCATGTGGTGCCACCGTCGCAAACCGATCGCAACACCTTACCTGGATCGTTGGACCACGCGATTCGAATCGAAGGAACACACTCATACTTCTGCAGAACATGACACTCTCCTTCTACACAGATTTCCTCATATTGCCACCAGCCATTGGGATGCCACACGCCGTTCCTATAACCGGGAGGGTAGAGAACGTAATCCATGTAGCAATAATCAGGATCACACACCTCTTCGGTTCCACATGGCGTCTTGGTAAACTTGCATCGATTTCGCCCGACCATCTGCGGTGAGTAATCGCACGAGTCAGCCGGCTGGGCGGCTTGACAGTCTGCACTGGTGCAATCCATGACAACATTCCCGTGGCAAGTGCTGGTCTGCGTGCTGCACTCAGTAAACTCGGAGGGAAAGTTTGAAGCAGCACATCCAAGCCGTTGGCCGGGCATGCAGCAGTAGCCGTCAACCGAGCCGACAACCTTCGCCAACTCGACACTCGTCAAGGGTTCAGTTTCGAGCGGCGTCGAAGGTGAGAGCACAAGCAAACACAATCCGCAAGCAGTTAATAATACGGAAAAAGTACGACTCATAGCAGCTCCTCTATCAAAAAGCGTTGGGGAGGTTGAATTCCACGCCGACCTGAGTGGTGTCCGCGTGGATAACTAGTTTCTGTATTCCGGCTGTGCAGTTGGCAACCTGCCCCTCAACCTTTACCAACTGTGGATTCAGGTGATTTACCGCGACAACGGAGAACTTTCCTGCTGCCGGTTCTACGGGACTGATCGAGACAGCCTGTTCAGTAATCCCACCTACATTCGGGCCTTTTAGAAAAAAGCTGAACCCGACAACAGATTCATCGGGCGACGGTTGGGCCACGATTCGCCGAGGCAGGACTTTAATCTCTTGATTGGGCTCTATTCTAGCGTGCACTGAGCACGAGTATTGACGTTCATCCACTTGGGTATCTGGCACGATAATATCCACCTTGCCTCGCCGGATTCTTGAAAAGGCGCTATCACTGCCCATGTGAGTGAGGATGATTTTGGGAGCAGCGTCATCAGTCTCGTCCAGCGACCACGAGACCTGATCAGGCCACGGTACAACTACCTGGAGTTTTGACCAATTGAGATCCAGTTCTGACTGCAGCGCAATCTCCGCAGTTGTTGATTCACCACGCTTTTCATCTATCACAATGTGTTGTGGAGCAGCACTAATTGCAGGAAAAACAGCGCCCTCAATCGCGTACTCGATCACTTCCCCGGGACTTCTGCCCGGAAGTTCAACTGATACTCGTTCACGGAACTGTCCATGTTTCTGATCGGTATTGACGAGCACATCCAGATAGAGTCGCGAGTCCGCAGACGTTCGTACTCGGGCTGAGGTACACCCACAGGACTTATTGACCCGAACACCATCAGGGCCATATGCAACCCCAGTCACATCTGAAATTGGAAACGAGTGCCTCACCACCGTTCCGGCGGGGATTCGTCCACCGTCAAATGTCACAGCATCGGTTTTTGTAACCGCTTTCGCGACTTCCGCATTCTTCGCGGCGGTTGCCCCTCTTTCTGAAGTGGTTAGATATGGAACAAGGCACACACCTCCAAGAAATAGTGCGATAGCGACGACGTATCGAGGCCGGAAACGCACTTGACCGAATAGAACGATGAGAAGCGAATGTAATCCGTCACGAAGCCTTAATTTCTTTCCGTCGGCCACGGACCGCGGTCTGTAGCTTATTGGAACCTCGGTGAGCTGCAGGTCTGTCCTCGCAACAAATTGACTCACTTCGGCACAGAATTCGAATCTTTCGCATTGCAGATTCATGTCGCGAAGATCAGCCGTTCGGAACATTTTGTAACAGGTGGCTTCGTCGGTGAGCTTGATTCCGTAAAGAATTCGCACAAGCAGGTTTAGGAATCTGACTCCGGACTG
>JBDNFN010000275.1:0-12887 GCA_041689795.1 Fuerstiella sp. | reverse complement strand
GCATGTGAGTTATTCTGGAGTCTTGCCGAAGCTCGTCAGGTGATCTCGACGTGGCGAGACTGCTACAATCAGCGGCGGCCGCACAGTTCACTTGGCGACCAGACTCCTGTCGAATTCGCCCGGCCGTTTTCTGCTTCTTCCGCGTACGCGGAAGAAGCAGAAAACGGCCCCACACCTGCGGTCAGCCTTAACCCAATCTGACTCTCATAACCGTGGTACAGAAAACAGGGGCACGCCAATTGCAACCGTGCCCTGGATGAAATGACTTCAACGCGACCTGGACACTGCCTTCAGTTTGACTGCCGGTCGGCCTTAGATGAAAACAGAACGCCACACAAGACCACCAGCAAAGTGCCCACAACGATTGACATCATGGGATCAAGAATCGTCCGTAACGGAGCAACCAGTCGGTAGACAGGTTGTAGCCCGCCGGAAACATTCGGCATGTCAGACAACGCCATTGCGGAAATGCAGATCACGGCCATTGTTACGCCCAGGCCAGCTCCCACAGCCCCTTTTGCATTTGTGAATCGAGCCAGCAGAATCAGACCCAATGTGCCTCCGCTAAGAATTGCCGAGACCTTCCACCACACATCCAGCAGACTTTTGATTTGAATCATTTCCAGAGCCAAAAAGATGCCCGCTGTGCCGAGCACGACAGTTGTTAGTCTTAGAAATCTGAGGCTGGCCCTGTCATCGATAGTCGGCTTTCCAGTTATGTCTGTTTTCTTTGGCGGAAAGAAGCGGTTCTTCACATCGCATAGCAGTAATGTAGCGGAACTATTCAGTGAGGAATCCACCGTGCTCATCGCCGCCGCCAGGATAGCAGCAATCATCAAACCGGAAATGCCAACGGGCAGCTGAGTCATAATAAAGTTCGGCAAAACAGCATCGGGAAGTGTGCCCTCGGGCAGTGAAGCTACCGTTCGATAATAGACGAACAGGCCTGTGCCGATGAAGAACAGAATGGCCGAAATTGGTAGGTAGGCAATTGCTCCCATCCACACGCTCTGTTTTGCCGCCTGTTCGGTTTTGGCTGTAAAGTAGCGCTGCACAAACGTCTGGTCGGCCGTGAAATTCTGCAGGTTAATAAAAAAACCAAACAGCAGCACGGTCCAGAATGAGGGGCCGGATAGATCAAGTGCCATCGTTCCCAGCGACAGCTTGTTGTCCGTCACGCTGTACGCGCCGTCCAGAATCCCCATCATCCCGCCGGGTACCTTCATAAGCAGCAACACCAGGCAGGCCAGCATTCCGCCAATTAAAATGACGCTCTGAACAACGTCCGTCCAGATAACCGCTTCGATACCGCCCATTAGCGTGTAGGCGATTACCAAAATTCCGAGCCCCACAATGATTACTTCGATGCGTACATCAATCAAAGCAGAAACGGCTAACGACACGCCGAACAGAATTGTCGCAATTCGAAACACGTGGTACAGCACATTGAACGTTGCGGCATAAACTCGAGCCCAAACGCCGAAGCGTTGTTCGAGATGTTCATAAGCTGAGAAACTCGTCCCATTTCGAAAAAACGGAACGAAGTATTTCGTGGCCACCCACGCGGCATAGGGCAGTGACAGCGAGAAGACGAACGGATTCCAGTTGCCCGAAAAAGTCTTACCGGGATTCGCGATAAAACTAATGCTGCTGACAAACGTGCCAACAATCGACAGCCCTACCACCCAGCCGGGCAACGATCCTCCGGCAGAAATAAATTCACGGACCGAATGCGTCTTGCGAGACATCAGACAACCGACGATGGTGACTGCGATCAAATAGACAATAACAACGGCAAGGTCAACGGGGCTCGCTGTGGGCATGAAGGCAACTTAAATTCTGAGGGAACCTGAAAGTCTTAAACACGCGATGCAAAATCCCACCATTGCAGATGGCCGGCTAGAGTTCTATAGATCAACAGTGCAGACACGCACATCAGTCGGCAGCAAGCTCGGGAAACGCAGACTTCACATCCAGCGTGTCACCGATCAGCGTCTGATGTTGCAGGAATTTCCGGAACAACGCCTTCTTTTTTGCGTGCGATCCATCTTTGCTTGACAGATCACGCAGTTCCTCCGGGTCGGCTTTTAGATCGTAAAGCAGCGAAATTCCGATCTTCGGATACATGACAAGCTTTTCGTCGGCCACTGTCATCATTCGTTGAGAATCGATATACGCGCCGTAGGCTTCTCCGGATACTTTATTGGTGCTTTTTTTCAGTAGTGGCAGCAGGCTGGAAAATTCAACATGTTCAGGTTTTTCAATCCCGGCCAGTTCCAGAGAAGTCGGCATGACGCTTTGAAGATAGATTCGTTGTCCGATCTTGCGGCCTTGTTCGACACCGGGGCCAACCACGACAAACGGAGTTCTCATGCTGTGGTCAAACATGTTCTGTTTGCCCAGTAACCCATGATGACCGCAGGACAGGCCGTGGTCCGCGGTGAAGAAAATCCAAGTATTTTCCTCTTCGCCCGTGTCCTTTAGTGCCTTCATAATGCGCCCAATTTGCTGATCCATGTGAGTGATAATGGCATAGTATTCCTGCCGGTTTACCTGAACGGCGTATTCCGTACGTGGATACGGTGCCAGCAGTTCATCGCGCAGACTGTGGATGCCGAGGTCATAGGTGTACTCGGGTAAGAATGAGGCTGGCACCTTAATGTTGTCGACCGGATACATGTCGACGAATTCCTTCGGAGACTGCCGAGGATCATGCGGAGCGTTAAACGCGAGATACATAAAAAATGGACGATCGTCTGATTTGGCGACGCCCATGTAATCGACAGCGTCGTCGCCAAGAACTTCGCTCCAGTGTTGACCGCCTTTCCAAAAACCATCGAACGACTTGTCCCACGGCTTCCATGCATTGTCGTCACGAGACTTAGGGCGGTTGTAGCCCGCTTCGGTTTGGTTCGGCATGCCGCCACGCACATGGCGAGCGATTTCGAAAACCTTGTTAGCATCCGCCTGAATATGCCACTTACCGGAAAAAAATGTCTGATAGCCGGCCGCGGCCATTTGCTGAGCCCACAGTTTCTGCTGCGGAACCCATTCGCTTTTCAACGATGTTTCCTCTGCATGAGCATGCCATAGAAATTGTCCGGTGTTCAGCATCGTGCGACTGGCAATGCATACCGCGCCGTTCCAGCCTCCCTGATTGTACGTGTGAGTGAACGTTGTGCCTCGAGCGAACAGCTGATCAAGATGAGGCGTCTTGATTTCTTCATTGCCCAGCTGATGGATCGTGTGGAACGCCTGGTCGTCTGCAAAAATAAACAGAATGTTCGGCTTGTCAGCGGCCAGAACAGACTGACTCGTGAGTAATAGTGTAAGGGCGATAAGTGGACGCACGATAAACTCCACGCGAAGGACGGGTTGACGTTGATGCCAGCCAACAGTCTTAACCGATCTTAGCTGAACAGCCAGCACGTTAAACGCAAAACACGCTGACGACAAGCGTGCCGTCATCATCGTGCGCGGCTGGCACAAACGGTTGGCACGAAAGGCTGATAGCCGTAATTCCTGTTGATTTCAGGATCCGATGTTATCTACGATTGCTGGCAGAAATGACACATCCATCGCTGAACCGCGTTTGCGAAGTAAGCTTGCGCCCGCCAAAGCCAAATCTTCGCGGCGTTAGGTCATCACGCCGGCCACAGTGATAGTAACAAGATGAGTGAAGTAGATGAGCAACAGGATCACTCCGGCTTTGGTGCTGATGCGTTCCAGTTTCCATGGAAGGATCAGCAATAGAACAGTTAGCAGAAGCGTAACCGGCAAGTCCAGAAACACTGTCTGCGCAGCAATCGGCAGCGGCTTGATCAGGGCGCATGATGCCAGCACCCAGCAGATGTTCATCACGTTGGAGCCAATAATGTTGCCGATTCCCAGCGCTTCGTGTCCTTTCAGGACGGCGATTAGAGAAATTGTTAGTTCCGGCAGCGAAGTACCGACGGCGAACAGAGTCAACCCGAGCACTAGTTTCGGGACGCCCATTCGCAAAGCGATTTCTTCTCCATTGCAGACCAGCAATCGACTGCCAATCACCACAATTGCCGTGGCAATGCAGAACGTGACTATGGCCTTCAGAATGCGGCCAAACGTGATGGGTTCGCCGTCCGGGTTTTCAGACAGTGATGTTTCGAAACGTGCCTGCCGAGCAACTCGGATTGAATAACCCAGATACAGAAACATTCCGACAAACAGAATGCCGGCCTGCCAGCGAGCCAGCCCGTATCGTGTCGGTTCTTCATTAAGGATGGCTCCACCGGCGGCGAACATACTGAATACCCAAACAACAACGCAGCTGACGATCATAAATCCGCCAGGGCCTTTCAGCATCGACCGGTCTGCTGAAATTCCGGGAACCAGTCCATGCTTCTTTGCCAGGTATCCTCGAATAATGGCACACACCCCAATGATCAGGCCAATGTTGCACAGACACGATCCAATGGCGTTTCCGACAGCGAATTCGGTCTGGCCCGATAGGGTGCCGGTAAGCGACACCATAAATTCCGGAAACGACGTCGCTGTGCTGACAATCGTGGCGCCTACGATCACCGGCGGAATGCGAGTCATTCTGGCGATGTCCACGGAACTGTCTGTAAACAGGTCACCTCCTTTGGTAATTGCCAGCATGCCGAGCAAAATCAGCCCCAACAGTCCCCCGAACGAAGCGGTTGCTTCGCCACCAATTAGTATCGGAAAAATACCGTCGGCAAACACAAATACGTACTGAATCACGGAGTAAACCCAGGCCAGAAACACAAAAAAACAGAAGCTTTTCAATCCAGGTTTCTCATCGTATGAACTGTTCACGACGCGTCACCTGTCCATCGGCGGAAGTGTAACGCGTGCAGTGTCTGATGTATGCCACAAACGATCGCAACGGCCGCCAGGCTGCTGCAGATCATTGAATAAGCGATAAATCAGGGGACCGATATCAAAATATCAGCGGTGCCCAGATTATTGCTGCGACTGTCACTGGTGTCGTTCACCTGCAGCCAGACGGCAACGTTTTCACTGGCAGTCAGAATGGCTTCACGTCCAACGGGTATTCTGTTGGTCAGACTGGAACCATCAGTCCTCACCAGCGTGGCCACCACCTGTCCGAGTGGGAGTCCGCGAACATACCGAATGCTTACCCCCTGAGGCTCGCTGATCCACGCCGTTGGCTGGTCATCGACGGAATAGCGGCCGGTGCAGACCAGCTTCACTGAATCACCTGCGACCAGTCGCAAACCCGTATCCTGCCAGCCTCGGTCGGCTCGCAGGGAAATCGGTTGAGGGCCGGATGCAGCTAAATCCACACTTGAAAACACAGAGTCGGAGTGGACTGCAAAACTACGTTCAAGGTCGAAGTTTTCGAGCAGCGATTCAATCGTAAGCAGCCAGTCGACGTTGAATCTCGGCTGGTCTGAATCGCGAAATCCAGCAACCGCCCTGACGAATTTGCGGCGCGTTTTCATGGGCGTCAAAGCGGCCGACAGCTGCATGTATTTCGGGTGAGAGTTTAACATCCAGCAAAGTGCCCACGATGTCGCATATTGTGAATCCTGCTGGAAATTATTGACGGTATCGGGCATCACTTCATTCAATGTTGGAATGGCCAGTTGTTGGGCGGCAGTTGAATTTGCGGCAGGTCGCCGTTCGAAAGTTCGCCGCAGTTCAGAAATGCGGCCCCAGCCTTCGTAGCCGTCAAACTGTTCCGGAAGAATTCCGAATTCAATGCGGCCGTTTGTGTGAAGCCGATGAGTGCCAAAGTATTCCGCCATGCCTTCGATGTACCACAGCGACGGAATATTCTGCATTCCGCTTTCGCAGGTCATGAAGCAATGAATGAATTCGTGAAATAGCAGGTGACGGCGATAGTAATCAAATTCCGAATCGAAGATCCAGAATTGATAATTCAGATGACGGCCGTGTTTGAAAGTGAAACCTTTCTGTGGCATCAATCCGGCTGAACGAAAGCGAGCTTCGTCAGAAATCAAATGTCCCGTTACCTGAAATCCGGAACCATCAAAAGCCTGTGGAAGATCGCCGAAGTGTTCCGTCAGCTTTTCGAACAACCTGTCAGCCAGCGCCGGCAGTTTTGAAACTTCTTCATCGGAAACATCCGTCAACAGTATCAGGCGTTCACTTTCATAGCGTTTGATTCCGGCGGCCAGCAGGCGTGCAGCGTTATTGTCCGGGCGATCATCCGGTAATCGCCGACGCGCAGTCAGTGATGGCTGCTGCAGTTCTGGAGAATTGGACGGCGAGGGCTGACGTGGATCTGTGTGACTTGAAGGTGACTCGTCGGCGGCGGCGTTTGTATTGTCGCCCCCGCTGTTGACTGAATTCTGCGACGAATTGAAGTTGCTCGCTGCGGCATTCGCGGAACTTGATTGATCAGAAATGTTCGCGGATGGGGCTTCGTCTGCCGCTGCCGCCACGTCTGGAAGAACGTCTGGTCCGGCTGTCGGTTGATTTTTTGTGCCACAACCCACAAACAGCAGAACCAATATTCCCCCGATAACAACGGTGGCAAAACGAAACTGGTTCACTGTCATCGTTGGGACAATCTTGTCTTCAGACGCAAACGCGTCATGACCGGAGGACCTGTTCGTCGGCTGATGAACGCTAAACGATAAAATTTCACTGTTCAACATCCTGTCGGCACCAGGTGGAAAAAGTTGACGTGCATCGGCTGCACAAATTAACAAATACCTACTTTCTGAATGCGGTCCGAAAACCGCTCCGGCCAACTTCTTAATACCAGCACCACGCGGAAGTGAAGTTGCCACTGGCTGGATTCACTTGCTGGCGCCGCGTGCTTGAGAATTTGCAGTTTCAGGACTGCCCCAGGGCTTTCGTTGGCGGAACATCCACGGCACAAGTCCGTCGTTGTCAGAATACGAAGGAGTCCACGAATCGTGAGGAACGCCCGGCATTTCTACATAGATTGGCTTTCCGCCGGCAGCTCGCAATGCTGCAACCGCAAGTCGGCTGCGTTCCACCGGGACAGCGGTGTCTGCAGCTCCATGAGCGACCCAGACAGGCATGTCTTTTAACTTGCCGACGGCCGAATTGTCAGCTCCTCCACAAATCGGCGCAGCAGCGGCAAACATGTCGGTGTGGCGCACTGCAAGGTCCCATGTTCCGTAGCCGCCCATTGACAACCCCGTCAGGTAAACGCGTTTGGCATCGACCTTTTCTTCCGCCATCGTCTTTTTCAAAATCTGCTGAACAACCTTCATCTGATCACCCGGATCATCTGGCGTTGAATGAGATTCCGGCTGAGACCAGTCGACTTCAACCCACTTGGCGTCTTTGCGGCACTGAGGAGCGAGCACGAAGCACGGAAACCGTTCCCGCCAACGTGGCTGAGCCATCTGTTGAGGGAAGTATTTTAACTGACTTGCATTGTCGTCGCCACGTTCTCCCGCACCGTGAAGAAACACAACCAATGGATACGTTTTATTCGGATCGATTGTTGCCGGTCGCAACAATCGATAATGGAATGTTTCATCTGAGAATTCACCGCCGGTGTATTGAATAGTCTGGTCTTCGTAAGCTGAGGTCGCATCCACTGGTTCTTCTCCTTCCGGTCGGTTTTGTCCGCCTGCAACGTGATCGCGCCACAGCCAGCGCAACGAGTCCGGAAGAATGGCTCCACCGTGTTTGGGACTGTGCTTTCCCTGTCCGGCGACAAATTTGTGGTCGTAGTTTTTGAAGTTTAACGCAGCTTTCATTTGCAGATTGGATAGCCACCAGTTGCCGTGTTCGTTGTCGAGATCGTTTTCACCATCCTGCAGAAAAACGCGAATTGGTTTGGGAGCAGTCTTGCGAATAATTGCCGGGTAAACGTGGCCGCCGCGGATGTTGGTGAAACTTCCAATGTGGCTCAACACTTTGCCGAACCATTCCGGGTGAGTCCAGGCGACTGTAAACGCACAGATACCACCGGATGAGGCACCACAGATGGCTCGATCCTCAGGATCTGTTGACACGTTCAGCCTCATCTCGTCGACAATGTGCGGAACAAGTTCTTCCTGCACGAACTTCGCATACTGATCGCCAAGAGAATCATATTCGAAGCTGCGGTTATTGGCTCGCCAGTGATTTTCCGGTTGAGTTTCGGCTTTGTGTCCGGGATTTATAAAGACGCAAACCGTCACCGGCAGGTCACCGCTATGAATCAGATTGTCGAACACCATGGGCACACGCAAAAGACCATCTTCATCAACGTAGGCGTGACCATCCTGAAATACCATCAGACAGGCGGGTTGAGTGCCGTCATACTGCTGCGGAACATAGACATAGTATTCTCGCGTGGTACCTTCAAAAGTCGTGCTTTGCCAAACGTGTTTGGTCACTTCGCCTTTGGGAACACCGTCTTGGCGCTGAGACTCCGCGCCTAGTTCGTAGATCGCGTCGGGATCTTCATCCAGAAACCCCAGAGCTAGAGACGAACCCGATACAGTGGACAACAGCAGGGCTGCCGCAATTGCGAGAAGATTGATTTTCATTTTACTCCCTTGAGAAATTGCAAATCGCTGATTCTACTTTGTTGCGTTGGTGGATGACCCGTTTCGCAGCAGGTGAAAAGGGCCCTTAATGGGACCGCTTTCATTCGCAATTCTTCGCCATTCCAGAACAACGTCGGGCTGGTCGCTGAAGATGCCGTCTACGCGAGCTTCCTTCACAAGCCAGTCAAGCAGTTCCGTTGCCGATTCTGAATACTCAGGCAGGCTGTCTGTGCGAAAAGTCCAGACGTGAACCATCAGCGAATTCTGGTGAGCCAGAGCCACAACATCGGTAACGTCTGGCTTGCCATTGGAAGCGCTGGCGATAACGGCCGAGATTCCTACACCAATGCCGTCCGCAATTTTTGAGATCTCCGCAATTTCCTGTGCTGATGGCGTGGAAGACATCAATTGGATCAATGGCAAACGGCAATTTAGTTCGGTTCGCACTCGCAGCACTTCGGCTTTTTCGAAACACTGTATAAACACACGATCATCCGCATCGGTGTATCCATACTTCCTCAATATTCGAAGCACTTCAACCGATGGATCAAGTCCTCTCTTGCGGTGAAGCGCGGGTTGTTTGATTTCCACGTACAGGCCGGTGTTACGTCGGCGAGATTCATTCAGGCCGATGATTAATTGAATGTGTTCCTCAAGTGTGGCAATGACAAAGCGGCCAGATTGCCGAGGAAACCGGTGTTTCGCATCGCGTTCTGTGACGTTTAGCTGCCGAAGTTCTTCCAGGCTGAAATCGAAGACATAAAACCTGTCTTCAACGGCTCGATCGGGAAACATTTCAGCCACGTTTGTTATGGAGTTTAAAGTCACATCGTGCATCACAACGGCTACTCCATCTTTCGAAAGCACGACGTCCTGTTCGATATAGTCGGCCCCTAAAGCATGAGCGAACGCGGCGGATTCGGTGGTGTGTTCAGGCAGATATCCGGACGCTCCTCGGTGAGCAATCACCAGTGGGATTTCGTCAGACAGCGTCTGGCTGATTGCCCGAAGCCCAGTTGCCCGATCATTCGATGGAGCATTTGCTTTCTCTGGCTGTGCGACAGCGCTGGCAGGCAAAATTTCTGCCAACATGACATAAGCAGAGATTATGGCAATAAAATACTTCACGACTTAAGTTCCAGTTGAAGCCAGGTTGACGGGTCAAAACCTGTCGGGAAGTCGCCGCCAACAATCAAAGTCTGTTCACCAAGGTGAGCATCGTTGACGACGCAATAGAAGCCAATGCGACCAAGCTCGTTAATTTCTCGATAACCATACAGTTGCGTCCCCGGAATCCAGACCTCAAATTCGTAACCGTCCTTTTGGGAATGAGTGCGGCATTTGAACAGCGATGTGTTGGGCTCCTGACGCTGATTCCTTTGCTGAGCAATCGGTTGCGACACGACATTTGGTTTGCCATCAGTTTGTTCGTCTGCTGGCAGACATGCAAAACTGTGACAGTACTCGGTCGCCCGGTGAACATTGCCAGCGGCTCGCGTATCAATCCATAGCAACAGGCAATCGGCTCTGGCAATGGCCGTTGAATTGCCAATCGGAGCTGCCGTTTTGCCATGGACACTTAGCGAAACGCCAAAACCGTCATCGTTCCAGCCGACTTTTACATCGGCAAAGATTTTTACGTTGTTCAGTGCGGCCGGAAAAAACAGGCTGGCGGCTGGCGGCAAATCCAACAGGCGACCACCCTTGCGGGACGACGGACCGGAGCACTTCGGGACGGCCAGTTGGAAGTCAAAAAGTAAGGATGGGGGCACAACATAATCCATGATCGTCGTTTGCAAAAAGCAGTCATCAAGACCGGTGCGGCTAAGTATTCACGTGCACTTTTACCAGAAGTACGCATGCACCAGGCGATTTGGGGGGGCAGAATGTCACCGAAGTGTCACAGTTGTCACTGGTTTGTAAACAACAAGGCGTTGGATGTGAAGTTACTGACAACCTGTGCTAATCTCTGACTTTGTGGATGTCCGCTTGATTCTGCATGGGGGAACGGCGATTTGAATTTGCCAGACGGGCATAGGCAATACGTTGCTGCGGAGCTGAGTATTGTGAAATTCACATGGTGAATCGTCAACGTTTGGCCAGTCGCAGTGACAGCGGATATCGCAATTAGCGTGAAGTTAAGTAGAGACGACTTGATAAGGAATTTGACGAAGCAAGACTCATGACATTACATTTCTTCGCCGGTGATTTCAGCTGGTAAGTTCATCTGTCGGAGCCCTGTGTCTCAAGCTGATAGCCGCCCACTGACTTTGGGGACAAGCTTGGTTTTCTTTGTCGTTTGATTAATCCCTAAGTTCCGGAACTCCAAATAATATGTCAATTGCCGTTCAACCTGACAGCCTGGCTTCGGTTTCAGCTGAAACCAAACAGGTCAAGTTTGCGAAGTGCGAAGGGTTCATGCAGACGCTTCGCGATCGCATCGATGCGTACTTTGAAGAAAACCATCTTTCAAAACGCGATAGTCCCACGATGTACCTGAAGACGGCCATCATTCTTACATGGTTAGTTAGTTCGTATGTGGGACTTGTTTTCTGGGCGACCACGTTGCCTCAGGGCGCTCTGCTTGCTGTGTCTTTGGGTGTGGCGATGGCAGCCGTTGGGTTCAACGTACAACACGATGGAGGCCACGGCGCATATTCAAAATACCCGTTCATTAATCAGTTGATGGCATTTACCCTCGACGTGCTGGGTGGAAGTTCTTTCATCTGGAAACGCACCCATAATATTGTCCATCATTCGTATACAAACGTGACCGGTGTCGATGGAGATATCGACCTAGGGATTCTGGGGAGACTTTCGCCACATCAGCGTCGGTTCGGATTCCATCGTTTTCAGCACTTCTATCTTTGGTTTCTCTACGGGTTCATCACGTTCAAATGGCAATTTCGCGATGACTATATGGCACTTATTCGAGGCCGTGTTGGTGAAACTCGATTGCCGTTTCCGAAAGGTATGGATTTACTGGTGCTGGTCTCCGGGAAAATCGCCTTTCTTAGCTTGGCGTTCGGTCTGCCGTTGTATCTGCACGACTGGAAGTACGTCGCTCTGTTTTTCTTTGTCGCGTCGTTTTCTCAGGGTGTGCTGCTCAGCGTTGTGTTTCAGCTGGCTCACTGCGTCGAAGAAGCAAGTTTTCCTCTTCCCGAAGACGGCTCGCAAAAAATTGAAAATGCATGGGCCGTTCATCAAGTGGAAACCACCGTCGACTTTGCTCGCGGGGGTAAGATCGCGACCTGGTTTACCGGCGGCTTGAACTATCAGATCGAACATCACCTCTTTCCTCAGATCTGCCACATTCACTACCCGGCGTTGTCTAAGATCGTTGAGCAGACCTCTGCTGAGTATGGTGTGCGATATAGTGCTCATCCAACCGTGACTGCTGCAATTCGTTCGCATTACAATTGGCTGCGAAGAATGGGACGTCCCGATACGCAAACAGCCTGACGCTGGAAAATGCAACGCTTGCAGAAACCCGGAGCTAAAATATTACAGCCTGCAATGTTCAATTTGCAAACACCAACTCACGCCGGTAAGTCTTTGTCTTGAGCTTGAGGAGCCCAGCGAACATCGGATGAAACACGATGTTCCCTGCGGCGATCCGGTCTGGAACGCCGCAGAAATCTGCTGCGAACAGAGCGGCAAAACCCAAACAGCCGTGGTGTGATTCAGATATGGCGTCGGCCACGGGTGAAGGATGCACGGCGGAAATACGGCTCATCGAGGCTTGGGCATGGTGGTCAGACTTTCCAGTCCCTCACCACATGAATGTACAGTGCTGGCCGGGCGTTATTCCGACGCGACGATTTCTTCAAAACAGTGACGTTCACGGTTCTTGCGGACGTTGCCCGCCATAAAGACGCGGCCGTTCATGGTTATGTAGACTCCAGCCGGCTTCGACTGTAGAGCACCGACTGCGCAGCCTATGTTGAACACAGCATCGGTTACTCGAAACCGCGCTGGCGTCATAGAGCCTGTCAGCACAATGACCTTGTTCGGAATGCCGAGCAGAAATTCAGCTGTCATCGTCATTGTGTCGGTGCCATGCGTCACCAGAATTTGCGATGCATCGTCCATGACGATGCGGTCGCGAAGCAACTGCCGATCCTGGACAGTCATTTCCAGACTGTCCTTCTGCATCAACGATTCGATTTGAAACTCAAAGGCCACGTTTGCATCGGCAAACACTGTTTTGACTTGCGGTTCACCCACCGAAAAATCACTATTAGCGTCGAAGTACACCTTATCAATTGTACCGCCGCACGAAAAAATCTTGATCTGCATAGATTGTCTGTCAGTCGTTTCAAACAGGCTTAATGACTGTGCTGTACCTGTGGACTTAAGGCCAGCCCTTTGAAGGTG
>JBDNFN010000274.1:0-4965 GCA_041689795.1 Fuerstiella sp. | reverse complement strand
CTCATGAGTCTAGCGTGTGGCATCGTTCGACAGCAGCCGGTGTTGCGGAATTCGTCGTAGAGTCCGCCGCGACGCCCACAGAAATTCCGCTCATTGTGAGGCGCTGGTCCAGCGCTGCGGACACGGTCCGTCCGCAGGTGCGAAACCAGCCGCCCTTGGCCAGGTTTCTGCCAAGTTCAGTCGAAGAATTCAACCGCTTGGAATCCGTTGACGCTCAACGATCGTTCACTTCCAGCGGCTGCACGTTAAATCGGGCTAAATACGATGCGTGTCGGTTCAGTGACCGGGAATTGCTGCCATTACAGCTAACACCACCGAGTCTTGTGAGTGACAACGTCACGTTTCCGAGCACCAGTTCGCAGCGGGTCAAGCGCAAGGCCCTTGTGCTTAGGTGTAGCGGATGGCTCGGTGTTCTTTTTCGAAGTATTCCGGCAGCAGGCTGTCGACCTGCAGCAGTCCTTTGCGAGTCAGCTTGATTTCATCGCCGTCGACCGTCAGGTACCCAGCCTTCTGTTGGTTGCTGAAGGCTTCGGCAAACTGATCCAGAATATTCACACCGAACTTCGTGCGGAACGCAGCGGCGTTCATGTGACCTTCTTTCATCTGCAGAACGAGTTCTCGAATCAGAATCTGATGATCCGTCGGTTTCAAAGCGCGATTGATGGGAAGTTCGCCTTTGTTAACTGTTTCCATATAGTCTTCGATGCGGTCCAGGTTCTGATAGTGCACACCCTGAAAATGCCCGAACGACGACACTCCCGTTGCCAGTAGATCGCTGCCACGAAACAGATTGTCACGATAAACAAAGTGATCTGTTTCCGGATTCCTGATCATTTCGTTGCCACTGGAAGCGTGATATCCGGCTTCGGTCAGGCGGTCCATGGCTTCGCTTACCCAACGACGTTTGGTTGGCCAGTCGGCCACAGGCGATGCGTTTCCGGACTCTTTCATCTCTTTGGAATACACCGTATTGAATGGCAGTTCCATCTGATAGATGGTGATGTTGTCTGGCTGCATCGCGATTGCTTTTTCGACGCACGTTTTCCAGTTTTCGTCGGTTTCGCCCACCATGCCGGCAATCAGGTCGATATTAACCTGAGGAAACCCGACATCCTGAATCCATTCGTAGGCTTTCATCACTTCAGGAGACAAGTGAGCGCGTCCATTTTCTTCCAGAATTTTGTCGTCGAAGTTTTCAACGCCCAAAGAAATTCGAGTGATGCCGATGTCTTTCAGCGTCTGCACTTTCTCAAGATTCAACGTGCCGGGTTCACATTCGAATGTAACTTCTTTGGCTTTCTCCCACGTAACATGTTCGCTCATGCGTTCACGCAGCGATCGCAGTTGCTTTGAACTCAGGTAAGACGGAGTGCCTCCACCAAAGTACACAAATTCAAGTTCGCGACCGTGAACGCCAGGCTTATGACTGATCAGTTGGATTTCCTTAATCAACGCCTGCACGTAGTCTTCAATCGCCTTGGCGTTCTGGTTTGTATACACGCGGAAGTAGCAGAACTTGCAGCGCTTGCGACAGAACGGAATATGAATGTACAGCCCCAGCGGAGTTTTTTGTGTTTCTGTACGAGGCATGTCGAAGGCTTCGTACACCTGAGGTACGTTGTCGCCGGTCCACAGTGAAAACGGTGGATAGTTAGAAATGAAGTAGCTGCCAACTTCTGTTGTGGTGGATACATCGAGAGTTGTCATTGGATGGATTTTTTCTGAAATGACGTGCGTCGTGTTAACGAAGTCAATAATTCAAATTGAAAGCAGTGCCTCGAATTATTCGAGCCAACGCGAGGAAGCGTTCTGTTTGTCGATTTTAAAACTGGTTCTGAAGAAGTGAAATCTATGCAAAACATCGCAACCTGCCGTTGTGATCGTCTTCTCCGACCACCATACAGCCTTCCCCGATGGCGATGCCAGCATTGATCGGTTTCCCGGCGTTGAACTTCCAGACCTCTTTGCCGTCCGCCACCGATAACCCATAAATATTGCCGTCACCCGACCCGAAAAACACTCGGCTGTCGACTACGGCCGCCGAACATTCAATTCTGGCCTTCGTGGCAAACAGCCAGCGACCTTCACCGGTGGCCCGATCAATGGCGTGCATGTTCTTGTCGTGTCCGCCCAGCAGCACCAGGTTCTCTGTGACTGCCGCAGAAGCGTGATACGGAAGTTCTCGCGTGCCTTTGTAACGCCACTTGATGTCGCCCGACTTCCAGTTTACCGCCGCGACGTCTCCGGCATGAGATCCCACGTACAGCATTTCGTCGACAACGGCCGGCGACGCAATCATGTAAGACCCCATCGGCACGTCGCGAACTTCAGTGCCGGATGTCAGGTCGATGATCCGCAGGTGTTCGTCGCAACCGCTGACAAACGAAAAGTTTTCGACAACTGCTGGCGAACAATTGATGCGATCATTCGTCTGAAACTTCCATTGCTCTTCGCCGCTTTTGGAAAGGCAGTACAGAAACGCATCGTGCGACGCCAGCAGCAGGTTGTCGTTATAAACGGCCACTCCGCCGGCGATCTCTGCATCTGCTGCGTACTTCCAAAGTGACTTTCCAGTGACGCGATCGACCGCGTGCAGAACACCGTCTTCGTCACCAACGTAAACCGCAGTTGCCGTTACCAGTGGAGCCGCTTTAAAGCCGGGGGCGAATTTTGTTTCGTCCGGATTTTCGATAGAACGGTACTTCCACAGTTCAACGCCTGTTTCTCTGTCAAAACAGTGCAGGTACCCGAACAATGCAGGCGCATAAACCTGATTGCCAACAATCGCGCAAGTGGCGATCCAGCCATCGCGTGACGTTACTTCCCATTTCAGCGTCGGCTTGTCGGACAGTTTTGACTTTGCAAGACCGCGCTGAGCCGGTCCGTTGCGAAACGACACCCAACTGGTTTCCGTGGGTGCGGCGATATTCGGTGCTGCGTCTGCGAACGCGAATGGAGCCAGTCCCATAGCGGCTATTCCGCCGGTGACAGCAGCAATCGATTCGCGTCGTGTAATTCGATTTGACATGTTTTTTGATTCATTTTTGTGGCATATCAGCCAACGAACTTCCTGCGGCCGCTATTTCCGATCAGCAGCGTTTTGCCGCAGCCTGTCGTGAAAGGCTACATGGCGTTGCGATAGATCTGTTGAAAGGCTGCTGCATCCAGTGTTCGTGGATTAAACGTTGCCGTCCATTGTTGAGTCGCTTCGTTTGCCAAAGTCTTCACCATTCCGTCGTCAATGCCGACTTTGATCGCTGTCGAAAGATTGGTGGGCATTCCGGCAAGCCGCAGAAACCGCGTAAACCCGTCTGCTAAAGCGTCTGAAGCTTTTTCATCGCCGTCTGACCGTTCAGCCCAGCCCGCTGACATCGCTAATTCGCGATAAAGTCTGCCCACTTCCGTGGCGTTCCAACGAATAACATGTGGCAACATCACACCCACGGCAATTCCATGAACGGTGTGAAAATGAGCCGACAGTGGGTTGGCGGTCGCATGAGCCGCTCCCAGCATGCTGTTTTCGATCGCCGCTCCCGCAAGATGAGCTCCCAGCAACATTTCGCCGCGGGCTTTCACGTTATCGGGCTGTTCCATCACAACCGGAAACGACTTTGCCAGCAGTTGCCAGGCCTGACTGGCAAACATCTGCGATACCGGATTCCGTTTTTTTGTGACAAAGCTTTCTATCGCATGCGTCATGGCGTCAATTCCGGTTGCGGCGGCGACGGATCGAGGCATGGTGATGGTGAGTTCAGGATCCAGAATGGCAACTTTGCAGGCCGCCTTAGGATCGCCGCAGGGCATCTTCATATGAGTTTCGGCGTCGGCGATAACGGCAAAGCTTTGAGCTTCGCTGCCGGTGCCCGATGTAGTTGGCACGGCAATCATGGGCAACATTTCGTGAGTCGCCTTGCCTACTCCGCGATAGTCCTGCATTCGACCACCATTGGTCAGCAGAAAGTTGGCGCCTTTTGCGCAGTCCATACTGCTGCCGCCGCCGAGCCCGACAATCAGTTCGCTGCGATTCTGCTTGGCAAAAGCCACACACCGATCAACATCTTCTGTGGTCGGATTGGCGGCCACTTCATCAAAAACCGCAACCGTCAGGCCAGCTTCCTGCAGAAACGCAGTTGCTCTTTCGCTGTGGCCGGCTTTCTTTAAACCGGGGTCCGTCACCAGCAAAACGCGATCTTTGCCGAACTCACGCGCAACCGTGCCAAGTTCAGCGAATGCCCCTGCGCCGAAAATCACACGTGTCCTGGGCTGATAATCGAAAGCACAAACAGCAATCGACGATGTTTTATCCGGAGAAAAAGTGGATGCTGCTGGATTCATGGATGGCGGGATTCGCAAATCCAGCCAGTCGGCTGGTATGGAAACAGATAGGAAACGGGGTTACTCGCAGAGCGTCATCATACCCGGATCCGCACCCAGCAACAACTTTCGGCGAAACTTCTCAAATGAACGATTTGAGTCGTCTGACCGAGTGTACTGCCAAATTACGTTTGCGAGATCACGTTGACGTCGCGGTCAACACCGTAGACGCCGTGAAGTTTCGAAATTTCCGCCCACGAAACGACCGTTTAGACTCCAGAATCACGTGCGCCTGCAAAAAGCCGCTGTATGAGTCACAGGGCGGGAATGCATACGAAAACACACCGAACAGTTCGCCATTTCGAAGTTCGGCTAAAACGAAACTATCAAATCCGCTGCTACGGCGCAGATCAGAAAGCGGCTCGTCAACCGCGTTGCGCCGCAGAGCATTGGTGGCAGGACGGAATGGCACTGCCGCGAAATTTGTTTGGAATCTGCGCAGCGTGAGGGCTCGCGTTGACCGCGGCAAGAATTTTTTCGTTATCGCACCACGTTGAAGGAAATCGGAATGTTGGCTGAACGTCCTAATCGCTAAACTTCTCGGCGGCCGGACCTTTCCTGAATCGAACTGCGTAGAAACAATTGACCAGG
>JBDNFN010000273.1:0-15750 GCA_041689795.1 Fuerstiella sp. | reverse complement strand
TGCGAAGAAGACATCGCCGATTTTGGCCTCAAATTCGGCGGGGAACCGAATTTCGCGGCTCAATCCACGACGAGCCACCCGAACCGCCATCATCTGCCATGTTTTTTAATTACTCAACTCGGCACTCGCTCAAAACAACCCGGTTCACGGACACGCTGCTAGTAGCAGTCTGAAAACCGTTGCGGCGGACTCGCCAATACAAGCACCATTCGCCAGCGAATTTTACAATGACTCTGTTCACTTGCTCGCGCCGCGTGCTTGTGAATTTGCGGTTTTAGAACCGTCTTTAGGACTTGCAACGCTACGTTTTTGCGATCTTGAACGGTTGCAATGTTCCGCAGCTTAAGTGGAGACCAACGTGAGTCGCGGATTGTGATGTGCAAACGAAACAGCCTGATTCGTGCTACAGTGGGCAAAAATCACAGTCGAATTCTTTCTTTTGGAGCGGGTTCCTGAGCCGTTCGGCTTTTCTGTATTTCCGATTCATAAAGATGAATCAGTTGCAGAAGCTGGGGTTTCTGACTGGCCGGTGCGAGGTCATGAGATTGAACCAGCCATTTGCGAGCGTTTTCGAAGTCGGTTGCTTCTGCGTAGCTTGCAGCCAGCGTACTGAGGTGTGACCAATCCTTAAAGTCGGTCAGTTCACAAGCCTTGTTTGCATTGAGAACGGCCTCAGTCGGATCGCGAACTGATTGATCTTCTGATGTGGCCAGCAACCATGCATAGTTGTCGTATGCTCGAGCAAAGGCTGGATTGAGTTCAAGGGTCTTCTGGTAGTCGTTTTTGGCCTCAGCAAACTGTTTCAGCTGCACGTGTGCCGCCGCTCGGTTGTTGTATGCGCGGAACAGAACTGGCTGGATAGCGATCGTTTTGTTCCAGCTTTCAATGGCGTCCTTAAATTTGCCTTCGCTGAACAACATGTTTCCATGGTTGTACCAGGCCGCTGAGTGATTCGGATTGTTTTCAATGGCCTTCATGTAGTCAGCCTTTGCCGCCACCGCATCACCCTGCCCGGCTTGCACATTTCCACGAGCGTACCAGTAGTCAGCGTTAGTTGGTGCGAGGCTGATTGCAACATTTAGGTCTGCAACGGCTTGTTTTGAATCTTTCAACTGGTGGAACGACAGGCCACGGCGGTAGTAAAGTTCTGGTTGTTTTTCGTCCAGCAGAATGGCTTTTGACAGGTCGCTGGCCGCTTGTTGAAAGTTCCCTGTGCGATGGTAAATCGTGCCGCGATACTGCCAGGCTTCCAAATCGTCGGGTCGATTTTCAAGAACCCTGGAAAGGTCAGCAACTGCCGTGTCGAAGTTGCCACTCTTTTCCTTGAGTTTGGCTCGTTCCAGCAGCGCTTGATAGTGGTTGGGGTCACGTTTGAGCAGCGTGTCCAGATCCTGAATGGCCAGCAGTTCCAAACCGATGTTCAGGCGACATTGGCAACGTCGCCAAAGCAGATCGCTGTCTGTATTGTCGGCTTCGATCGCGACATCGTAGGCGGCCGCCGCTGCATCATACTGCTGTTTGTTAAACAACGTGTTTCCGCGGATTATTAAAGCGCCGCGGTGAGTTGGTGCGTTGGCAAGTACGGCATTTGCATCTGAAAACGCTGCTTCAACGTCGCCGATTCGCTGAAAAGTAAGAGCTCGGGCCATTCTGGCTGTCGTGTCCTGTGGCAGAAGCGTCAGTACTGCGGTATAGTCACTAAGGGCAGCGCTGCGGTCGCCCGATTCATCCAGCACATCACCGCGCTGTTGCAGCAGTTCGGGCTCACTGCCTTTTAGCACAATTGCGTGATCAAAGTCTGCCAAGGCCTCACGATATTCGCCGTTGGCTGCCCGCAGCTTTGCTCGAAGTATGATCCCTTCAGCATGTTCAGGCTGTGTCGCAATGATCTGATTCAGGTCTGCTATTGCCGAGTCGTTTTGCTTGAGGTCAGCAAACGCTTTTGCTCGAAGAAACCAAAGTTCGGTCGAAACGTCATCGTTCTGAATCACAGGAGTCAATACGCTAATGATGCCGTGAGGGTCGTTTAGTCCGACATAGAGTTTGGCAGCACGTTCTGCGATTCGATTGTTGTGAGGTTCCTGACCGAGAATCGCACGCAGGTCAGATATCGCCGCTGCGTTTTCTCCGATTTCAAGAAACGCATCGGCTCGTCCTTCCAGAAATTCGAAGTTGTGAGTGTCTACAAGGCAAAGTTGCGTCCAGTCGGCAACGGCCAGCGTCCACAGGTTTTTCCGTTGAAACGTTAGAGCTCTTTGCTTCAGCAAAAACGCGTTCTCCGGATCTGACTTCAGCAACTCAGAGAGATCCTGGATAGCACCGTCCCAGTTTTTTGCAAGAATCTGCACCTTTGCACGTTCGGTGATCGCCTGCTTCTGTGACGAGCCCAGAGAGATCAGGTGCGTGTAGCCGGCGATCGCATCGTGATATCGATTCATCTGAGTCAGAAGTTCTGCGCGGAGCTTAACTGCAGCGTCGTCGTTAGGATCTGTTACAAGCAATTTTTCGGTGACTGCCAGAGCATCTTTTTTGCGGCCATGCTCAGCAAGGACTGTGGCGTAGCGTAACCCGGCCTCGCGATGCGAAGGTTGTGCGGCAAGCAGCAATTCGAAAGCGGCGATACACGCTGTTCTGTCACCGTTGCGATACGCGACCATTGCCCGCTGCAGTAATGCATCACTGTCAGCGCTGGAAGTTTCACGTATCGACACAACGTTTTTTAGCATTTCGTCTGCTGCATCGGTGATGACTAAAGGTCTGCCTGTCTCCGCATCGCCGGCTGAAGGGATTTCCAGTGGGTAGTTTGAGTTTGGAGACGGGCTTGAGTTGGCAACTGCCTGGGAAAATGGATTTTCGTCTGTTGCCGATTTCTGAACAACGGCCATCGCTGGAGTCGCGTCTTCTTCGCCGTCGAACAGCTCAAAAACTGAAGCTGGTGCCGCGGTAGGTTGCGTGGTACTTGCGGTTTTCGGAACGTCGGAGAAGGTGTTGTCGAGTGGAAACAGTTCAATGCCATCTGTTCCACGCAAAGCGGCTGAGTCCATCTTTGGATTCTGTTTAGGAGTGGCATTGCTGGCGTGCGTTTTGGCTACGGGTTTTTCATCGAATGGGAAAAGTTCGAAGTCTCCCGTTTGTTTTGCCGGTTGGTTTAGAGCGGCTTCCGGTTCTCGAACGATCGCTGGCATACTGACGGCTGAAGTTCTTCGTGGAGTTGCGGGTTCAGACGCAACAACGACTGCTCCCGACTGTCGCGACAGCAGGTCAGCTTTTGCGAGTTGAAGTTCCTGACGCGTTTGGAGATCGTCTGGAGAAAGTTGCGAGGCATGTGTCAAGTCGTGGACGGCGTCTTCCAGGTAACCGAGCTGACGCAGAACGGAACCCCGTTGCTGCCAGGCCAAGGCATTTGATGGAAGAAGTCGACACGCTACGGACAGATCGGCAAGAGACCTGTCGTTGGCCCCGGCGGCGGCATGAGCCAGACCGCGATGTAGCCATGTAAGCCCGTTGCGACGGTCGATTCTGAGTGCGGTGCTGAAAGTTTCGACAGCTTCTGCGGGAGCAGTCTTTGACTGCAGCATCCCGCAGCGTAGAAAGGCTTCAACATGGTTCGGATTCTTTTCCGTGACCAGTTTGTAATCGGCGAGAGCATTTTCTGGATCGTTCAGCTTTTCCAAAAGTGCGGCGCGATCGAATCGGGCGTCCGTTGCATCCGGGTTCAGCTTGATGGAAGTCGTCAGAGCATCCAGTGCTTCGGTGTTTTTTCCGGTCGTGCGGTACATCGTGCCGAGAGCCCACCATGCTCGATCCCAGTCGGGCTTTTTCTCCGTGGCGACCTTAAGATCGCTGATAGCGTGTGGCAGGTCGTTGGCGACGGCCTGACAGGTTCCGCGGAGATAGTATGCTTCCGCGAAGTCGGGTTTAAGAGCAATGCTTTGAGTGAGTGTACGAATAGCGTCTTCGTATTTTCCGTCCTGTTGTTGTTTCAAAGCGGCACGAACAAGTTCTTCCGCCTGTTGATTCTGGCTGGAACAACCTGAATTCAGCAGCGCGCCACAGAGTACCATCAACGCAAGAAGGGTCGATGATCGTCGGCTGACGTGAATGTAATTGCTGACGGATGTTGCAAATGAATGCGAGCTCATGATGCACCCCTGTGGCGACTTGTCGTCACACTTTGAATAACTGAAAGCACTTTGAATAACTGAAAGGAAGTTGCTCGGCGAAAAGTCCATGCCAGAGCGCACGGCGCACCGTGTCCTTGACTGGGTTCATCGTCATTTTGTGTCTGACAGTTTTATTCCCTTCGTTCGCTAGAACCGTTTTTATCGTTAAGTTCATCCAGCCGGCAGTCACTCATTCACGCAGAATTTGCCGGAGAGAAAGTCGATGCCGGCAATCGTTCACGACAATCGTCAGAGTTGTCGTCAAATTGCCAGGACTGCCGGAACGTGTTTGTCGTGCCAACTGGATTCGACAAATGGAGGATGATCCGTTCCGGCCATCGCTTGCTTCAGGTCATTGCGAATGAATTCCGAATATTTAAGCTGTACAGGAAATACTGGAATTTGTTGCTCCAATCGTGCTCGCTGAGCACAGTGAACCTGTCTCCGAAAGCCTCGATTATTGTGGAGAATCCCGATGGATCTGTCTGCCATGTTTTCTGACGATCAGATTGCCGTCATGGGGTGTTTTGCTGCTTTGGTGGGTTGCGGGCTGATTGCCATGCTGAGTTTTCAGTTTGGTTCGGCGGGCAAGGTTTCTCAGCAGACTGCCGGGAAGACTCTTCCATTTGCTTCGAAAGCACCGACGGAAACTTCAACGGATTCCAGAAAGGCAGCCTGAACGGGCGTGCGTAATGTTGCGGTGTGGTGTTGAGTGCTACCATAATGTCAGCCTGCCATTTCTGCTGACCCAATGACTCTACTCTGGTATCGCCCATCATGGATCATCAACGTTCCCGACCGCTTTCGGTTGAATGTACAATACGTCGCCGAACTGTTTTGGGACTTGGACTTCTGGCTTGCGTCCTTGGATCAGGTAAGGCAATTCTGGCTGACGAATCCGAACGAGACCTGTCGCCGGACGCGATGGTGATGTTTGGCAAACTGGATCGTGTCGTCAAGGACCTTGACGGATACCTGACGGCTATCGACTTCAACCGACCGGCAATTCTGGGCACAAATTATTTCGCGGTCTCTGTCGCCGGAATCGATGCGCTCAAAGACCTCGAAGAAGGACGCGGCGTCGATCCGGAAACGCTTGCAGGTCTCTATGCTGGATTTGCAATTCCCGATGTTGCTCGACATTTGAATCTGGTGCGAGACGTTGGGACTGCAGGCGATGTGAAGTTACGGATTACAGCACCGGACGGGCGACTACGATACAAGGGCACTGTTGTCAGATTGTATTCCCCAGACCGATTACGCGAGCTCTTCGAGCGTCGTGATTCGTTTCGCGTTGACCAGACCCGAAAAAGAATGGCGACCTTCGCCCAGTACGTCTACAAGCGCCAGCAGGATCTTGGCCAGGCCAGAACAGGAGCGGACAGTAGCGAAATTGAAGAACTTTCTGAGCGATATAGAAAGTTGCAGCCGGTCATTAGTGATTTTGACGCTGCCATCCGTGCTGAAAAGTCAGTGAGCTCCATTCTGCCTGGCGCTGGTCAGCATTTCTTCGGCTATTCAATGGGTGGGATTGACGTCCAGAATAACCTGACTCAGAAGCATGCCATTGACCCGGAATCATTCGCCGCCATCTTCGCAGAAAAAGTCGCACCTGAATTCGCTGATGCGTTTGTTGTAACCGCGAACGGTCGAGTGCTGTATAACGGCGAAGAGGTTAGGCTTTATTCGATGGCCGAGTTGGAGCGAGGTTTCAAGGTACGCGAACGTCTGGTAGAAAAATCTCAGCGCTAAGCGGTGTTCGATTTGACATCGGCTTATCGAAAATACTAAATCTTTCAGTCAATCGGCATTTACTGCCTGACTTTCAGGACCTGCCTCAATATCAGTTGCACGGCCTTTCTTTGGTTGGCAGCGTTTGCTGTTGATATGAGGTGTGACGCAACTCGGGCTGATTCTTTTGACGACACTTCAACGCAACGCGCCCACAGACTCGATTTGGTGTTTCGGATCAGCGAGATTAGTGCAGAAATTTGTTTCCGGCCCTTGGGCAGGGGCACCTCTTCGACTATTTCTTAGCCATTTTGATTGCAGAGTGTTCGCCCTGGCAGGGATGAATGACGGTTACCTGGGGTTGGCTTTCGGGTGGGGCGTTAATTGTGAGGAAGCCACCGGAAGCCTGAGCATTACAACAGCAAAACGATGTGCCGCGGACTGACATGTCGGTTGACGCCCGGACGCTTAGTGTATTGCTTACAACCTGTTTGCGGCCAGCCATTGTGGTGCTCCACTCTCGGAAGAGTTCAGCAAATGGTCTGCCTGTCAGTCGTTTAAGCGACTCTGACCATTCGGTAGAATTCACTGCAATAAGCTGCAAATCTGCCGGTTTCACGCAGCACATCACCGACTGCATAAAAAGACACCCTGCCGCTCGCGTTGGTCCCCGATGGTTGGTGGTTTGGCGCATATTATCCGGGATGACCAGCGGAAAAGTGTTTGGTGATTTGGCGAAACGTGCGATTCGTAGTTCGAGGTTTTGGCTATCCGGGCAGATCAACTGCTCCATGTAGTGAGCGATGGCTTCATTCAGCCAGCATGGAATGCAGTCAGACTGTGCCTGTCCGAAAGTTTGACCTTCCATTGCAGCTCTGCGGATCGCAGAGAAAGTCGCGGCATGTGCAAGTTCGTGAGCAAGAATGGCGGTGAGATCTCGTCCAGACGGAGCGTTCACATCGATGTAAATGATATCGCCGCCGAACTTGCCATCGAAGTTGAGAAAATCATTGGCTCTAACGCAGCCGTTGATCGGATCCTGCTCACACAATCGCCGTTGTTCGGAACTGAGTGAACCTAGCAGAACTGTCAAATGCTGATCGTCGTCGACATCCCCGATTTGTCCAAGACGGCTCTCGACGAAGGCTCGCAGCTGGCCATCCAGAGTCTGAGCAATGGTGCGGGCGAGTTCATTCACTTCCGCCGTCAGGATATCTGCCTCCGCAAGGTACACGTTTGTACGGATGCCGGTTGCCACAATTTTGCCGCATCCATGTCGGTCAAAATTGCCGCATTCTGTAAAGCAGGGAATTGAAAAATGCCGTGAGTCCCTGATTTCAGTTTTGCAGGACGCTTCTGAATCAAAGGATGGAAACTTCAAACCGGACAATTCTGTCTGATGCGTCGGATAGCTGCATTCTGGTTGCACGATGGATGGCGTCTGAATGAACGCGATGTCCCAGTGTGCAGGCTGGGCATAGAAATTGGCTGCGTCAGACGTGTTACGCGCTTCAGCCAAGGCAGGGCGCCAGGTTACTTTAAGTGAATGCTGTCCTGCCGTTTTGTCGAGGCTGCCGAGGACAACAGATCCGCCAGCGGGAAGCCAAAACCGAAATTGATCCTCGCTACAGTCAGCGTTGACGTCTCTGCTGATTGAGCGTCGAGTTGCAGCAGCAGTATTGCTGAAGGCATTCGACGTGGCATCGCTTAGGCTGGCACTGCATTCGGGAGCACTGTCTTCCGCAGGACATTGTAATTGGTCCGTATGTGCAGTCCGTCGAGCTGGAGCGCCGGACCTGCCAATGTGAGCGGCGACTGCGCACAGAGTCAACACGATCGTTATTTTTGACACCCAGTTTGACACGTCTAAAGCTCACAGCAGATGTCGGGATTCGTGCTCGACAACTTGGAATTCGCCCGGAATCGGCCATTCCGCTACTCTTCATTCATCGTGCGGCAGCGCTGTGTTTCTTGATTCCGTTCGCTTTCGACGGGGGCGAGTTGGCTTTTGATGGCGAGTTTTTGCAACCGAGCCGCAGAATTGCGTTTCTTGACAGACTTCTTAAAAAGTCGACTTTTGCCGCTTAAGTAGAATCGGGGCTAATGGCGAACCGCACGGATCTCGCGTCTCATTCCGACAAATCGCATACCCAAGACTTTTCCGGCTGCACCGTCTTAGCCAGCAAAGCGGCTTCGGTGTGTCAAAACCATGGAGACAACCCGTTTTTTAAGGGGAATTCCTTTCTTAACGAACCGAACACGGATATATGATAATTCGACTGTGTCGTCGTGCGCGATTCTGCTGCAATCTGACGTCCTGTCGTATTCACCCACTGCTCGGTCCACCGAAAGGGTCTCCAAATGCGGACTCCGCAACTTTCAGCACTTCGATCCTTGCTTGCTGCTGGTTTTCTTGTTGGCACAAATTGTTTCGCCGTGGACAACTCACCGGTCGTCATCGCTAACCATGCGGGCGTCAATGGGGATTGTTTCGCACTCGCTGTGCGATCACCTTTGTCCGAGTCACAGGCGATCAATCGCCATGTGATTTTGATTGACACGTCTGCCAGTCAGGTTGGTGAAGTTAGAGAATCATCTCTGCTACTGGTGTCTGAAGTGCTCGCAGGGCTTTCGACCAATAGTCAGGTGCAGATCTTCGCTGTCGATGTCGAATGCGACGCATTGACAGATGGATTTGTTCCAACAGCTTCACAGCAGGTAAATTCCGCCATTCAACAGTTGTCGCTTCGCACTCCGTTGGGAACGACGAGTTTGCAGGCTGGCTTTGACAGGATTGCTGAATCAGCCAACAGCAAACTTCCGACTTCCGTTTTGTATATCGGTGACGGGCTTACATCAGCCGATCGAATTGCCGGTCCGGAACTAAAGAGTCTTGTAGCAAAGTTGAAAGCAGGAAATATTTCTGTGCATTCACTTGTCCTGGGACCTCAGGCTAGTACCGAACTGCCGTCAATTCTGGCGAACCTGACCGGGGGAACAGTTGCCCGAGCATTTACCGGACGTGAAACCACTGCCGCTGCAACTGTAGCTGACGCACTTTCGATTGCCCCTGTGACAGTCGAGGGCCTTCAGGCAGACCGACGTCCACTGGCAATTGTTGGCTTGAACAGCGTTATGCTGAGAACCGATCGTCACACGATTGTGTTCGGCAAAGGCCCGATCGGAGAGTTCTCTAAGCTGTCAGCCACGCTTGTTGGTGGGAAGCAATTGGAATGGAACAAGGCTGAATGTACTCAAAACGAAGGCGGTCCGGAAATTCAACATCTGCTGACTCGTGTAGAGTTATCTGATGGTGTCAACGCTTCGATTGCGAGTTTGAAGGATCTACACGCTGCCACACGTCAGTTCAATTCAGTATTAGCAAAGTCGATGGCAGCGACTGAACACCTGCAGCGTTCTGGAAACCACCGAGAAGCGCGAGCGTTGATCAACGCCGTCAACGAATTGGATCCAACCGCGACACGGCGAACAATGATTCTCACAGGTGTTCAGCAGGAGCAGCCACCAGTTGCTCCGTCACCAGTCAATGCATTTGGAGATGACGCCACAGAACTTGGTTCTGCTCCGGTTGAGGCAAACTTTGGAGACGACGGATTTATCGGTGCACCACCTCAGGCTCAGGGGCCACTTTCTGAAGTTGAAGCTGAAGTGAAGCTGCAAACTCAGATTTTGACCGCCGAAACAAATGCTGCCGTTGAAGAAGCGAAATCCCTTGGGAATGAAAACCCCGACTATGCAATGAATCTGCTAAAGGATGTACTGGAAACCATTCAGGCTTCAGCAGATATCAGTCCTGATGTAAGAGCCGAACTTGAGCGACGAGTCATCGCAGCACTGGGCACGGTTAGAAACCAACGAGAATCGAATGCGTTGATTCGCAAGCACGTTGCCAAAGATCAGGCAGTTCAGGAAGCTCAACGAAGATTTTTGGCAGACCAGGATCTTGAAGAAGAACGTCTTGCCATTCTGATTGATCAGGTCCGTAGTCTGCTGGATCGAGCTCGTCACGGTGACCGTAATGGTTTTGAAGATGGCGAAGCGGTTTCCAGGACAGCTCTTGACCTGCGTCCCGGTAACGGACCAGCGACTCAGGCCCTTGTTATCTCTGAAGCTTCTGGGCAGTTGGACAAGGCTTACCGCTTGGTGAACCTTCGACATGACCGTTTTCTAGAGGTCCTTTATCAGGTTGAATTGTCCCACGTACCGTTTCCGGACGAACCACCGGTTGTGTACCCCCCAGCCGACGTTTGGCGTGCTTTAACTCTCACACGAAAGCCGAAGTACGAATCGTTCGATCTACGCAGCGAAAAGCCAGTTGAAAAATGGCTTGGGCAGATGCTTGATAAGCCAGTGCCTTTGCTGGACTTCCCTGGTGAGACTCCTCTTAGTGAAGTGCTGGAGCAGATTTCAAACTATTACACGACAACCTGGGGACAGGATGGTGGAGCGTCCGGAACAGACTTCCGCATGACAATTTATCCAGACCGAGCGGAACTTGAACTTGAAAGTATCTCCTCGCTTGAAGACGTCACGGTCAGCGATATCAATTTCGAAGGTATGACTCTACGGAATGCACTGAAATTGATTTTTGCACAAACCACAGATCCTGCGCTTACATATGTGATTGAAAACGAAGTGTTGAAAGTCACAACAGTGGCAAAAGCAGATGAGACGTTAACAACCCGAGTTTACCCAGTGGCAGACCTTGTGATTCCCCCCGTTCAGCTCGGTGGCGGTGGCGGTCAGGTTGGCGGCGGTGGTGGTGGCCAGGGCGGTGGCGGCCAGGGTGGCTTTGGCGGCGGTGGTGGTGGTCAGGGCGGCGGCGGCGGTGGTTTCGGTGGCGGTGGTGGACAGTTTAGCCTGCCGCCGGAAGCTATCGGAGTTCTGAATGGCATGCAGAATGGTGGTTTTTCAACTGACGCTGTTAAGAACATCAAAAAAAAACCAGTCGCAAAGTAAATGAACAATTGAGTTCGGAAGCGAGCAGCGTTCCTGTTCAAGGTGCCACGCTGTCCAAATCCGGCATTGCGTTAGCGAATTTCAGAAGCGTGATGAAGCAGCCGGCGATGATACCGGTCGTATTCACTCAGGTAACCAATTCCACATCACCGCAGCAGTCAGATGCTGCGGTGATTTCGTTGGCGGACGCCCTATTGGCGGAAGTTGCCGCTGTGCAAAAGTCGGACGCCGTTGCCTGGGAGACTGTTTTAAGCCAAAAACGGTTTAGCTCTGCGGTGCTGTCGACGGCCGTGCTAAAACTCAATAATCGGAAGCAATACGAAAGTGCAGCCGAAGCACTCAACGCAGCAATTCGAAATGATCAGGCACAAGTCTGGATGTACGATGTACTGGCGCTGCAACTAAAACTGGCGCAACGACCGCAGAAAGAAATAGACCGTGTTCTTCTATCGCGAGTCGACTTTGCTGCTGGCGACGAAGCACAACTACTGGTGACAGCGGCATGGATGTCTCGTTTTGGTGCGTTTGAGCAAGCCATCAACATTTGCAAAGAAGCAGCAAAGCTGAATCCAACGCAGCCCGCTACCTGGGCCATGGCGTGTCGTACTGCGGATCGAGCTCAGGATATTGATGCGATCATCTGGTCTCGAGTTGGCACAATGACTAACGTTTGGAACGATGGTCACGAAGCGTTGCATCTGTCTGCCGAGACCGAACTGCGGGACCTTGAAAAATCACTCACAGTCGCAGGGGACTTACAGTCTGCCAGCAAAGTTAGAGAGGCGATTCTCGAAGCAAGAATTCGTGATCTAAGAATCCTGGTCGTGTGGTCTGGTGACGCCGATCTCGATCTTAGCGTTACTACTCCGCATGGCGAAGTTTGCTCGTATAAATCTCGCTACACCAAAGATGGCGGCATGTTAATTCAGCAAAGTGATGGAGGCAAAACTTCTGCGAAGGCTGGCCGCCATACGGAAGAATTTGTCTGCGTGTCAGCTTCATCTGGCGAGTATTTAGTGAAGGTTCGCAACATCGCTGGCCGTGTGATTAACGGCAAGGCGATTGTTCAGGTTGTTCGGCACCAAAATTCCGGCAAAGAACAGAAGCAATCGGCATCTATTGAAGTCGGAGCAAAGGATGCTGAGTTGTCTGTGCCACTGACTAACGGACGTGCTGAAAAATAGTTGATCGACGTCCACTGTGAAAACACCGTTGCAGTCGCAGCTTTCATCGCTTCCCGGTTCTAATTAGACCGGGAAGCACATCTGCATCCAGAGTTGCTGTTTGGCCCAGCTCAAGATACTCCCATGCGATTGCCGCCATCGCGGCATTGTCAGTGCACAGTTCGAGTGGTGCGATCAGCAGTTCGACGTCGTGACGCTGGCACATATCGGCAATCTGTAGACGAAATGAGTTGTTTGCGGCAACTCCACCGCCAACGCAAAGTCGCTTGTAACCTAACTTCTTAATCGCATTGCGGCACTTGAATACCAAAACATCGACAACTGCCTGCTGAAAAGAAGCGGCTAGATCGGCGACTCGATCTTCTGGAGTATCCGAAAGCTGGTCCGGTCCGGGAACACCTCGGGCGGCGTATAGAACCGCAGTCTTGAGACCACTAAAACTGAAATGCAGTTTGTCCGACCGCATCATCGGTCTTGGTAGGTTAAACGCTTTCGGGTCACCGGCGATTGCAGCTTTTTCGATTGACGGGCCGCCGGGATATGGCAGGTTCAGAATCCTGGCGACTTTATCAAATGCTTCACCAGCAGCGTCGTCTGTTGTGCCGGCAAACATCTGGTAGTCTGTCGGTGAACGACAATCATAAAGATTGGTATGACCACCGCTTACTACAAATCCAACGCATGGGAAGACCGTCGATTTACGCCCCATGCCGCATGCGTAAATATGAGCGTCGATGTGATTGACTGTCACCAGCGGAATACCAAGGCTCATGGCAAGTGTCTTAGCTGCTGTCATGCCAACCAGCAGCGATCCGACCAGTCCCGGTTGAGATGTCACGGCAATGGCGGAAAGGTTCGCCAATGTGCAATTTGCGTCTGACAGTGCTCTTTCAATGACCGGAAGAATGCGTCTTACGTGAGCTCGAGAAGCGATTTCCGGCACGACACCGCCGAAGTTCTGGTGAAGTTCGTGCTGAGACGCCACAACATTTGACAGTACAGAACGATCCTCAGCGACAACGGCTGCCGAAGTTTCGTCACAGGATGATTCGATAGCCAGTATTCGTCGCACAGTGAATTGTTTTTACGTGACCTGTGATGAGAATGTTCGTTAATTACGCGTTGGCCCTGGAATTAGCCGGATTATTTCGACATCTTAGCAGGCTGCAACCACGTCGATAATCAGATGTGGACTTTTCTCAGGCAATGATTCGCTTATGATTACCGTTCCCGGAGCGATAGTCCCTGTGTCCGGGTTATCCAGTTTTCTGCTCACGACCATGATTGCTTCCACATAAGGTCTTAACTGATGAACCGTATTTCAGCAAAAATTTCATTTCCAGTTGTGCTGCTGATGTGCCTGCAGGTTTCAGCGGACGAAGAAAAGTCACCAGCCGCCGCGGCGACAGTCACAACAACGGCAGTGGCGACCGTTACTGTGGCTGACGCAGTCGTCGAAAAAATTGAGATTCAGGAGGCCGACTGGAAGGCTGTTCAGAAATTTGTTGCTGAGCAAAAAGAGCGGATCGTTGTGGTGGACATCTGGTCGACGGCCTGTCTGCCTTGCATGCGTGAATTTCCTAATCTGGTCAAACTGCAACAGAAATTCGGGAAAAATATTGTCTGCGTCAGTCTGAATGTGGATTACGTGGGAATTAAGTCTAAGCCGCCAAGCTATTACCAGCCTCGCGTTGAAAAATTTCTGAACGGCCAGAAGGCGAGCATCAAAAACTACATGTGTTCGACGGACGCCATTGAGCTGTTTGACGATCTGATGCTGAATTCGATTCCCGCGGTTTTTGTATACGGAGTTGACGGAAAACTTGTGAAGCGGTTTGACGACACGCTTTTGGAAGACGGCGAAGATGACGCGTTTACTTACGAACACGATATCAATCCGCTGATTGAATCGTTGATCGAGTAATGCTGTTGTCCGAGTCGTTGATTCACGGTTGCCATTGTCGACGCACGAATCCATTCGTGTACGTGTTGATTTTGTGCTTCGGGATTGCAACGGCAGATGCACAGATTCAATACCATTCGCCGCCAGAGAACGCGCATGCGTTGATGTTTGATCAGCAGAAAACTGAGTTACCTTCAGTGCTGCGAAATCGTGACGACACGATAGTTGCTTCATCCCGTGAATGGTGGTCTCGTCGCAGGCCCGAGCTGCGTGCTGAGTGGCTCAATATTCTTGGAAAGGTTGAACCCGCTGTTGAGGATTTACAGTGGTTTGGCGATGTTACCAAAACGGTTGAAGTTAGTCGTGAACAGAAAGAAGGCTATCTGCGGGTTGAGCTATTGATACCCATTGAGAAGGACTTTCTGCAGCCTCATTTGCTGTTGATTCCTGACAACGCAAAGCCGGGAGACTGCCCCGCGGTGATTGCGTGGACTTCGACCGGTCCCGACTACTCGAAGCCGGAAGAATGGTGGGGAGCATGGTTGGCCAAACGTGGCGTGGTAGTGCTGACGGGATGGGCGCACATTCGCAATTATCGAGACGGCTCAAGCTATCGAAACGGTGTGAATGAAGTCGTTTACGATCGCTTCGGGCGTTGGCTGCCGATGGGGAAAATGGTTCACGACGTTAAACGTGAAATTGATTATCTGAAGTCTGTTCCGTGCGTGGATTCTTCACGGCTTGGTTTCATGGGGTTTTCTCTCAGCGCGAAATCGGCACTTTACGTGGCGGCTTTCGTTCCGGAAATTCAGGTCACTGTTTCTATCGACCCGCACTTGGCTATTTACGGCAATTCGAACTATCTGGATCCGTGGTACCTGGATGCGCGACGCAAGTTTGCAGACATAAAAACGCCTACTTATCCGGATCCTGATATGCGCGGAACTGTGTGGAGTCTGCTGGATGCCGATCCGTCGACACCAGGCTTCGAACGCAATCATCACGAGCTGATCGCTCTGACGGCTCCGCGAGCATTGATGGTAATCGGCTGCAGCACAGATCAGGATTCAGCCGCACATTCCGAAGACGCTCAAAGTCTTGCTTATGCAAGACGCGGTCAGGAAGTTTACGATTTACTGAGCGTTCCGGATCGATTCCAATACGTGCCTCTAACGTGTGGTCACACAGCAGACGCTACGGAAGTGAATGAGGCATGGCAGCAGTTTTTTCAAGGTTTCCTGTTGAATACAACAGGTACAACAAAGTGAGCGGAATGCAGGAAAGCGAAGTCTACGCGGCAATTGGAGACGATGGTTTTCGACGTTTGATTCAGGCGTTCTATCGGCAGGTGCCGCAGGATGACATCATCGGGCCGATGTATCCACCGGACGATCTAATTGGAGCGGAAGATCGACTGCGAGGATTTCTAATCTACCGTTTTGGTGGTCCACAGACTTACCTGGAAAATCGAGGCCATCCGCGTTTGAAGATTCGCCACGCTTCGTTCCAGCTTGACCAACGCGTTCGGGATCGCTGGATACTGTTGATGACCAACGCGTTCGAAGAAGTTACGCTACCGACAGAGGCCGTTGCCGTGATGAAACCGTTTTTTGAACAGGTAGCGACGTTCCTGTTGAATCGGTAGCTTGAACGAATGGCACTGCCGTTTGGTATCCAAGGGTTTACGTCATGCAGCGGCTTTCAGTTCCTTTCGAAGTTCGTGCCTGGGTTTCTGCATGAGTGCGAGCACCTTGGGTCTGCGTTTGTTGACTCGCGGTTCGGTGCGGCC
>JBDNFN010000272.1:0-7574 GCA_041689795.1 Fuerstiella sp. | reverse complement strand
GCAACAAAACGAAGTTCAGCAGGGCGAAGCTGCTCCGATCGGCCTGATTCTGTGTGCCGACAAATCCGAAGAACACGTCGAACTGCTGCGACTGGAAGACAGCGGCATCCGAGTAGCACAATACCTGACCGAACTACCGCCCCGAGAATTGCTGGAACAGAAGCTGCATCAGTCGATTCAGCTGGCACGGGAACGATTTGGTAATCAGCGACGGCCAGACCATTTGGAGAACAACTCGGAAGATGCCGAAGAAGGGTGAGCAACTTTTGCCGAGAAACCGTTTTTTCACGCGAACCCAGTCGATTAGCCTTTGTCTGTAACCTCCTACACTTTTTTAAAACGACACAAACAGACGCTTCAAATGCCAGAAGAAGACCCCACAAGCAGTCGCTCGAAGGCGATCAACGAATACCCCATGACTGTGACCCTGTTCGGGCCACTCCGTCCTGCTGACGATCTGAATCGACGAACAGAACGTGTCATCAAGGCGCACACAAACGAGCAAGATCACTTTACCGATATCACTTTGCTGGATGGTCGGCAGGCAGGCGGGATGGTGGTCCAGTATTCGGTAAAAGCGCTGTCGCCGAAATCAGCATTGCGCGTCGGCTTGGTTTATCTGTCTCAACTCTGCGACCTGCTTAGCGCTGTGACGCAATGCCCCGTCACGTTTTACACGACTGACGACGAAGCTCGCGAGGAACGTGGCCGCCAGCATCGTCAACCAATGCGCGTCGATCGCACCCTAACAGCGGAAGAATGGTTGTGGGTGACCGGTTCACTCGTCGCCATTCGCCGTGAGCATCCCCGTTTTCTTGCCGCCGCCAGCTGGTATCGCAAGGGATTAATCGGCAACGATTGTCTGGACGATTTCTGCTGCTTCTGGCGAGTGATTGAACGCATCGCGGAATCCTACGCCGACAAGACCAACTGGTCAGAGACAGATCGTGGAGTCAGAAAACGTGTTGCTCAATTGACCACCGACCTCTTCGAGGCAGGTGAAACTCCGAACCTGTTGAAAGACGCAGCCAGAGTCAAACGAGTCATCGACATGCGAAACGACATTTCCCACGGCAACGTACCAATCTCAATGGACATGATCGACACGGCAAGCGAAGAACTGGAAGCCCTCGAAGCGGCTGCGTTTGCGGTGCTGGATCGAATGAGGCGGACGAAACTCGCATTTGATGTTTAGAGTTACAACTACGTAATCGTGAAAACACAAACTGTCGCTGAGAAGACTAAGATGACACCAGTCGAAGTACGACATGAACTTGTTTCGGCATTGCAACTGGATCTTGTTGGCCCAGATGATGGGTTCGGCGATGCTGCCGAAACCCTGCCGCAGAATCCCTCGCGATGGTACTTAACAGGCTTTCTTGTTCCGTTTGAAGCCGGTGAAAATCAGGCTCAGGACGAAGATGCGGGCGATGACATGGACGGAGCCGGCGGCAAGCAGGGCTCCGACGACGACTGCGAGCCTGAGAAAACGGCCGCTCTGAAGACACGTTTCCCTTCCTCAATGGGGGTAAGCGTCCTGCTGCCGACAGAAGCTTCGCAACTACAGGTTACAGTTGATTGGGGCGCGTATGAGCCGCTGGAATCTGAACCGGGACAGATTGTTCCATGGCTTCGCAAGCCACAGCAAAAAACTGTGACGGTGCCTGTGGAACAGCGTCCTCGCTGGCAGACCGACATGTCGATTCCCGGCAGCGACGGCCTGCACCTTCGAGTTACCGGCCGCAGTCTGGAAAACGCTCCCAATACAAAACTCTACGGACGCCCCTGCCAAAGTGTTTCTGTTTTTCTTGTGAATTACAGAACGCCGGCACCTGATGAAGTTCGAGACAGGGCGTTTGTTTTTCAAGCTCGGCTATCGCTGACTTGTGGAACTGGTTTTGTAGCAAGGGCAGATGTACACGCCGTCGATAGCAAAGACCCGGACCTGCGGATTGCTGATTTGCAGTTCCGTGACTGCTTTGAATTTGCGGTTGGACACAATGTCTCGGTATCCAGCACCGTGATTGATGAAAACTGCTTTAAGGTGCGAACTCGCTGGATTCCTCAGGCAGATGTGGAGCGAACGATCGTTCCGCAGATGAAGACCGTCGAACTAAGAATGGAGTCGCTTGCCTTCCTCAAGGACGGTGATGAAGCAAAGACGACTTTAATGCCGTTTGTGACTTCGTACCGGAAGTGGATTGACGACCAGGCACAGCTGCTGGGCGGACTCGAACACCGTCGCCTCGATACAGCGAGGTCGTTACTGCAAAACGCTCGGGTGGCTGCAGGTCGCATTGAAAAAGGCATCGAACTGTTGAACGATGCAACAGTTGTCGAAGCGTTTCGGATTGCGAACAAGGCCATGGCCATGCAATCAAAGAAACGCCTTAGCCTCGCTCTCGGAAAGGCAGAAGCAGAGATTGATCCAGCATGGCGTCCCTTCCAGTTAGCGTTTGTCCTGATGAATCTGGAAGGCATTGCTCGCCCAGAGTCTTTGGATCGTTCCACTGTAGACTTGTTGTTCTTTCCAACCGGGGGCGGTAAGACAGAGGCTTATTTCGGACTGGCCGCATTTACACTTGTCCACCGGCGTCTTAAGAATCCGGGTATCGAATCGTGTGGGCTGACAGTGTTGATGAGGTACACACTGCGCCTGCTGACACTGGATCAGCTTGGGCGAGCCGCAGCACTCATCTGTGCGCTTGACCTGTTGAGAGAACAGGACGTAGAGAAGCTTGGCAAGTGGCCCTTCGAAATTGCTCTCTGGGTTGGCAAAGCCGCAACGCCAAACATCATGGGACGCAAGGGGGACAACAATAAAGATTCGGCACGTACAAAAACAATTACGTTTCAGAATGATGACCGAAAGCCATCTCCAATCCCTTTGGAAAACTGTCCCTGGTGCAATACGAAATTCAAAAGCACTTCGTTTCGGCTCACACCGAATAACGATGAACCCACAGATCTGAGAATCAGCTGTGTTAATCGTCGCTGTGAATTTTCAGGGACCAGCCAACGTCGCCTTCCAATTGTTGCAGTAGACGAATCCATCTACCGCCGGCTGCCATGTTTTATGATTGCCACCGTCGATAAGTTTGCCGCAATGCCATGGACGGGGCAGGTTGGTGGCTTTTTTGGTAAGGTCGATCGATACAGCGATCAGGGCTTCTATGGACCCTGCAATCCGGTGGGAGGAATTCCAATTCCTAACGGCCATTTGCCGCCGCCTGAACTGATCATTCAGGACGAACTGCACCTGATTTCCGGTCCACTTGGCACGATCGCGGGATTGTACGAAACCGCCCTGGACTACTTGTGTACGAATGGGGAAAAGATTCGCCCCAAGATCGTGGCGTCGACTGCCACAGTCCGCCGCGCTGAAAGTCAGATTCGAGCATTATTCAATCGTGATCGAGTCGACATTTTCCCACCGCCCGGTCCCAATCGTCGGGACTCATTTTTTGCCAGAACAGTATCTCCGAGTGAATCAAACGCCAGACTGTACCTTGGGGTAACTGGTCAGGGGCGTAGCCCCAAACGCGTGTTTCTGCGCACGTGCCTGGCCTTAATGTCGGCCGCAGAGCGGCTATATACGGACAATAAGAAGCAGGATCAAAATCCCACAGATGCCTACATGACACTTCTGGGATATTTCAACAGCCTTCGCGAACTCGGAGGTGCTCGTCGACTTGTTGAAGATGAAGTCAGCAATTCATTGGCTGGCTTTAGTCAACGTCTTCGGGTTGGGCAGATCGACGGCCCGTTCATGAATCGTGGACCTCTGAAAGAAGTGCTTGAACTCACCAGTCGAGTCAGCACAGACAAAGTCGCTGACACCAAAAGACGCCTTGAAAAAGGCTTTGGCCCGAAGGAAAAAGAGTCCGTCGATATCGCCCTCGCAACCAACATGATCTCAGTTGGTCTGGACATCACTCGATTGGGGCTGATGGTCATTTATGGTCAGCCCAAGACGAGCTCCGAATACATTCAAGCTTCCAGCCGGGTGGGACGAGATCACGACAGACCGGGGCTGGTTGTCACAATCCTGAACCTGAATAGACCACGTGACCGGTCACACTATGAACGATTTGCTGTGTATCACGAGTCATTTTACCGTTCTGTGGAAGCGACCAGCGTAACTCCGTTCAGTCCCCGAGCCATGGACCGTGGACTCGCTGCGACAGTCGTTGCCTTGGCGCGGCATGGATTAGCAAAGTTGACCCCTGCTAAAGGCGCTAGTGAGATTCTCTCGGAACGTCAGAACTTAACCTGGATTTCAAACTTACTCGCGGAACGTGCAGAAGAACACAACAAAGACAGAAGCGCACAGGAACGACAACAGTTAAAAGAAAACGTGTTTAGGCGATGTCAGGATCTATTGGACGAGTGGGAACAAATTGCAGAACAGTACCGCCAGAATGGCACCACGCTGCAATACCAAAACGAGGTCGGCTCGGCGCGAAGACTTCTGTATCAGTTTCTCGACCCGGAACTGAATGATGTCAGTCCTCGGTTCAGAAAATTTCGGGCGAATCGTTCGATGCGTGATGTTGAGCCCGAAGTAAACCTAGGGCTTCGGACATTGGATAACGTTTCTTTGGAGGAAAATGAAGATGGCTAAGCAGCGCCCCAAGAAACCTCACGGACGACTTCGTCGCAGTCAGATCGTTACAACATTCGGGCCGGGAGCAATGATGGATTTGCCGGACCACTCCATTCTTGTGAGTGGACTGGATCACTGGTCCGGCGCAACCGAAGAAATCTCGGAACCACGGTTGCTTCAGAAGTTACGAGAGCACTTGGGGATCGACAACCTGAAACTGTTTGCTCCACCGCGTGACAGCGGTGATCTTCTTGCGCCAACCACGGGTGTTGTCGGTTGGCAGTTCCCTGAGTGGTTTGTGACACAGAATGTGCATCAATGGGTGTCCAGCAGCGGAAATAAGATTCGTTCCCGAAGGCTCGTTCACCGTTCAGGTTTAACCCGCAGCAAATTTATTGGCGATGACCGCAAGAAGCAAAATGTCGTCCCGGTTAGATTCGTTCGGGCCTGCCGTCACGGGCACATAGGAGACATCGACTGGTACGCTTTTGTTCATCAGCATGGACAGGATTGTAGAGCTGACTTGTGGATGGACGATGTAGGCACCAGCGGAGAGATTACAGAGATTCGGATAAGGTGCGAGTGTAAGGAAAGTCGACTGTTGAGCGAGGCTGTGGAAACCGGTGGATACAATACAGCCGGAGCATTGGGGTTGTGCGATGGTGGCCAGCCGTGGCTTGGACCGTCTGCCGGAACTCGATGCGAGCAGCCGAATCGTTTTCTGATTCGAACTGCCAGCAATGCCTACTTCCCTCAGAAACTGAGCGTGATATCTCTTCCACAACGCAATGTCACTGTAACGGAGGCCGTGGATCAGGCGTGGCCTTTCCTTGAAGCGGCTGAATCAGTGGATGATGTTCGCTACGAGCGAAAAAAAGAGCGAGTCTCTCGTGTTCTTGAGAAACTTAGCGACGAAGAGGTTTGGGAAGAAATTGAACGCCGTCGCAATCCGTTATCAGATTCTTCGTCTCGCCTTAAGCCTGACGAGCTAAAAACGTTGATCAATTGCGAACAGGAGCAAGGCGACGACCACCCTGATGGTGATTTCTATGGAAGATCACTTGCCCGTTCTGTTTGGGATGCAGAATGGATGGACAGCGTGGAACAAGTCGTACTGGTACACCGTCTTAGAGAAGTAATTGCACAGGCTGGATTTACCCGATTTGAGGCAGCTACCACAAATCTGGATGGGGAACTTGAGCTTGGAGTTCAACCTGCATTGCTGGCTCGCGAAATGACGTGGGTTCCAGCAATCGAAAACCGCGGCGAAGGAATTTTTATTCAGTTCAAGAATCAAGCTCTTGCAAATTGGGTTAATCAACCAGCAGTTCTTCATTACGGCCAATCGCTAAATGCCGGCTTTGAACTCTGGAAATCAGAACACAAAAACTCGAAGCGTGACTTTCCACCACTGCAGTATTATTTCCTGCATTCATTGTCTCACCTGCTGATCACATCCATCTCTTTAGAATGTGGGTACCCCGCCAGTTCTATTCGTGAGCGAATTTACGCCTTTGACGACGTTGGGTACGGGATCTTACTTTACACCGGCTCGCCAGATTCTGAAGGAACGCTGGGAGGCCTGGTTCAGGAAGGTCGCCGCATTCACCAGCACATTCGACATGCCCTGACTCAAGCCGAACTGTGTTCAAATGATCCCGTGTGTTCGCAACACCAGCCGGAGAATCTTCACGAGCGTCGGTTCTTACACGGCGCAGCCTGCCATGGCTGCCTGTTGATCGCGGAAACATCATGCGAACAAAACAACGCATTTCTGGATAGATCGCTCGTGGTTCCAACAGTCGAAAATCGAGGTGTTGAATTTTTTAAAGTTGATGCATGACTTGCTCGTCACTGATCGGATTGAATGACCGAAGCCTGGTTCGCCTGCGAGATGCGCTGAAAGGCGGGCTGCTGCAGGTGCCGATTCAAAATCTCACTCTTTCGCAGTTGGTCCCGCAGGATCGCGTCACCGCCGTTGCCAAGGACCTACAGCAGCTTGAGGCAATCGGAATGACGGCCCCATTACTCCTTGCCCTTGTGGAATCACTCATCGAACAACGAAGGCAGCTGGCGTCGGAATCAGACAACGTTGAACTCGTCGTTACGGGGCCGGAACCGCAAGGATCACTAACAAGAGACACAGCGGTCGTGGTCCGGCAGTTGTTCGGCAATGCCAAAGAGTCGGTATTAGTGGTTGGCTACGCTATTTATCAAGGCCGGAAAGTTTTTGAATCGCTCGCAAAACGCATGGAGCAGATACCAGAGTTGAACGTGCAGTTATTTCTAAACGTGACGCGAGATAAGCACGACCGTTCTGATACAAAATCAGTGGTTTCGCAGTTTGTTAAGATCTTCAAGGACTCACAATGGCCGGAAAATTGTCGTCTTCCAGAGGTATACTACGATCCGCGATCAGTGTCGCCTGAAAGTCCTGTTCGATCGTCGCTGCACGCAAAATGTGTAGTCGTTGACGGCCGTCAAGTTTTCGTCTCTTCCGCAAATTTCACAGAGGCCGGGCAGGAACGAAATATTGAAGTCGGATTAAGCATTCACAGCCCACGAATAGCGACAGAGCTGACCCGTCACTTTCGTCTGTTGCACGAACACGGTTTGGCAGCGCGTGCGATTTGAAAAAATAAAGGTTCGGCACTCAAGACGAAGTTTGGGTGCGTGCCCACCGTCACGTTCCAGGTGAATTAGCCGGCGATTGACCTGCTTGAAGCTGAGCGGCTCGCTGATACCGATCTTGATTAACGATTTGGACTTCCCCGTGAATAGTGGGCGCTCATTTAAGCGTGCTATGCTGTACGCAAGGAGCGAAATAGATGTCGAAGAAACCAGTTAAGATTGTTCGTCGCAGTTATAGCGACGAGTACCGTCGGAATGCGGTGTCGCTGATTGAGAACCAGGGTTACACGACTGCTCAGGCGGCCCGTGAACTGGGCGTCAACGCAAATCTTCTGCG
>JBDNFN010000271.1:0-2202 GCA_041689795.1 Fuerstiella sp. | reverse complement strand
TCTTCCGCGACGAAAACACGCCCTGACTGTACGCATACAACAACAGCACGAGCATCATCCGAGGATGAAACGGAGGCTGGCCGCTCGTGTTGCCGTCCGCCCCGTGTAATCGTCCTCACGCGTGTAATCGTCAACCATCGCAGAGATGTCGATCGTTGACGTGACGTCCAGCAAAAAATAAACCAGATGACCGTCCGACAGCCAGTCACGAGGCGACGGAGGAAACAGCCAGCTTGCATCCGGCTGCCATTCACGAAACTTACGGCTCATCCCTGAAATCCAACCAAACGTCAAGCAAACGAAAAATGCACGGTCAACTGAAATCGTAATACTACATTACGTAAAGAAAAACCAAGCTTCGGAAGGTATCCGGACAGGCTGCTAGGCGGGCCAATCAATTTCCGCCATCAATCTACGCAGGCGTTCGCCCTTGGCTGAATTCACCGAAGTCACTTAAGTCACACGACCTTCCAGGTGTGCTCGGAAATTGACATGTCCTGATCGGTTTTGAGATTCCGGACCATACATCCTGCAGTTGTGCAGGATGGCCTTTAGTCGATCAAGTTCTGATCGAGCAATTGTGGAGTTTTATTAACAACCATACCACACACGCTTTGACGTTCCGCAGCATACACCGCCTGCATTTTTCTCCGGCGGATTTCGAAACCTTAGTCGATTGCGATGGCCAGAATCAGCACACGAAACTTAGACAGTGATGCTGTAAACTGACTATTACCTCTAAAAACTAAATCGTCTGCATACCGGGTATAGGTGCCACCAAACTTTTTGGACAATCCCGCAAGACGGCAGTCCAGTGAATAGGCGCTTGGAGCGCGCTGTGGCAAGTGAGCCTGAAACAACGGGGCCAGCCACACCATCATGTCCTGTCGCTCATTAGTAAACGCCACTTCATCGATCACGCCCTGCCATGTCTTATTGACACACAGCCCGGTCAGCAGCGAAGCGACGTTTAGCGGATAGCCCAGGCGACAAAAGATCCCTGCCACTCGAGCTACCGGGACATTTGGAAAGAAATCCTGCAGGTCTACACGTAGCAGAACATGTTGATTCACATGCACAGCTGCTGCCGAACGCGTTGAACGGTGGCGACAAAATCCTTGGGCAGCCTCGTGAACAGGAATATACTGCAGGATTTCACGTAAATTCACTCACTGCGTCTGCTTCATACGCTGCCTGGGGCTTTCCACAAGCCGTAACCCACCGCTGCGTTTTCGAATCCACGAATAGCGGTAGTTGCGAAGCTTTTCTTTCTCCGTTGAAAGTTCAAGCTGTCTTCGGTCCGCCAGCCAGTTCAGATGCTGTACTTCGATCTTCAGAAACTCCGCCAAAGCCCCAGCAGCCAAGATGGGTGGTACGTGCTAATTCATGGCAGCCAAATACCTCGGCTGCATTTTTTCCTGCGGAAGATCGATCAGGCTGAATGCACTGGCCCAATCATTGATACGTTCAGGATCCAAGTCAAAAACCTCTTCCTCAACGATATCGCTTTGTAAAAAGAGCCGTAACTGCTGTGAACCCGGGGAGCGATTAGAATTTAGTTTTTCAAAAACTGCGGTGACAAGTTTAACTGGCCACTTCTTTCCACATCCCGATTTCCCCAATGCTGCGGTTAGGCGATTCAATGCGGCATCTGGCTTCCATGGCCCATTCAGCAGTACCGCTGCGAGAATTCTGTAAGTTCGCTGGTACATGACACATTGCCGCAAATACAAAAAACAAGCCGCCTTTCGAAGCGAAACACTTCGAAAGGCGGCGGCTCGAATCACTCGCAAGTCAATAATGTGCTGTTCCGCCGCAAACGCGGCGGAACAGCACACAAAGATGAAATGCGTTGCCAAATTGATTCGCTTCGAGGTAACCCCGAAGCGGTACCCAGGAACCCGGTCCAACGCTACACATACTAAATGCGAGTCGCGACGTGTACGAAACCGAAAAACGGATGCCGGGGCAGCGCGTTGTTCGACTTTCGGGCAGGCCTATACTGGGCAGTAGGAAAGTTGGCGTTGACCGTTTGATCTGTGACATGTGAAGATTCGATTGTGGGGAGTGATTTATTGCGCAAGATCTGACAGGGAGGTTGGAGATGGAAACAGGATTGGGCGACAAGGTGTATCGGCTATTGGAGACACGTCCTCGGGTGCTGGTAAATTCTTTGCTTGCGAGTCGGGACAAGTGGAAGGC
>JBDNFN010000270.1:0-3307 GCA_041689795.1 Fuerstiella sp. | reverse complement strand
GCCGTCTCGAACTGAGCCGGATCACCGCCTCGCACCAGCCAGTATGAAACAGGCGGCTGCAGCTCGTTGACCTCTTTTATCAGCGTCGCGAACGCCGGTGATTCCCCGAGTCCAAGGACAATCTGCAGCGACACTTCCAGAACTTTGGCTTGACGGGTTGCGCGACGAAGGTCCTTTACAAACGACTCACTAGAAAGAGCCAGGTCAACGCGAAGATGATCCAGGTTCAATGCCTTTAACCGGTTGATTTGTTCGTCCGTGAGTTCCTCAACTTCGCCGGATATTTGCAGGCCGAGGAGCGGTAGTGCTGATTCTTGATTAGTCACATGTAGCGAAACTCGCGAAGAGTTTCGGTCTTCGGGGGTCGCACGCCGAAAGTCTTGGCGACTTTCGCTACCTTCCAAACTGATGCTGATCTTCTGAGAAATCTTCGTGCCTTTGGAGAGTTCAACCGGGTAAGGAATCTCCAGCGGTGTGCAGTAAGTCTTGAACGAAGCGTCGGTCCAGTTGCGCTGATCTTCCATTTCGAAGATGTCACCTTCGAGGGCGACACGGGCGTGAATGCCTTTGGAAACTTCATGCGTAATTGCCGTCAAGTTCTTCGCCGGCTGATGAGCCGAAATGAACTTCGGGAATTGTCCGGTCGGTTTCTTTCCATCAGCCGTCTCCAGCACCCACGGCCGACCGGCGGCAGACGGCCCGTGCAGCACGCAGAAACCAATCCGGTTCTTCTTGAATGTTGAATGCGCTTCGCCATCAAACGTGAAGTCGATGTCACCGTTGTCGCTTCCGGAAATTGAGCCCTTCCAGCGGAAGTCGATGTCATCCCGCTGACATGCCACATCAAACGTGACATTGAAGCCGTCGTCGCGTTGATCAACACGCAAATTCGAAACTTTGGGCGCAATCGTCGCCCAGTTCTCGTTGCGGATTGGTGCGTTGATGCCGCGCAGGACTTCGTGTTGCCCCACACGGATATAGCGTAAAAACACGTTCTCCGAATCAAAGACCATCGTCACCGGTCCAGCGCGGAGCGGAATCGGCTCGCCCGCGATTGTGATCGATCTGAGCGACGCCAGCGCCAGCAATAGGGCGATTGTCTTCAAAAGTAGTTTCATGCTGAAGGTCCCAATTGATGAGTCGTCTTTTCACGAATTGTTTACAAACGCACTATCCAATGGGCCGGACAACCGAGGTGCTGCGGTAGTAGTCCATCAGTGTTTCAATGGATAACACGCCACCGCCAAGGCCGCTTTTGTTGACGCCGCCGTATGGAACTCCGTGTGCAAAGACGTTGTGCGCGTTTATCCAGCTGTTGCCCGCCACCATGGCTTCGGCAACTCGTGCTGCTCGATCGTCGTCACTCGTCCAGACACTATTGGCCAGGCCGTAATCCGAACTGTTGACCATGTCGATCGCTTCCTCTTCGGTGTCAAACCTGGACAGATAGGCGACTGGCCCGAAGATTTCTTCGCGTGCCGCCACATTGTCGAGTGATCCGGCCAGCAACGCGGGTTTGACGTAGTTCCCCTCGAAGCCTTCGACTGTTGCTCGCCCGCCACCGTATAGACATTCGGCTCCAGCGGCCTTGCCTTTCTCTTCGTAACCCAGTACGCGGTCGCATTGTTTTGCGTTGACGACCGGACCCATCTCGGTGGCCGGGTCGAGCTGATGACCGATCTTGACCTGCTTCAGGCGATCCTTGCAGCGTTCGACGAACTCATCGTAGATATCGTTGTGAATGATCCATCGGGTCGCGTCGCAGCAAACCTGTCCTGTATGGAACGTGATGGCTCCGACGAGTTTCTCTGCGGTGTCTGCGACGTCCACATCGCCGAAAACAACCGCGGCCCCTTTGCCACCCAGTTCCAGTTTGACGGGCACCAGGTTCCGTCCGCACGCTTCGGCCACCAGTTGACCGACTTCAGGCGAACCGGTGAATGACATCCGCTTGATGCTGGTATTGTTGGTGAGTGCCGCACCAACAGTTTCTCCACGTCCGGTGACGACATTGATCACGCCATCGGGAACGCCCACTTCTTTCGCAAGGCGAGCCAGGTAGATGGCAGAAAGTGAAGTATCTTCTGCTGGCTTGATGACAACCGTGTTGCCTGCGGCCAGGGCGGGAGAGATTCCCCAGCCAATCAACAGGAACGGAAAGTTCCAGGGAAAGATAAATCCGCACGCTCCCCACGGTTGTTTATAGGTCCATGCGTCGTGCCCCGGAACATCCAGCTTTGTACGCAACTGAACTTCGTCGGCGAGTTTCACAAAGTATCGAAGCGTGTCGACAAAGTTCTGAACATCCCCCTGCGCCTGAGCTTCAACCTTTCCGGCTTCCAGTGATTCAATCTGAGCGATGATCGATTTTCGTTCCTCAACCGCATTGGCCAGTCGCAGCAGGATGGCACTCCGCTCACCCTGGGACAATGCAGCCCAGGCAGGAAACGCTTCATTCGCCACGTCGACGGCGTGATCGACCTCTGACGCCGCGAGATCATGGATGTCCGCAATTTTTTCGCCAGAGCCGGGGTCGATGGTCGCGATGAGATCGCCACTGGCGGCAGGGAAGTCCTTGCCTCCCACAAATCCGGCGAACGAATTGCTGCTTAGAAACTCGGTAACTTCAGGAAGCAAGTTAGCTGCAGTTGACGTAGTCATGTTTTCAAATTCTGTTAGGTGATGTATTGGGAACTACCGGTGAGATTACGGTTGGAGCATGAACGTAGCGAGAATCGCCAAGACTTTCGATCGGCCGTCGTTTGCCGAAACTCTTGGCCAGTTTCGCTATGATAAGTTTCTGTGCGCTGTGGATCATGTCAGGATTTCCTTGACGACTTTTCCATGAACGTCAGTGAGACGCATGTCGCGGCCGCCGTAGCGGAACGTCAGGCGTTCGTGATCCAGACCAAGCAGATGGAGGATCGTGGCGTGCAGGTCGTACATCGTAACCGGATTTTCGATGGCATGCATGCCAAACTCGTCCGTCGCGCCGTGGATCGTGCCGCCTTTGATGCCACCGCCGGCAAGCCATACGCTGAAGCCGGATGTGTGGTGATCGCGACCGTGGACGTTTCCGGTATGAGGCGTGCGGCCCATCTCGCCGGCCCACAGAATGAGTGTTTCGTCAAACAGACCACGTTGTTTCAGATCCTTGATGAACGCAGCGATTGGCTGATCCGTTACCAGGGCGTTCTTTTCGTGGTGCGGCTTGAGGTTGGCGTGCTGATCCCAACTTCCGTTGTCGAGTCCCACCGGATTGGCTGTGACTTCGACAAAGCGAACACCGGCTTCGATCAGACGTCTG
>JBDNFN010000269.1:0-126226 GCA_041689795.1 Fuerstiella sp. | reverse complement strand
GCCATCGACGTCATGTCTGCATGCGTAAAAAAACTTAAAATTTATGAACGCGACGGATCGCGTTCTTCAACGCTGCGCGGTCGCGGCAATTCACGGTCGCAAAAACGCAAAATACCCGTGGACAACGCCATTCGTTCCTGCCCCTTGTACTCCATAATGTCGATTTCGCCACTGGATGCCCAGGTGCCGTAAGCGTTATCCGTTGGAAGCATCCAGATGGCTGGCCACAAGCCCTGTCCTTTTGGCAACTTCGCTCGAATTTCAAACTTGCCGTACTTCCAGTCGCCCCTGTGTTTGCTGCGAACTCTTCCTGAAGAATACTCACGCACTGTCCCGGCAATTCCGTGGTTATCGTGATGAGCTTCCAATACCAGATGCCCGTCGTTGACTCGCACGTTCTCAGATCGATCGGTGTAAATCTGCAGTTCCTGATTGCCGCCACCAAAGGCATTCACTTCTACTTCCCATTGCTGATAGTTCAACGTCTTGCCATCGAATTCGTCGCTCCAGACAAGCTTCCATTCCTGAGCCGAAACTGTCAGCGACGGGGTGGCTAGCATTAAAACACAGATAATTATTTTTCGCACGACATTAACTCCTAGAAATCGGGGCAGCGCCCAATGTCAAATTTCAACAACGCTCACCAGACTTATCTGTCCGATTCTTGACGAGAGTTTTATCGGTTGCAAGACTTACGTCCAGTAGCCTGCAAAAAGATCGGTTCGGCTATCGCCTCTGAAGGGCCGATTTAGGGTCACCCACTGGCATTGTGACGCTACCGAAAACACCGAGTGCGTAGCGCCTGAATTTTCTTCAGGAAACTCCCCGCGGCCTGCAGATGGCCATCAACCCCTAAGTCATCGGAAAGCAAAATCAAGATAGTCTCACTGCCTGCGTTTATTATCCTATTGACGTTTTGCAATTTTGCTATCGCCCAACATGAATCTGCGAAGTCTTCTTCAACGCCATCAATTAAATGGATCAATCAGGCCGAAGACAAGGACCTGCCCCTTCCGGAGCGAACTCAGCACCTGACGTTTCACAGTAAACTGGTGAACGAGAACATTGGATTTTGCATCTACCTTCCTCAGGGATATGAGGAATCTTCCGCTGAAAACTACCCCGTGATCTACAACCTGCACGGTAATGGAGGGACAGAATTCACCAGCCTTGATTCCATCAAAGTATTGGACGAAGGCATAGCCGCAGGACGCTGGCCTAAAATGATTATGGTGCTGCCCAACGATGGACATAGCACGTTCTACAAAGATTCGGCCGACGGAAAATTCCCCATTGAATCTATCTTCATACGGGAACTCATTCCGTTTATAGATTCGGCATACCGAACGATCGCGGCACACGAAGGTCGCTGCATCGAAGGATTTTCAATGGGCGGCCGAGGTGCCACTCGACTTGCCCTAAAGTATCCGGACATGTTCTGCAGCCTGTTCTGCCAGCCTGGCAACGTTCCGCGTCTGCTGGACCAGTACGATAGCACAGAACCAGCATCGCGAAAGGACCTGTTGCTGGGCGAAGATCGTTCACGCTGGGAGCTGGATGACGTCTATGCGGTGGCGACAAAAAACGTAGTTCAAATCAAAAAGAACATTCGTATTCAGATTGCCTGCGGAACCAAAGACAACGGTCACATCAAAACAATCAGAGACTTCCATCAACACCTGCAGCAACTGAATATCGACCACACTTACATCGAACTGGAAGAACTGGGCCACCAGCGACCTCGAATGATTGAACTGCTAAAACCAATATGGTTTGACTATCACGCCGAATCAATAAGACGCGCCGCTTCGAAGGCCAAAGCTGCTGGATAAGACCGCTGACTTAACGACCAGTCAGACACTTAGCTCAGGAAACGATGCTGATCAGATGCCACGGCGAACCTCCGCCAGCACCTGATCGTGAAGCAACCCGTTTGATGCAAGCATGCTTGTTTTTGCCAGCGGCACAGCCGCATTTTCGCAGGTGGTTACACGACCGCCCGCTTCTTCAACCAGCAAACGACCTGCCGCAAAATCCCACGGCGAAAGCTGATATTCGAAGTAGGCTCCAAACTGCCCGGTCGCAACCATCGCAAGGTCCAATGACGCTGTCCCGAACCTGCGGATGCCGTGAATCTGCTGTTTGAATAGCCGATCTATAGCGGCCAGTGTGGCTTCCATCGTAGCCCCACGGTCGTAGTAAAATCCAGTTCCGACGACGACCTGACCGAGCGAATTCTGGGAGCCCACTTTGATCGGTCGATCATTATGAAACGCACCGCCATCTTTGCTGGCAGTGTACCAATCATCAACAATGGGGTTGAAGACCACACCCGTTTGAGCGACACCATCTTTATAGTATGCGATGGAAACTGCGAAATGGGGAATACCATGAGCAAAATTTGTGGTGCCATCCAGCGGATCTATTACCCATAGATGCTGTGCGTTGACATCGCCTTCATTTTCCTCTTCACCGAGGATGCTGTGTTCAGGAAACTTAGCCCGAATTAATTCGGCAACCGCACGTTCGGCGTTTACGTCGGCATCAGAAACCAGATCCACCGATACTTCTTTGGTTCGCATGGTAACACCGCTGCGAAAAAAATCGGAAAGAACGGTTCCAGCCGCAATAGCCGCGTCTTTTGCCACATCCAGAGTATTCACGTATTTACCTACCATAATTTTTCGGAACACAAGTTTCTAATGCCGCGCACTGTCGGCCAGAAAATGAACCGTGCGGCCACAAAGCCTGGTTCTACATACCTGCTGAAGAACCGCGTTTAACCTGTGGCGGATACATGTGCCCCCCCCCCCGACCGCTGCGTCACTTTTGAGTTGGCGTTGTTGTCAGCGAACCTTTGCGCTCGTCGTCGAACATCGTGACGACGGTTGCCTTTGCTTTCAGGTCTTTCAACACTTTTTCCCGTGCGGTTCCCTGACGCTCCTGGAGAATCTTCTGCTCGATTTCTCGCTGCACATCGCCAAATGGTGTCGTGCTGGCGTGTTCATGATCGGTCACTCTGAAAAGTTCAAAACGATCGTCTCGGATCAATACTCGTGTCATTTGACCGGTCTTCATTTCGAACAGCCGCTTTTCAAGTTCCTTATCAGCAAGGCCACCACGTTCCAACCACCCCATGTCGCCACGTTTTTCGGCACTCAGAGCATCCGAATATTTCACAGCGGTTTCAGCGAAATCGGCACCCGACTGAAGTTCTGTAACAACCTTGGTCATAATCTCCTCAGCACCTTGACGCCCACCGTGACTGCTGAAAACAACAGCGATTTCCTGCCAGCGGATCCGCTCGTCATTTGTGAAGTCGTCTTCATGCTCTTTATAATAATCCACCATTTCGACGCGATCAATGGTGTCAGGCGTTGATGCCAGTGTTGCCAGATAACCCTGAACTTTTTGAATGCGAATAAAGCTCTCTCGCAGCAAATCAACAGATAGACCTTCTCCGGCCAGAACCTCGTCCAGCTGCTTGTTCGTTTCGAGCTTTCGGTCACGTTTGATGTTGTCGATGACTTCCTGAAACGGCTTTTCCAATGATTCGTTAATCAGCTTCTGACGATCAGCGGGAACCGCCTGATTCAAGGCCTGCAAAACGATTTCCTGTTCGACAAAACTGTCAACGCGGCCTCTCACCTGAGAGTGAAGAATCTGCTGCCGCTGATCTGCAGTGATACCTTTATCGGATTCGATCGCGATTCGCAGGCTGCCGATCAAGTCATCTACGAAGATCGGAGTGCCGTTTACTTCTGCCACAACAGAGTTCCCGGTCAGCGGAGCTCCTTTGGCGGCAGCAAAACTTACGGCCTGAATATCCGAGGAACCTGCCTCATCCTGAGCGCGCGCAATACTGGAACTGTTTGTCAGGGATTCGCGCGGAGGTGCGGCTGTGAAAACGGGATTGTCATCAACAAGGGCTTTGCCTTCACAGCCAGCCAATACGATCGCGACAACAAGCACCGCGGCGTGTTGGCATCGTTGAACTATGCGGCAAAATGGTTTTGGCTGTGCCACGATTGCGTCCATGCAATGAGGGCGTTGCGAAAGAAGATTTGAACGACAGACGGACTATACCGGCCTTTCAAAACAACGGGCAATACCGGATCAAGCCTGCATTTCACTTACGTGAACGACCATTTCGGCAATTCTTGCCGCACGTGACCTCAGAACCGTCGCTTTACGCGGGTAGAGCCCCCTACACAACCATTTCCAACAGGTTGACGCCCGGATCAAAACCAAACCGATTCGCTGAAACAACCGCCCGGACAATACAGACTTTACTTGCACTGTCCGGCTAGTCGAACCATTCGTCTGCAGAATCGAATTCTGGTAGCACCACGATTAGCACCTTCATTTTCCCTAACGCTCGGTGTCGAACGCCGGGAGGAATGACAATGCTAACGCCCTGATGCACTGGTATAATCTCTTCGTCGAGCTCCATTTTCGCATCATCGCCGCACTCGAGAAAATAATAGGTTTCTGTGAGTGTCTTGTGATAATGCTTCTTTGCAGCTTCACTAATTTCCGTGACGTGCAAACTGCCCGGAAATTCGCTGACACCATGAAAAGCGCGACGTGCCGTACCACAGGGGCAGGGCACGCCTTGAATTTTGGCAAAGTCAGCCAGGTGATAACGCGACGTAGACTCATCCATCAGATGTCGAGTTCCTTCACATCGAGGGCGTGCTTTTCAATGAATTCGCGACGTGGCTCTACCTGATCACCCATCAACACGCGAAAGATTTCATCAGCGCCGGCTGCGTCTTCCATTCGAATCTGCAATAGAACTCGTTTTTCGGGATCCATACTGGTGTCCCAAAGTTCCTCCGAGTTCATTTCTCCCAGACCCTTGAAGCGTGTCAGCGTTAAACCCTTTTCTCCGAGTTTGCGGAGTTCTGGCAGGACTTCTCGCAGACTTGTGAGCTGCACAGTCTGATCGTCGCGTTCAATCCGAAACGGGTGCACCTGCTCGGCGTTCTGCATGCCAGCTCGAACAAAATCGGAGTACTGGAAACCAAAGTCCTTGAGTGTCCCCAGCTGCTCGTTAAGCGTTTTGATTTCGTGAAGGTCGACAAGCTGACAAATTGGTTCGACATCGACCGCCACTTCAGGCTCTGCTACCGACGTTTCAGCGTCGACAGAAACTTCTCTGGGAGGCTGTGCGGCTTCGTGTTCTGCTTCAAGTGCATTGACGAAGGCATCTGCTTCGTTGCGTTCAAAAAACCAACGTTCAGAATCAGCCCACAGAATTCGATAACGAGGCAATCGGGTTTCTTCAGCACCGCCCTTGTTGAGTAGATACTTAACGTCAATCCCACGTCGTTCCAAAAGTTCGAGCGGGTGTTCCATTTGCTTTAACGTCTCGACAACTCGAGCAAGATTCACACCGTCAAAGGCCGTACCATCCGCCTTAGCGATCAATGCGGCACCATCCAGGCCGAACGCCGTCAGTTCCTGCATCATCGTTTCGTGGGTCTGCACGTAACGTGGTTTTTTCCGGCCCTTCTGAGTCACGCGATACAGCGGCGGCTGAGCAATATAAACGAAGCCGCCCTCCACCAGTTCTCGCATGTGACGGAACAGAAAAGTCAACAACAGGGTCCGAATATGACTACCGTCGACATCGGCGTCGGTCATCACAATGACCTTGCCATAACGCCGTTTACTGATGTCCATGCCCTCGGCGCCAGACCCGGGTGAGACCCCGATCGCACGAAACAGATTTGAGATTTCGCTGTTGTCCAGAACCTTTACCAGTTGAGCTTTTTCCACATTCAGAATTTTCCCTCGGAGAGGAAGAATAGCCTGAATATTCGAGTCGCGACCGGTATCTGCCGATCCACCGGCCGAGTCCCCTTCCACCAGATAGACTTCGGTTGAATCAAGATCTCGGCTACGACAGTCGCGTAGTTTTTCCGGCAGACCACCGGTGGTAATAGCACCTTTTCGCCGCACCATTTCGCGCGACTTGCGAGCGGCCTCGCGAGCTTCAGCCGCGTTAATTGCTTTTGCGATTAACTTCTTGGAAGCAGCCGGATTTTCTTCCAGATACTTCAGCAGACTTTCCCCCATCACGGACTGCACAATGCCTTCCACTTCTGCATTGACGAGCTTTACTTTGGTCTGAGCTTCAAACTGCGGTTCTGGAACGCGTACGGAAATGACGGCAGTCAGCCCTTCGCGAAAGTCCTCGCCAGCAGGCATGATATCCTTAAACAGGTTGTTCTTTTTGGCATAGGTATTCAAAGACCGTGTCAGAGCACTGCGGAAACCGCTCATGTGCGTACCGCCATCGGTGTTGAAAATGTTGTTTGCGAAAGCTCTTACGTTTTCCGTGTAGCCATCGTTGTGCTGCATGGCCACATCGACCTGTACGTTCTCGCTTTCGCCGCTGAGACGAATTACTTCCGGCACAATCGGAGTCTGCGTACGATTCAGAAATTTAACGAACTCAATAAGGCCTTCTTCATAGTGAAAGACTTCAGTGCGTTCGACTCGATCATCCTGCAGCGTAATACGAATGCCGGGCGTTAAAAATGCGAGTTCCTGCATCCTTCGCGTCAAAGTATCAAACGAAAATTTTGTATCCGGAAAGATCGTCGGATCAGGGTTAAATGATAATTTTGTGCCGGTCTTATCAGTTCGACCAAGCTGACGCAGTGCAGAAGTTGGGTGGCCCTTTTCGAAATCCATCACCCACACATGGCCCTCGCGGCTGATTTCGGCAGTCAGCCAGGCACTGACAGCATTGACGGCCGTGATCCCAACGCCGTGCAAACCACCGGTGCCCGTCTTGTAACCACTGTCTCGGTCAAATTTTCCACCAGCGTGAATTTCGGTCAGTACAACTTCGACGCCTGGGCGACCATCTTCAGTTTTCCCAACCGGAATTCCACGACCATTATCAGAGATCGAAATACTCTCGTCGACATTGATCAGCACCTTCACTTCAGATGCATGGCCATTGACCGCTTCATCAATGCTGTTGTCGACAACTTCATACACCAAGTGATGAAGTCCGGCAGAATCTGTGCCGCCGATGTACATGGCGGGCCGCTTACGAATACCTTCAACACCCTTCAGATGCTGAATATTTGAGCCGTCGTAATCAGTTTCTTTGTAATCCGGTTTTGACACGAGGTGAACTTTCTGGGCGTTGCTTTGCCGACAATTTCGAATGTAGAGGGTTAAGGTTCTGCCTGCCAGCAGCATTCACATGCTGGTGATTGGCGATCAGTTCGGTTTTAGCACTAACGAGCTCTCACGAACTTCAATGAATTGATCTTTGGCTCAGGATGCTTCTGCTGAATTACCGGTAGAAACTCGTGCTGCAGGTAACAGGTCAATTCCTCCAGAATAGCCCCATTTGAAACTCCAACTTCAAGCACTCCGCTTTTCAGTCTTCGCACATAACTTTTCGATGCTATTCGTTCACCGACTGTCGACCGCCAGACATCGTCCAGTTCCTGCCGCGAAGACTTCTCAGCGAGTCCTCGTTTCCGGATCAGATTACCGAGAAGCTGTCCAAGCTTAATAGGCGTTCCAAAGGGCAAGTCGTTCATTTTCGACGCGGCCTTGTCTTTCAACCCGGTAAAAAAACAGTGCGCAAAAACCGTCGGTCAAAATCCATCAGCCGCTAATGTCGCCAACAACGTTATGGAACGGCCTAATCACTCAGAACTAACGACTCTGCGATAATGGCATGATCACATAGGTGTAAGAATCTTCAACTCGAAAAACGGCCGCATGCTCCGCGCTGGTCAACTGCAAATCGACAAGCGTTTCCGGTGGCAAGACTTTCAGAAAATCTGCGACATAGCGAGGATCAAACGTGATGCGAATCTCTTCGTGATTGAATTCAATTGGCAATTCCACTTTGGATTCACCAACATCCTGAGCACGACTGGACAGCGTCAACAATGAATCCTTGAAGATGAAATCAACCCCACGACTTTCCTCATCCGTCACAATCTGAGCCTGACGCACGGCGGAATAAAACGGACTCGCTGCCAATGGGATACTGACAGAAGCCGACGATGGAATCACGTCCCGATATTTTGGAAACCGCCCCTCAACCAGGCGACTGTAAATCACGCAACGACCAGATCGCATCAACACTTCGTTCTCACGAACAACCACGTCCACAAATTCGGCGTCTGCATCAATGGATCGCTCAAGTAATGCCATTGCTCGAGTCGGCACAACTGTTGCCTTCTCGGGCATTTTCGGATTGCCTTCGGTTTCGCACGAAGCCGTTGCCACAGCAAGACGCCGACTGTCAGTGGCCGCAACCGTCACCTTGCCATCTTCAAATTCCAGCAGCAAACCACCAAGAGCGTAGCGAGTGCTCTCTACGTCAGTCGCGAAGGCCGTTCGACGAATAATCTGACGGAAAACGGAAGCTGGAATCTTGAAGTAATCAGTTTCGCTAAATTCCGGCACTGGCGGAAAATCACGAGGATCTTCCGAAGACAGACGGAACTGCGATCCAGCTGCTTTCACCAATAGCGATTGTTCCTCAACCTGGATTTCAAACTGAGAATCCTGAAGCTCACGAAGAATCGAAGACACCCGCGCCGTTGGCAGCAAAACTTCACCCGTGGAGGTCGTATTAACTCCGTCCACGTTGTACCGAATGGCAACTTCCTGATCGGTGCCAACAAGCTCAACCCCGCCGGAGCCAAGATGCATGTAAACGTTGCGAAGAACATCTTTCGGTGTGCGGGCCGGAACTGCAGACGCCGCTGCCTGAAATGCAGACAGGAACAAGGCACGATCACAAGTTAACTGCATAATCTGTTACTCAAATCTATAGTCTGGTGACAAACCAAATCTGTACTTTTGATCAGACGAATATTGTAGCAGAAAACACACTTGTCCGATACTGCCTAACGGCCTTCCAAATGGTGGAAAAACGCTAATAAATACTGATTTTTCCGGCGATTTGGATCCCTGGAAGGGAAAGGCCATCGCGGTCGCGTTCAATAGACTTTTGAGGCTGGAAATTTGGCCACAACGCGAACTGTGGCAACCTTCAACCCACACGTCGAATACTCGCCGACCGACATACGCCAGGTTGCAGGAGACCGATCGCTATGTTTGTTTCGGGGCGGAACGCGAACCAACCAGCGTTACGCAAGGCCGGTAAATTCGCCGCGGCAAAGTGAAAACGCGAGACTGAGCAGATGTCGTTAATCAGCCTGCCTTTAAGCCGCGATTCGTGACTGTCGAGCTCGATTTTCGGCCGGCACGGAAAGCCGCTTTCTCTTCGCTCCAATCGCCAGAAACGCGGGCAGCAAAAGCAGGTCGCCAACCAGAGCGGCGATCAACAGGCAGAACATCAGCACACCAAATCGCATTGTGGGACGAAATGGAGACAGCCCCAACGCCAGCAGACCAGTACCCGAAATCACGGCCGATGAAATGATTGGCATACCGGTCTGGAGCAGCGCTTGCCGGACAGCCCGGTAACGGCATCCCGTCAATCTCTGACTATCGCGGAAACTGAACAGAAAGTGAAACGTTCCATCCACGGCAAGCCCCAGAGCGATACTGGCTGTCATCATGATTCCGATATCAATCGGATAATCGCACCAACCCAGCGTGCCGAACACCAGTATGATCGGCGTTAGGTTTGGAATCATGGCGATCAGACCGGCAGACAGAGACCGCAGAGCCAAAATCATCACGATTGTGATCAACACGAAGGCTGATGAAAAACTCTTCCAGAAGCCCTGGAAAATCTGCCCCTGAGCCTGCTCCAGCAGTGGCCCAATTCCTGTGAAGTGGACCGGCATACCGTCACAGCGATCTGTGAGTGCCAACATTGTGGCTCGCAACACAGATGGATCATCGTTACGCAGTCGAATCGAAACTCGCCATAAACGACTGCCGTCCGCCATCAAACCGCTGACCTGACTATCGCCGGCTGATGCAGACGCAAGTTTAGTCAACGACAGAGTATTTTCGGAAAGCTCTTCGGGAAAGAAATCCGCAAGCGACAACGCATGGCAAACGTTGTCCACTTCGACAATTGCAGATTCGATCGTGCGGACTTCGCGAAGTCGATCAACGAATGAAGAACCTTCGTCCCCAAAGTCGATCACCGCCTCGATCGATGTCGGACTGGTCAGAGACTTCTGCACCAGCAACGTGTCCTTAAGAACAGGGTCTGAAGCCGGCAGAAAATCAAGCGGACTGATCAGCGATCGTAGTTCAAAAATACCCACAGAACAGATGGCCGTTACCAGCAAGCCCGGCACCAGAATCCGAAATGGCCTATTCAAAACAAACATCGCCGTACCTTGCAGGTACTTTTGGCTTAGGTCTTCCTGCAGTGGGACGTATCTGCAGGCGATCAGTACCGCTGGTGTCAGAAACACGCCAATAATGAAGCTGAAGAAGGTACCCATCGCGGCCGCAACTCCAAACGCCGGAATCGGCCCGATGTCGGATACGGCCAGACAAACAAGCCCAATGATTGTCGTGAGGGTTGCAAACATGCTTGGCCGTAAGACGCAAATCAAGGAACGGCCCACAGCGTCCTCAGATGGCAGTTCATGGCGGTAATGGCCAATGATGTGAATCGATGCTGCGGTCGTGAACACCATCACCATCACGGGAAGCGATGACATAATGAAATTCATTTCCATGCCGGAAGCCCAAATCGACGCCAGGGTCAATTCAATGCAAAGCACGTTGGCAACCATCAGGGCAGCAGATGTTTTCCAGCACCCGATGTTGAGCCGCATCAATAGAAAACAGATCAACAGCGTCAGGCCAAACAGCATGGCAGCCTGTTCTCGACTACCAAGCCGGTCAAGTCGCGTTGCCACGATTGGCGCACCGGCCAGAATGGCATTGTTAAGGCCGCAGTAATCCAGTTGATGACGAATATCCGCAACTGTTTCCGCCCGGTGAGTGATTCCGTGCCGGTTGATAGAAATCAGAAGCGTTTCCAGCGAGTCATCAGCTGTCGCCATCAGATTGACTAGACGTTCGCGGGCAGTTGCTTCCGAAACATCATTCTTCAACATCGCCTGAATAACCTGATGTCGAGACCAGCACGAAGCAACTCCGGCAAGCCCACCCATTCGCCCGGTGAGTGCCTCAATTCGATCGGCATCCGGAAACGGTTTTTCGAACGCCACCAATATGGTTTCGTCGGCGCCAAACGTGCTGCAGAACTGGTCGTACTGAGTGCGCACGGAGCTATTACGAGGCAACCAGGTTTCGATGTCGTTGTTAGACGGAACCTGCTCGCCTAAAAAAGTCAAAGCCGGAAGAGCGGCAAGGCAAAAAAGCACCAATGCCAGCGAGCGCCGTCGATAAAATTCTGAAACCATTCTCGCACACCAGATAATAGGCCTTACGACATAATACCTGTATCTATCGAATGAATGGCAAGTTTTGCGTGATCGGGATCTTTGTGCTATCGACCGAACGCTTATCTTTTAAACGGCTTAGCAGCATCCTCGGCAGATCCCGTGGTTAACGGCCGAGCAACGAAACAAGCACGAACGGGTCGACCGTCACGACTTTCCGCACCGGTCGTTCTTTACTGAAGACCCGAATCTGCAATGCCGCCACAACCCCAATAACCAACAGATGTCTATTTGGAGTCGGCGTTTGTTAGAAAGCGACCGCCGCTCATGAACATCCCGTTATCGCAGGGATGGCACCATTCAATCAACACTCGGTATTCGAATTCACGGGTTTCGCTGGCCATGCGGACGGTGGTTTCACCGGTCTGCACGGAGCCACGATGCAGCATCCCGATTCCGGTTCTGCTGATCTCGCGAGTCATCGCGGAAATGGTATTACCGCGCGGTGTTTTGATTTCCGCTGGAACTGATAGTTCCAGGCGTTCGTTTGTGCGCAGATTCGTAACTTCTGGTTTGCCAATGCTTTCAAGAACCTGTCGCAGGTCCTCCATTGTTGGCCGACTCCACGGATCGTGAGACATATTTGACTCCGGGCTGTGTTCTGTATTTCGATTGGCTCTTGAAAACCAAGAGCCTCAAATTCGCCTGACTTCGTTTGATTCTAGTATCAAACACACGTCAGAGCGGAGAACTTACGGCCGAAGCAGGGTAAGTAACCAGTCGAACCCAGATGGTTCTAATCGTTGGCGCGATTCTGACGATCCGGCATGAACAATAGAAACGCAACTATGATACAGCCAAGAATAAAAAACCATGTTCGAATCGGCCATCCGCCGGATGAACCGGAAGCCGCCATGCTTCCATTTGCGTCAATTGCCAGAGCTTCCGAAGATACGGGGATGGCTTGAGGAATTGACGTGAAGAAAGGGTCACTTTCCAGAGACGATGGTTCCAGTTCGTTGGCTTCCACAGGTGCTGGACTCTGTTCGAATGTCATCGATTCGGGCAGAACACCGGGAATCACCAACGCAGGCTCATAGCTCTGTGAATACCCAGCTCTCTGATTGTTGGCGGCCGAACTTGACGACGAAACCTGAGTGAACACAGGCGCCGATCCTTCGGCTGCTGCTGCTTCATCAAAGTCCGGAGTCGGGCGAGGCGATTCTGAGGCACCCCAGACGACCTGTTCATTAGAAACTGATTTGGCAGAATCTTCCATCGACCATGACATCGCCTTGGTAACATTTGAGCCCCGGAATGAAGCCCATGGATCTCGATGCTGTACTTCTTCGAACCCATGCTTTGTCGATGCCTCTGCAAACGGGTCTGCCGCTTCATCAGCGACACTTTTCCGTTGCCGGCCGAATGGGCTATTACGATCCTGAGAGTTGATTAGGCTGCCAAATGCCGCTTCTGCTTCCGCTTCAGCCAATGCTTCCTTAAGTTCTGGAAAGAAGGTTTCATCGAACGAAGCTGGCGGAGACGTTTTTGTAGCATCAACAGCGGGCGCCGCTTCGTCAAGCAGCGAATCAAATGACGAGGCAATTTTATTCTGAGCCACTTTGACCGGTTCTGCAGTCTCTTCAAAAAATGATTTCGACGCCTGGTCTACAACTTTCGCTGTCTCTCGCTTAGCCATGAAATCCTCAAAGGATTTCGATTCCACGGCTGGGGCCACTGCCGTCTTGGGAGCCGCTACAACAACTTCCGCAACGGCTGAAACGTTCGGGTCTGCAAAGGGGGGTTCCTCTACAACCGCTTCAGCCGATGACATTTCAGTAAACAGTTCTTCAGCCTGTTTCTCTACGTCGTTGATTGTGGCACTAAACTGAGGCTGTTTCGCAGCAACAGGTGATTCCGTCTTTTCAGATGCTGCAACCTCGGTGGCTTCCGGTTTTTTTGCGGGCTCGGCTGCCTTGTTCGGCAGTGGCTCAACAAACGGGTCAGTGCCCAGTTCCGAATCGTCCGACTCGCGACTGAAAAGGCGGCTGATGCTGAACCACTTGGAATCCTCTGGTTCGTCCGCGTCGACTTCCCGCGACTGCGACACCAGCTGCGACTTGTCCGAAGCGGCTAAGGTGCCCTCTTTATCAGCGATGCTGCGTTCAACCGCCAGGGCATCCTTGGCTTCCAGTTCCTCAAGTGACTGATAGTCCGATCTGGTGACCAGACTTCTTAGACGACTGCCAGAACAACCGGCTGTGGCAAGGACCAACGTCGCAATAATAACTGAGTGCATTCTGTTCGGTGTCATCGATCCGAACCTTCCATTAAAGTCCAGGGCCCAGCAACTTTTAGTGCGCACCTAATAAGGTGCGTCGCCTTCCCTTTATGTCGACTGTTTGGACAATGACAGAAAATCCAGTCCACCGGGTGTCACCGAATTTGACATTATTCCCGCTTCGAGTTCCAGTCCTGCAAAACAGGCAACCCGAGAAGGCAGGAATGACTTTCCGGCCCAACAACACCTTTTTTTTATTTCGGCATTCGTTTTTCGTCTTTCATTAAAGTTCAGCAGGTTTCATAAATGCAATTTCGCCACGCAATACGAAATCGCGGCCGCATTGTTCGCGGCTTACTTGCCGTTTTCCTTGTTAACTCAGTCATCTTGCAGGCAGATGAATCACAGAAGCTAAACGCTCTGATTGACTCCGAGTGGGAACGAACGCTGCGTGAAAGCCCGACAATGGCTTCGCAGCTCGGCGATCGTACTTACAACAGGTTTTGGAGCGATGAGTCTGCAGACGCCATTCAAAAGTCGGAAGGGCAAACTCGCCATGTTTTGCAGTCATTACTGCAGATGGACGCCGAACAACTGCCTGCCGCTGACCATCTGAACTACCAGCTTTTTCGCAACGAATACGAAACCCGAGTCGCCGAGCAGGCGTTTCGGCTGAATCTGATACCTCTTAATCAACGCGGTGGAATTCAGGACGAAAGCAATCTCGCCAACTCGCTGCAGTTTGATTCAATTCGAGACTACGAAGACTGGATTGCCAGACTCAATGCCTTCCCTGAATACATGAACCAGACAGTCGCATTGATGCGAGAAGGTATCGCAGTGGGAATGCTGCACCCGAAGGTCGTGATGCAGCGTGTTCCGGGACAAATCCGCAAACAGATCGTCGACAACCCCGAAGACAGCCTCTACTACGCAGCCTTCAGGACATTCAAGGTTGAACTCACTGAGGCACAAAAAACTCGCTTGCGGCAGGAAGCGAAAACGGCAATTTCCAATGGTATCATCCCCGCCTATCGCACGTTTCTGAAATTCTTTGAAGACGAGTATCTACCTGCTTCGTTCGATCATGTCGGCTGCTGGCAGAGGCCGGATGGTCAGAACATGTACGCCACCCTGGCCAAGAAATTTACAACGACAACCTTGACTCCGCAGCAAATTCACGAAATCGGCCAGCAGGAAGTTGCTCGTATCCGCTCTGAAATGGAGGCCATTCAACAGCAGGTGCATTTTGCTGGCAGCTTTCAGGAATTTCTGACACATCTAAGGACAGACAAGTCGTTTTACTTCGACAATCCAAATGACCTGCTGGAAGCTTATCGAGACTGCTGCAAACGCATCGATCCCCAACTGCCAAAACTGTTTCACCGGCTACCAAAGATGCCGTATGAAATCGTGCCGATCCCCGATCAGATGGCACCGGATACCACAACGGCGTACTACCAGCCGCCTTCAGCCGATGGAATTCGCCCGGGACGTTATTTCGTAAACCTGTATCGCACGCAGGATCGCCCCAAGTATGAGATCGAAGCGTTGTCTCTGCATGAATCAGTTCCCGGACATCACTTTCAGATCGCTTTAGCAATGGAACTGCCAGACGTCCCTGAATTTCGACGTTACGGAGGTTACACGGCGTTCATCGAAGGCTGGGGGCTTTACAGCGAAAAGCTTGGTGAGGAAATTGGTTTATATAAAGATCCGTATTCAAAATTCGGACAGTTGACGTACGAAATGTGGCGAGCCGTTCGATTGGTTGTGGATACCGGCATGCACAGCCTCAAATGGACTCGGCAGGACGCAATTGATTTTTTTGCGGCCAATACAGCAAAGTCACTTCTTGATATTGAAAACGAAGTGGATCGCTATATCGCGTGGCCCGGTCAGGCACTGGCGTACAAAATTGGAGAACTGAAAATCCGTGAACTGCGAGCTCGATCTGAACTGAAACTTGGTTCTCAGTTCAATATCAAAGACTTCCATGAAGTCGTCCTCAAAAACGGTGCTGTGCCGTTGGAAGTTCTGGAAGCACAGGTCAATGAGTGGATCGGCAGCAGGTAGCGTTCAGGTAATTAGCGAAGCTATCTGCTCGACAGCTCGGCCAACCGTTTCTGCAATCGATCTTTCTTTTCGTCGGTCAGCATTTCACTGATGCGCCACCCGAAATCCAGCGCGCGTTGTGCCGCACCAGACGTTTGCAATTCCAGTGGCTGCTCGGCAATGAAGGCCACCAGTTCGGCAGCCAAAAAACCACTGTGCTGCTTCGAAATCGCATTCGCTGGAAGCTGAATCAGACTTTCAATCACCGCAGGCCTGAGTTCTCTGCAAGGCAGCAACGCAATCAGGTCCCTCGCTTTTTCAGCTTCACGCCCTATCAATCGAGTACACACAGAAATTGCGACCTTCTGGAGTTCAACGCCGGCCTGATCCGGATCGAGAGCTTCCGTTTTCGGCTTGCCATCGAAACCAGAATCGTGGCTTATCTGCTCCCTATGTTCCTGAACAAACTTGCCTCGCAACAGAATCGGCTTTACCTGGTCGTATAGTTGGTGATGCAAACTTCCGGGAGAAACAAGCGGCAGCGACGTCAGTAAATCGCCAAGCAGACCTTTTCCTGCTGCCGCCTGAAACACCGTATCACGGTCTTCAACCATCGTTAACCAGGTCACCATTGCCGCCTGGCGAATACCGGTCGATTGGGGCGAGGTCGACAGATGCCGCACGGACTTAAGCAGCTGTAATCGATCATCACCGGAAGTCAGACTCGCCAGCGAGCTCAGGTTGGAAACCTGAGCCACAACCAGATCATTATCCAGTTCACTAATGAGCAACGATAGCTGTCGCGATTTAGTCTCGCCGGTCAAACGTGCAAGGCGAATCAATGCCGCCACAAGCGACTCCCGATTCACCGCCTGACGTTTCAGGATTTCTCGACAAACGGGTTCGGTCCGTGCCGACGCCAAAAGCTGTTCCGTCGATTGTTCCGAAGCATCAACGACCTGAACAGATTCCTGACGATCAGCGTGACGTGAAAGCAGGGCCAGAGAAAACAAAACTGCCGTTAAGGTGACCGCAAACGTCCCTATCGCAAAATCGGCTGAAAACCTTGTGCGCATGACAATCGGTGCCTCTGCAAAACAATTTGGTTCGCCGGGAGTAGCAAAAAAAAGGTCGGTCTTGCCAGGCAAGACCGACCTTACAGGTTCAGCGTTTCCGGAACGTGTTAGTGATGGTGCCCAGAAAACAGTTCACTTTTTTTGTCGCCCTTGGACACGACATAGGCCAACAGGTCCAGGATTTCTTCGCGAGTCAGCTTGTTCAACACTCCCTTGGGCATAATGCTGACATTGCTGGCTTCGCGTTCTTCGATGTCCGCCTTGGCAAGAGTTCGCAGCTTGTCCGGAGCCGTTGGATTATCCAGAACCTGTACGGTTTCTCCATCTTCCTTCACGATCAGCCCGGTCACGACCTTTCCGGAAATTAGCACAAACAGGTTGGACTGATACTTCTTGTCAATCTTCTTTGACGGATTCAGCATGTGCTCCAGCACATCCACCGGCTTGTATTCCGGTGGAAGCTTTGTCAGATCCGGACCAACATCCGCGCCCTTGCTATTCATTTTATGGCAACCAATGCAGCTGGCGACAGAAAACAGTTTCTCGCCAACATCGTAGCTGTTCGCACGATGCTCCAGATGCATTATGTCTTCCTGAAGAACCGCCAGAGTCCATTCTGTATTGCGGTCCAGATACGTCAGCAACTCATCCTTCGCTTCCAGCGGATGTGCAGCAAGGTAGGCAGTCGGATCAGCTGTATAAGCATCCAGATCTTCCACCACATACATGGCTCCAAACATGCGACGCCAGTGTCCCGGATAGGTGCAAACGTATGGATACATTCCCGGTGTTGAAGGAGCAGTAAAGCTAAGAGCCTGACTCTGACCGGGTTCCAGCAGTCGACTCGACAACAGAATCTTATCCGACACAGGTACGTAATGGCGTTCCTTTGCATCTGCCTCGCGAGACGTTGCTTCTGCGAGTTCACCGATTTCTTCCAACGAACCGGGTTGAACAATTGCGAAGTTATGAGGCATGTGGTCCGTGTTGGAAAAGCGGAATTCCACTGGCTTTCCGGCCTGCACGACAATGCGTTCTTTGTCGTAGAGCATTCGAGCCGCAACAGTCCCGATCGCGATAACACGGACGTCCAGATTCTGTAAACGCTCTAACGCTTCCTTACCAGCCGCTTCTGGCAACATGGCAGCGTAAGAACGAGCCAATTCAGTCGCCGTCGTGGCCGCTGCCCCTGTTCGATACTTCGCTGGAATCTCGCTCAGGTAGCCAACAAGGTTATCAACCAATCCGGGCAGGCGTTCCTTTGACCAGTTGTTCTGAGGAATTCCCGCCAGCACACTGATTGCTGAGGCACGATGCTTTCCGGCCTTCATCAGTTTAGCAAGATCGACAAACAACTCTGATTCATTACCAGGAATGGATCCGAGTGAACGAATGGCCAGATCGTGAATCGTTTCCGCTCCTCCACTGACCGAAAGAAATTGTGCCGCAATCTTTTGCTTTCTGAAACCCGGTCCGGACCACTGCACGTTCAGGCCATCACCGCCACCATTGTCGAAGTATGTCACCACCAAAGGATGCGGGCCAGCGGTTAGCTCAACAGTGCTTTTCTTTTCCGTCATGCCATGCAGACTGTCGTGATTGATTAGCAACTTGTCGTCAAGGTACAGGCGAGAACCGTCATCGGAACTGATAAAGAATGTGTAGGTGCCAGGCTTCGATGCCGTCACCATTCCGGTAAACCGAAGAGCAAACGTGTCGCGTTGCAGCAACTGCGGCACGTCCATCACGATCTCTGGCACAATACCGCTGGCCTTTGGCTGCATCTTCTCAAGGGTTTCTACCGCTACGTTTGATGCGTTCGGGAAAAAGAAATCCACCTGAATGCCTTGCTGCTGCAGGCTGGTGCCAGCCACTTCCGCTTCGAGATTTGATGGAAGTTCAAACATCAATGTCCGAACGTCATTGTACAATCCACCACGCAGCTGTTGTGGAATTCGAGGAACCGCTGCCAGCAGGTCTTTCAGTCGATCTTTACTTTGCGAGGCGACATAAAAGGCGGCCGCTCCATTACCTTCAGCCGCAACCCACGCAGCATAACCAAGCTGGCGAGCTTCAGCCGATTTACCGCCGGTAGCCAACGTCTCAATGCGATGCTGAACGGACTTCAGATCTTTCGCGGGTTGCTCAGACAAAGCGCTGCCCAGAATACTCAAAGCCGATTTATTATCCAGCGCTTCTCGGTCGGCAATCAAATCCATCAGCAATGATGCAGGTGCAAGATTCCTTAGCTTTGCCAGGCCACTCACTGTTTCCTTCAGGTCATTCGCAGCAACGTTGTCCCGGCTGAGAATAGCGTTGTAAACGGCTTCAGTCCGTTCCAGTTTCAGCAGATCGCTGGTGCTGGCGTTCAGCAAAGCATAAGCATAGGCAGCTTTTGACAACGGCTTGCCGGATGCAACGACTTCCTGAATTAGACTGTCGACTTTGATCTGACTCTTGGCATACTTCAGAACGGTGTCCAGTTCCGGGTCCATTGGACGAGTGGCAACCTCAAAGATCGCTTCGGCCGCTATCAGTCCTTCAAACGAAACGGCGGCCTTGACCGCTTCGGCCCTGACGAGTCCGGATTCATCTCGCGCTGCCGCAATCAGAATCTTATCCCAGCCATCAACCTGATCGGCCCAATGTCCCAAAGTACGAATTGCGGCGGCTCGAACTTTTGGCTCGGACGCTTTGGCAACAGTTGCGAGCAATTCAGAATTCGGAATTCGTTGTTCTTCAAATACCCACAGGCATTCCAGCAACGCCTGAGCATCAGCAGGCTTGGTAACGTCTCGCTGCGAAGCCCATGCTGTGACTGCTTTCGCCACTTCGTTGGAGTCTCGACCACTTAGTTCCTGTCGAGCACGATAACGAACGCTGTTTTCCTTTGCATAGAATGCGTCACAGACTTCTGCAATTAACTTGCCCTTCAGCTTCACAGGCTTTAGTAAATCGCGGCCCTTCGCCGTGATGCGGTAAATGCGACCGTGCTCGGCATCGCGATTCGGGTCACGCATATTGTGCTGCATGTGACCGATCAGGGCATTCGCCCAGTCCGATACATAGAGAGCACCGTCGGAACCGATTTCGATGTCAGTGGGGCGAAAATTCGGATCCGAAGAATCCAGAATCGGTGTAACGGCCTTCGCGGTAACATCGGCGCCGTTATAGACCACTTCATGCTGCAGAATTCCAAGGAATCCAATACAGTTACAAATCAGGAAATTGTTCTGATGTCGATCTGGGAAGTGGCTACTGGACAGTGATCCCGTTGCCGACACTGGTCGCCACTGTTTTTCGAACCACTGCTTGTTCCCGATTCCCTTACCAATATTGATGTGCGAACCAGTTCCGCTGGTACCATCGTTGGCAAACTGGTAACCCCATTGGTCAAAGAAATCTCCGTGGGGATTTGGACCAATCGGAAAATGGAATTCCATTTCAAAAGTGCGGGGATTAAAGCGGTGCACGCCAGACTGACCGGAGCGGTATGTTCGAGTCGGCGTTTCCATGGCAGCCACGTTGAAGATGCCGCGAGACCAGTAGATCCAGCCGTCCGGGCCAATCAGCATCGCGTTCGCCGAGTGATGCGAGTCCGCACTCGACAGACCCTGCAAAAGGCGAATCTTCACATCCGCTTTGTCGTCTCCGTCTGTGTCTTTCAGGAACCAGAGTTCCGGTAGAGCGGCCACAATCATGCCGCCACCCCAGAATTCGAAACTCGTCACACTGTTTAGCTCGTCCGCAAAAACGGTGCATCGGTCCGCAACACCGTCACCGTTATCGTCCGGCAGGCAAAGAATGCGGTCTCGGCGAGGCGTGGTGGGATTCCAGTGTGGATAGCTGGGCCAGACCGAAGCGAACAACCGGCCATCGGTATCGACAGCCATCTGAACGGGGTTCACCATTTCAGGAAACATCGCTTCCGAAGCAAACACATTGGCTTCAAGGCCTTCGTCCAGCTTCATCATCTTCAGCCCGTCTTCGGCCGTTCGATAAGAAAAGCGACCGCCCTCAAGATCGCCTTCCTTGTTGGACTTAACCTCAAGTTCCGGCGGCAGATTGTTGTCTTTCACTTCAAGATCACCGCCCGCGGCAACCGCCCAGACTTTTCTGTCGCGGTTGCCCGTCATGATGTCGAAGATTTCCATTTCCCGCATCATCACGTCAGCATTTGATTGACCGAACCATGCCAGCTTCGACCGACCACCAAATACGTTGTAGCCGTCCACAACTCGGTAACGACTGAACCAATAGTAGTTCTTATCAAGTACCGACTGACGCAATCGTTTAAGCAACGAGGCGTCTGCTGAAGCAGCATCTTTACCAAACAATGAACTGGTAATAACTGAAGCCAACGCTTTGTTGCCTTGTTCCAGCAGATGAATCCCATTCATCGTCAATGGCTGTTCGGCCGTTGAATACAGTTGCGAAGTTGGAGCAAACAAGTCGACGAAGACCACGTTTTTCTGAGCACAGACTTCTCGCATCGCTTCTGTATACAAATGCAGGTTCGCGTTATTTCTGGAACCATCCGGTAAGTGTCGACTGTTTAAGTTTTCGTGAGCGATCGGCGAAAACATAACAACTTTCGGGGCCGATTCGCCGTTGTACTTCTGAGCCAGCATGCCGTCGATTGTTTCTGCCAGATCCTTGCGAAATCCAGCAATCGCATCAGGCCCCTTCAAAGCTTCGTTGTAACCAAAGAAAGCAAACACAACATCAGACTCGTTCTTAGTCAACCATTCATCCGGGCTGCCAAAATTATCTTCACGAGGACGAGTCTTCAGTTCATCACCAGGAAGTGCCAGATTACGAAACGTTAGTTTCAGATCCGGATGCAATGCGTGAATGTACGTTTCCAGCCAGCCATCATGCTGCAGTCGATCGGCAGTTGTGTTGCCAATAATGGAAACATGATCACCGTCCTGCAGTTTCAAACTCGGAGTTTGGCTAAACGCAGATGGTGAAAAACAGACTGAGATAACACAGCTCAATAACACGAACAGGCAGGAGCGTCTCACAAAAACACCTCAAACACAGGTGGGAAATTGGTCATAACTTCGGCAGCGCCACCAATTGTGGATAATACAGACTAACGCATCACGTTCGGCAACGCCACGATCCTAATCCTTTTCCGCCCTAATCCTTTTCCTCGCATTAAAGCTCAAAAGACCCACCAACAAACCGGGCCTCCGCACTTTCCGCTGACTCGGGGCCGTGAACGACGATTTTCTGTGAATGACGGCTGTTTTCCGCCAGCCGAAACCAGATAAGTGTTTCTGTAATAGTCGCCCGCATTAGCCGACAACGGCAGCTTCCCGACAGAACGAGAATACGCTGTATCAGCAGGCGGCGGGCTTAAATTCGCTGTTCGAGCCGGCCCTGACAAAGACGAACAACCCAATTTCCAGAGCAACCGGATGAACGAAAATCTGCTGTGACGAATTTGTTTGAATTCTGGCATCGCACCTTTGCAGTTCGCTCATCAGATTGCCAGAGTGTCGCCATGACATTCGCCTCTCAAAAATCACCAACTTCTCCTCCCGAACTGCTGGCCCCCGCCGGAGACTGGGACTGCCTGCTCGCGGCCGCCGAAAACGGTGCGGACGCTGTCTATCTGGGCCTCGATTCCGGCTTTAATGCTCGAGCTCGCGCCGCCAACTTTGACCTCGACAATCTGCCTGACATTATGAATTTTCTGCACCAGCGGTGCATGAAGGGCTACGTCACACTAAACACTCTGGCGTTCACAGACGAACTACCGCGAATCGAAGACATCGCTCGGCGACTGGCCGACGCTGGCGTTGACGCGGCTTTGGTGCAGGACCTCGGCGTCGCTCGATTACTGCGGAAGATCTGTCCGGAATTTTCGCTGCACGCGTCGACTCAAATGACATTGTCCAGCGCTGAATGCATTGAAGTCGCAAAGGACCTCGGCATTGAACGAGTCGTTTTGCCTCGCGAATTGTCGATCAAAGAAATACGTGACGTTAGCAGCAAAACTGACATGCCGCTGGAAGCTTTCGTGCACGGAGCTCTCTGCGTCGCTTATTCGGGCCAGTGCCTGACCAGCGAATCCCTCGGCGGTCGCAGCGCAAATCGTGGCCAGTGTGCTCAAGCCTGTCGCCTGTCCTATGATCTCATCTGCGACGGAAAGGACATCGAACTTGGCGACCAGAAATATCTGCTCAGCCCGCAGGACCTTGCCGCCTTTGATCTCACTACCGAACTGATCGACGCCGGCATTTGTTCGTTTAAAATCGAAGGACGCCTGAAGACGCCCGAATATGTCGCCAACACGGTTCAACACTATCGCACTGCAATTGATGCGGCATTTGCAGGTCGCAGGGCAGAATTCAGTCGGCCGCAGGTGAACGATCTTGAAATGTCGTTTTCGCGCGGCTTCAGCCCTGGCTGGCTGCAGGGCTGCGATCACAAGATGCTGGTACCAGCCACCAGTTCTGCCAAACGTGGCGTACTGCTGGGTGAAGTCATCAGTACAATCAACGACCGAGTACTGGTTCGTCTTGAAGGTTCAATTGCCGCTGGCGATGGCGTGGTCTTCCAGGGTGATCGCGAAAACAATGCAGAGCAGGGTGGGCGAGTCTACGAAATTTTCCGGCAGAACGAACGGCAATCAGGCCCAGTGAATGGGGGAATTGTCGCTCTGGCCTTCGACCGTAATGCGGTGGATGTTTCAGAATTGCAGGCCGGACTCAAAGTCTGGAAAACCGACGATCCACGACTGAACAAACGCCTGCGATCATCATTTGAAGGCCCGGATTCTAAACGCCGAATCAGCCTCGACATAAACATTGTCGCAATTGCCGGCCAACAATTGCGTGTCGTTGCCACTTCACAGAATGGAGCCTCATGTAAGGTTGAATCAGAATCCGTGCTGCAAGTCGCTCGCAAGCATCCACTGACGGAAGAAACTCTGCGAGAACAATTCGGCCGTCTTGGTAGCACCATATTCGAACTTCGCGAACTCGCTGCCACCATCGATGGCCAGCCCATGGTGCCACTCAGTGTGCTTGGCAAACTTCGTCGAGAAATGATCGAACAACTGGCTGCCTCGCCAATAAAGAAAACACGCAACTTCAGCATAGAAGCCACACTTCCACAGATGCAGGCGGTGATTAACGAAAAAGCTCACACAACTGAACAGCCAACCAACACCACCGACGTGGCTTTGTTAAATGTACTATGCCGTTCGCTCGACCAGCTGCAGACCGTCATCCAAACGTGGAAAACTATTTCCAGCACTTTCGCAGGTGACTCGGCCAGCAACGCCGATGGCATGCCTCGAAAGCCTGCCATCTACGCCGACTTCGCCGACATTCGCCAATATGCTGACGCCGTTCGCATGGGACGAGAAGCCAACGTTAACGTCTATCCGGCAACTCCACGAATCCAAAAACCCGGAGAAATGGGCATCTTCAAAGCGATGCTGAAGCATCAGCCCGCTGGCGTTCTGATACGCAATCTGTCCGGTATGGAATTCTTTCACCAGCACAACATCCCTACAGTCGCCGATTTTTCCCTGAACGTCACCAACGAGCTGACTGCGGAATATTTAATCAACCACGGCGTTCAACGAGTCACCGCATCGTATGACATGAACCGTGACCAGCTGTTGGATCTTGTTCGCGTGGTGCCGCCGCATTGGCTGGAAATTGTGATTCATCAGCACATGCCCATGTTTCATATGGAGCATTGTGTTTTTTGTTCCGTGCTGTCTCCTGGAACCAACAAAACCAACTGCGGCCGACCGTGCGACATTCATAAGGTCGAACTTCGTGACCGCACTGGTCTGGAACACCCACTGACTGCCGACGTTGGCTGCCGCAACACGCTGTTTAACGCGACACCTCAGAGTTCAGCGGAAATCGTGTCGGTTCTGCAGCAACTGGGCATTCGCAATTACCGCCTTGAATTTCTCAACGATGACGAAGACCGCATCCGCGAAACACTCAGCCTGTATAGCGATCTTTTGAGCGGTACGATTTCCGGCCTGCAGGTCTGGAAAAAGTTACAGGCCAGCAACCGCGTCGGTGTGACGCGAGGCACACTCGAAGAGCGTCGGAACCCTTTGGCAATTCTATAACTCTTGCGTTGCGGCAAAACACATTGTCACTGCCGCATTCCTAATGCAATTCAAGATTACTGAAACAGCAAAAACCTGTTCCAGTGTCACACTAAGAGCCGCAAAATCATGGCAGCGTCAATCATCGACGGAAAAACAATTTCGACGACCATAAGAAAAAGCGTCACACGAGACACAGCCGAGTTTGTTGTGCAAACAGGCATCACACCGCACCTTGCCGCTGTACTTATTGGCGATGATCCGGCCAGCCAGGTTTATGTACGCAACAAAGAACGTGCATGCGAAGCCTGTGGATTGAAAAGCACATTGCACCGACTTCCTGCTGATACAACTCAGGCCCAGCTTGCAGAACTGGTTGCAAAACTAAACGCGGACGCCAGCGTTCACGGAATTCTTGTTCAACTGCCATTGCCGATACATCTGGATCCAACTCCTATTCTTGACGCGATTTTGCCCGGCAAAGACGTTGATGGGTTTCATCCGGAAAACGTAGGCTTGATGCTTCAGGGACGCCCTCGGTTTCTGCCATGCACGCCTCACGGTGTAATGAAGATGCTGCAATACGAAAACATCCAGACAGCGGGCAAACACGTCGTTGTAATCGGCCGCAGCGATATAGTCGGTAAACCCATGGCAGCACTGCTGGTTCAGCGTGGAGCTGACGCGACTGTTACCATCTGCCATAGCCGAACGGCTGACATCGGTGCGATTACCAGACAGGCCGACATTTTAATTGCGGCGGTGGGCATTCCGGAATTCGTGAAGGGCGACATGATCAAACCAGGTGCTGTTGTAATCGACGTTGGCATCAACCGAGTCAACGACAAACTTGTGGGAGATGTCGACTTCGCCGCAGCTTCAAAAATCGCCGCAGCGATTACTCCTGTGCCTGGTGGCGTCGGACCCATGACCATTACCATGCTATTGCAAAACACACTGGAAGCCGCTCGACAGGCACAATAGAAACCGACTGCGTTTCGAACTGCCGCGACACAAACAACACCCCGCAATAACTACCCGTAAGCCAAAACAAATCAGCAACCACAAGCCTGCAGCAGGGTCCAATAACAGGAATTGCGACGTCAAAAGCCAGTTGCATGTATCTCTCATAAGTGTTGTTTCTGTGACTGTAATACGGCTTGGGCCGACGTTGGTGGGCCGATTGGCGAAGAAATACACCCGGAATTGAACGTTCCCTGTGGTTTTCCGTGTCGTGGCCCAACTGTTACTTTCGCTTCGCCCTTTTCATGTTAACCTTTAGATAACAGCGGTCGGGGGACCCAGCTGTTTTCTGGGAATCAATTAGCCCACGATGGGCGAAAATGGGTGACGGGTGAAGCAACAACTAAACAATAGCGCGCAGAGTGCGCTAGGCTTGTCAGTGGTTGTGGATATCTTCGATCAAGAAGATCTCTTCGATACTCTGGACAACCAACGAATTCTCGAACTGTCCCAGCTGGGTGGCAATGCCGGCTTTTCAGGCACCAAGGCAATTCTGCGATCAACGGGAATTAGCCAAAGACGCTTATTGAGCGAAGGTGTTGCGCCGATTGACCTGGCGATGCGGGTGGCCCGAAAGCTTGAACAGGTTGCCAGCTGTTCTCTGTCTGACTTCGACCACATCCTGTTGTGCCATTCGCACGTCGACCCGCACGCCTGCGTGAAACTGGCTGCTGAGTTGTCAGAACGCATGAGCATCGAGACGGATGCGATCACTCCATTCAATCACGGATGCGCGGGTTTTCTTAAGCTGATGACAGAAGCGTCACTACTTCTGGAAAACTGCGAACCGGATGCAAAGGTCGCTCTGATCTCTGTTGAGACTCCAGAGTTATGGCATGACGCGGCAGATCGCCTGTTCTGCGGCATCGTGTCAGCCGGCGCCACGGCTGGCGTTGTCGAAGTTGGCGGTGGCCTTCCACTGAATTCTATTCAGAGTGAAGACTTCCGCATTCCATCTGAACGACGACCAAACCCGGATCCATTATTCAAAAAAGAGACCACTGACGTTTTCGATTTTCATGGTAATCCATGTCACCGAAAAGTGATGCGAATGAACGCCGAACCGGTCTTTCTGAACGGCATCGAATTAATGCTGGACAACCTGCGTGCGGCACTTCTATCGATTGAACACAGCCCGGAACAACGCATTGTTGTTGCACCACATCAGCCAAGTGGCAAGCTGTTGAAGGCTCTCGTCGCCGCTGCCAAAACAGAATTCCCAGACCTTGAATTCCTAAACAATCTGGAATTCTATGGAAACACCATTTCCTCCTCCGTGCCAACTTTAGTGTCGCGTTTAGATGAAGTTATGGCCCGTAATGAACTGGCACCTCTGCGTGATGGCGACCATCTTATTCTGCTCGCCGCCGGCATCTGCATGAATGAGATCAACGACCACATGTCAGCCGGACACGCCTGCCTAAAGTGGCAATCCGGCGTACTGAACTCGTCGAGTGGCAAAACGACGACCGCGCAACCGAGTGCAGTCATCGCATAAGCGACGGACATTGGTCGGAATCTGATCAGACAAAAAGCGAACAACGCGATTTCGGTATTTATCTCCTGATGTCGCAAGCTTTTTGTTAAGCTGATGTCCCCAAGACCACTTTCCCTCCTTCCGCAAGCCAGACGCCTACTGTGATACAGCTGCGCCTTATTCTGTGCATCTCGCTGTTTCTGAACACAGCCCATTCGGTTGCCGAAGAACAGAAATTCAACGCACAACATCTGGAATTCTTCGAAGCAAAAATCCGCCCGGTGTTGGTTGAACACTGCTTCGACTGCCACAGCACTGACGCAAAAAAACTCAAGGCGGGACTGTACGTGGACAGTCGCGAAGGACTGCTAAAAGGCGGCGACAGCGGAACAGCCGCCATACCAGGAATCCCCGACGCCAGCATTCTGATCGACGCCATAAAATACACGTCGTATGAAATGCCACCGAACGAGAAACTGAATGACGCAACAATTCGTGATCTGGTGAAGTGGGTTGAGCTCGGCATGCCATGGCCGACGGTTACCACCTCGGCCGGCGTTGCGATGCAGGAACAGGAAATCAACTGGCAAGCTGCAGTAGAATCGCATTGGGCGTGGCAACCCGTCCGCCGCCCCGAACTTCCTGACCTTCGCGCCAGCACAGAGACCGCAGCTGAAACCAGCCTTCATCCGATTGATGCGTTTGTTGCCTCTCGTCGTGAGCGTGCTGGGATGGCGTCGTCTCGACCCGCTGAATCACACCTGCTGGCTCGAAGAATCTATATTGATTTGTGGGGGATTCTTCCAACACCGCAGCTGGTCGACAAGTTTGTTACCGCCGCGCATTCAGACAAAGCCGCAGCTGTTAAAGACGTTGTGGACGAACTGCTGAATTCGCCCATGTACGGACAACGCTGGGGACGACATTGGCTTGATGTCGCGCGATATAGTGATGGCCTCGGTGGATTTCTGGACAACGCAGCTCTGGATGATGCATGGCGTTATCGCGACTGGGTCGTTGATGCACTGTCTAATGACATGCCGTTCAATCAGTTTGTCGAACAGCAAATAGTAGGTGACCTTTCCGGTGACAACGCAGCAGCTATCGCCACGGGCTTCTTTGCATTGGGGCCGACTTACCAGTCTGATGGCGGAGACCCGGACAGCATTGCTCAGGCAAAAGGCGAAACACTGGATGATCGCGTCGACACACTGACTCGAGGCCTGCTTGGCATAACCGGATCATGCGCGAGATGCCACGATCATAAGTTCGACCCGATTCCTCAAAAGGATTACTACTCTCTGGCTGGCATTTTTAACAACACGGCTGTGCACAGCCTGCCGCTGTCTCCGAAAGATGTCGTCGAAGCGTTCAACGACCACACGGCCAAAGTGAGGGAACTCGGTAAGCAGATCAAGCAACTGAAAGACACGGACGAAGCGACTGCCACTGCACGAGCTCAACTGGAAACGCAACTCGCCGACCTAAATAAAAACGCGCCGGCGCCGTATCTGACGGCCCATTCTCTTCGAGAAGCCGGCGACCAGAACATGAAGGTCGCCCTGCGAGGAAACCTTCGCAAAGAGGGTGAGATCGCTCCAAGACGTTTCCTGAGAATTCTTGCCGGGGCCGAACCGAACGAATTCAAAATCGGGAGTGGCCGTAAAGAACTCGCGGCGGCCATCGTTGATCCCCAAAATCCGCTGACCGCTCGAGTCTTCGTAAATCGAGTCTGGGCGCATCATTTCGGCCAGGGTCTGGTTCGCACGCCGAGCAACTTCGGTACGCTGGGAGAAAAACCCACGCACCCGCAACTTCTGGATTGGCTGGCCTCAGAATTTGTGGCGAACAACTGGTCGACCAAGGACCTGCATCGCCTGATTATGACGTCCGAGACATACCAGCTGAGCAATGACTTCAACGAAGGCTGCTTCAATACCGACGGCGACAATCGGCTGCTGTGGCGTATGAGCCCCCGACGAATGGACGTAGAGGCTTGGCGTGACTCGCTGCTGTTTGCCACCGGCGAACTTGACACAACCCCAAACGGTCCACCAATCGACGATATCACAACCAGCAACCGGCGAACAATGTACGCAAAAGTCAGCCGAAATGGTGACCAATTTGCATCAGACGTTTTCTTAAGGCAGTTTGATTTTCCGTTGATGCGAGCGACCGTAGCTCAACGACCAAGCAGCGTTGTTCCGCAACAGTTTCTGTTTCTCATGAACAGCCCGTTCATGCTTGACCGCGCAAGGGCACTTGCCCAAAAACTGAACGTTGCCGATCATTCGGTTCAGGAATGTATTCAACACGCGTACCGATTACTGTACGGCCGCTTGCCTACTGATTCCGAAGTGGAAATTGGCAGCAACTTCCTGGCAGACACTTCACTGGATGGCACCGACGTATCCTTGTGGGTTCAGTACGCTCAGATTTTGTTAAGCTCAAACGAATTCATGTTTGTGAGGTAACGATGTTCCATCGAAATCCATTTCCAGCAGTCACTCGTCGCGGCGCCCTGCACCAAATGGGAGCGGGATTTGGAAGTCTGGGACTAGCTTCTGTGCTGGCACAGTCCGGAACAATTGCGGCCACACCCGCAGGCTCCAGCGCATCGCCTTTAGCAGCGATGCAGCCGCACTTTGCTCCCAAAGCAAAGCACGTAATCCAGCTGTTCATGCCCGGCGGGCCGTCGCAGGTCGATACGTTCGATTACAAGCCGCAGATTGCGAAACACCAGGGGCAGCGGCCTGAAATCACAAATCGCAAGTCGCTTCGGAACACCATCAATGGCCTGATGCCGTCTCCGTACAGGTTTCAACAGTATGGAAGCAGTGGCAAATGGGTGAGCGATATTTTTCCGCACGTTGCCGAACAGGTCGACGACATCTGCTTCATTCACTCAATGCACACCGACATTCCCGAACATGCGGGTGCCATGATGATGATGAACGCCGGTCACCTTCAGCCAACTCGCCCAAGTATGGGATCATGGTTAGTTTACGGACTGGGAACAGAAAACCAAAACCTGCCCGGCTTCATCGCCATGAGTCCTCGAGCACAACCCAGAAACAAGCTGGCCAACTGGAGCAACGCGTTTCTGCCGGGGGCTTACACGGGCACCTATGTCAACATTCACGAAATGCAGCCCGAAAGAATTCTAGCGGACCTGAGGAACAATTGGCTGCCCGAAAGCGCACAGCGCCGGCAGGCTGATTTACTGGCGAGATTGAATCGAATTGATCTGGAACGACAACAACAGGATCAGCAGCTGGAAGCGAGCATTCAGGCCATGGAGATGGCGTTTCGCATGCAGTTTGCCGTTCCGGAAGCTTTCGACACAACTCAGGAATCAAAACAGACACTGGAAATGTACGGCGATTCCGAATATGCCAAAGGTTGTCTGTTGTCTCGCCGCCTCATTGAGCGCGGAGTTCGAGTTGTCCAGTTATCGCATTCGATTGACGGCTACGATATCGCGTGGGACACCGGGCACAACGACATCGTGAACGGACACCGCCGCCTGGCTGAAGCATGTGATCAGGGCATCGCCGCCTTAATCAAGGATTTGAAGCAGCGCGGATTGTTCGAAGAGACGTTGGTGATCTGGGGGGGCGAATTCGGCCGAGCGCCAACTTCTGAAGGGCAGAAAGGTCGGGATCACGATCATTACGGCTTTACCGTCTGGATGGCTGGCGGAGGAGTGAAGGGCGGTTATTCGCACGGAGCAACCGACGAATTCGGCCTGTCCGCGATTGAAGACCGAGTGCATGTGCATGACCTACACGCCACGATTCTGCATCTAATGGGACTCGATCACGAACGACTCACCTATCGCTACAGCGGGCGTGATTTCCGCTTAACCGATGTTCACGGGAAAGTTGTCGACGCTGTCATCAGCTAAGCTTGTAAGCACTCCGAAAGCTAAACGGGAAAAGCCCGGCGTTTGTCTAAACGCCGGGCTTCTCACATTACAAAATCGTCAAATCCAGCTTCGCGAACCCAGTGGCTATTCGGCGGCCAAAACCATAATTTCGACTTTGCGAAATTCGCAGGGATGGCTTTCAGACTGCAAAGATATCGTTCCGCCGTTTAGAGCCAGTTTACCATCTTTGATCAGTTTTTGAGCACTCTTATCGCGTTGGTCCAACTGAGGGTCGTTGTATTCGAGAACAACTTCTCCTTCCAGAATGTGTTTAATGACTTTGTTGCCACGCACTTCAATTTCCGCTGTCACCCACTCGCCCAGAGGGTAAGTCCTGGATTTTGATTTAATGCAGTGCTGCTGCTTCAAATCACCATCCATCACGACATTCGTGCCTGGAGTACACAAATTAGATGTGGTTCGAGGATCCTTCCCATTGCCAGCAAGCAGTTGCACTTCGATGGAAACGGGGAAGTCCTGATCCTTATCCATGGTTTCCGGCTTCTGACCGTGAACCATCACGCCGCTATTTCGAATTGCCCAGCCGGGGCCACCCTTACACTGTTCACCAACAAATCGGTACTCAACTTTGAATCGATAGTTTGAAAATTCAGTCTTGTAAAACAGATGCCCGAACCGTTCGCCAAATTCTTCGTACTGGTCGTACCGAACCTTCAGCATGCCGTCTTCAACGCGAAACGTATTTCCGTAGTTATCGCCGAAATCTGAATAGCGAATCTTTGGCGTCCAGCCAGTCATGTCCTTGCCATTGAACAACGACACCCATTCGCCCGTTTTAAATTCCTTGCCTTCAGCCTGCCCTGTGCTGGCAGCAAACAGTAAGGCTGTCATCGCAAATAATCGAAATGTCATCGTAAGTACCCAATCGTTTAAACGTAAATTTCCGGCTGCCTGCCGAAACACTACTGACCAATTTCCTACTGACCAATGCAGTACAAATACCCGAAGGTGCGAAGATAAAGCCGTCCCTGAGCGGCACTCGGAGAAGCTCTCATGCCATCTGCGATGTGGTTCTTCGATACAACTTCAAATTCGTCAGCCGCTTTGATCACCGTGACATCACCCTCTTCGCTGCAAAAATAGATCATGCCGTTGGCCGTGATGGGCGATGCCACATGAGTTCCGCCGACGCGATCCTTCCAGATTTCTTCGCCAGTATCGGCATTAACGCAGTTCGCGACACCCGTATCGGTAATCATGTAAATTCGATTACTAATCAACAACGGCGCGGCCAGTCGCGAGTTCCCTTTGTCACGATTCCATTTCACATGCGATTCTGAGACATCACCTTTTGTTGTGTCGTTCAGTTCGACGGCTATCAGATTTGCCCCACGCGAACCGGTATTCAAAATCGCAAAATTCTTATAGAAGCTCGGTGGAGCTGCCGCGTTAAAATCGTCATGGCGAATTCCCCAGATTTCTTCGCCAGTCAAAGCGTCGTAGGCAAAACCAGCTCGGGACCCCACAGACACAACCTGAGTTCGGCCGTTGACTTCGACCAGGGCTGGAGTGCTGTAGGCCTTTCGCAAATCGCCCTCTCGTTTGGGTTCACCGTTTTCGTCAAGATCGCCGTAGTCTGTGGAACGATTGGTTCGCCAAACGGTTTTGCCGGTATGCTTGTCCAGTGCAGTCAAAAACTGCGCATCAACACCATCAAAGGTAAGGATCAATAGGTCCTGAAAAATGATAGGCGAAGAACCCGGTCCACGAAAATGACGGCAATTGATGTCTCGACGCTGCCAAACTACTTCAGCGGTTTCTGGATTCAATCGAGCCGTACCATAAGAACCGAAATGCACGTAAACCGCGGCATCTTCCAATGCACACGATGGTGATGCATATGTGTTGATGTTGTTGTTAAGCGATTCCGGTTCTTCGTTTTCAAACAGCAGATTGTGATGCAATACCTTGCCCGATTCAGCGTCCAGGCAGTAAACGAATTGCTGCCTGCCATCTTCCGTGGCAGACGTCAGCCAGATCTTTTCGCCACCGACAATCGGAGTCGAATGCCCCAAGCCTTCCAACTTCACTCTCCATTTGATGTTCTTGCCAGTCGCTTCATCAAATTCCGTTGGCAACCCAACAGAATCAGCTTCGCCGACGTGTCCATTCATCGTTGGCCCGCCACGAAACGGCCACGAAACATTATCGCCAACAGTGACTGAGAATGGCACCATTGTGAACAGCATCGCAATTTTGGCGACTGTCCTGATTCGAAAAGAGAGCTTTTGCATAAAACGTTGCTGCTGAGGTGGGTTTAAGAAGGCAGGTATTTTCATCTAAAAACTGAATTACAAAACATCATCGGTGACGACCTGAAATCTCGCCGACAGGTGGCCTAATTATCGGACATTACTTCAAGGGAAATCCTGGCAACGCTTTGCCATCGCTAGTGAGCATCTGAAAATGATGAATGCCGTAATTATTGGCGTCGCGATAAGTCCAAACCACGTTTTTATCGCGAGTCACTTCCAACAGCTTGGGAGCCTTCACATCCGCTCGCCCGGCAGCATAGCTGGCGATGACAATGTTGCCGTTGGGCAGAACCTGTGAACCGCAGGGATCCTGCAGCCACGGACCGGGTAAATCTTCATTGGTCAACTGCCAGACAACTTTACCGGCCGCATCGAATTCGACGACGCGATTTCCGTTTGTGCAACAAACCAGAGTACTGCCGTTGCTCTGACGAATGGCGGTAAACGGCCATGAGTGAATTTTACGTTCCGGGTCGCCTTCAACCGTGGTGTCCATCTGGCCAAGAACTTTGCCAGTTTTGTCGTAGCGTTTAACCGCAAAGTCAAGTAGATGTGGAGCCAGATAGGTGCCATCATCAAGCTTGCGAGCCATCCGTGTTTCCATGTGGTGATTATCGCTTTGGCACTGCAACGGAAATTCAACCAAAATCCTGCCGCTGCGATCGACTTCCAGTAGTCTCGGCTGAGGACCGGCTTCCGTTATCACAAACGTGCCATCCTTTGTTGGCTGAGCACTGTTGACTTCGCTTTGAGTACCCGTCCAGATCAACAACTCTTCTCCCGTTGTTCGGTTGATCTCGACAACGGCGCCACCACTGTATTTCTGTCCCTTGTTCAGCGTCAGAACAACGTTGCCATTTTCAAGCACGTAGCCATCTCGGGTTCCGTGTGGGTAACTCCAGATCTGCTTGCCATCGCCGCCCATAATATATGTGTGACTACCGGTCGCAAGAAATCCGTGCGATACATCTTCTGCCAAACAAGCACTGCAGGCTATTAACAGGAGCAATGTGGAAAGTGAGCGAATCATCAAAACTTTTCCTGGCAGGGTTGGGGAAGTGGTGGGTTTGCGAAGCTGGCTTTCCGAAACTCGATTCAGCTGGTTGAAGATTTCAAAGTGACAACGAAGCTTTCGCGAGCAATTGCTAAGACCGGTGAGGCTCAGCCTGGTGAATAGTCTGATTGAGCGATGGCGGCAATGATACCCTCCCACGTAAAAACAGATGCCTCGACGGCAACCGGAAGGCCGCATTCCCTGGCAGTTTCCGCGGTAACCGGGCTAATCGCAGCGATTTTTGTGCTGATTTCGTTGATCGCAATGCCATGCTGTTCCAGCAGCTTCGCAAATTGTCGAGCAATCGACGGGCTGCTCAGACCAACCCACGTCAACTGGTCATCGCGAATAAGTTGAACAGTTGCGGCGGGAAAAGCGGCGACATCTTCGTTACGATAAACAACGACTTCGTACACCGATGCTCCAGCTTCAGACAGCATTGACGGCAGCACGTCTCGCCCACGGCTTGCTCGAGCCCACAAAACTTTCTTTCCATGCACCAACGGCAGCATGGCTTCGGCCAACGCTTCGGCTCGAAACGAATCAGGCATAATATCAGGGCGCAACGAGAAAGCTTCAATAGCCGCGGCAGTTGAAGTGCCGATCGCCGCAATCTTCAAATGAGCAAGACTGCGAACATCCCGGCCCGTTGTCCAGAGCCGATCAAAGAACGCCGCAACTCCATTGATGCTGGTAAATACCAGCCAATCAAATGTATCCAGTCGTTCAATTGTCTCATCAAGAATCGCCAACTGGCTATCATCGACATCGCTTATTTCGATCAACGGCATGATCACCGGTTGACCCGAAAGCTGCGTGATCTTTTTCGCGATGTCACCACACTGATTTTCAGGTCGAGTGATCCCAATGCTTTGCCCGAACAGCGGACGACGTTCGAACCACGAAGTGGATTTTCGCAAACTGACACATTCGCCCACAACAATCAGCGATGGCGGCTTCAGTCCGGCTGTGTCCACAACGTCGGGAAGTTCGGCAAGTGTCGACGTCACCGTTTGCTGAGTCGGCAATGAGGCTCGGCAAATGACAGCGGCAGGCGTTGTGGACGCCTTGCCAGCAAGAATCAGCTGTTCGCAGATGATACGAATGCGACCGAGTCCCATATAAAAGACCAGAGTGCCAGGAAACTTGGCCAGCGCGGCATAATCCAGGCGGCTGGATTGTCGAGAAGGATCTTCATGCCCCGTAACAAAGGCGACCGCTGAAGCAACATCGCGATGCGTAAATGAAAAACCAGCGTATTCGCCAGCCGCCGTTGCGGCTGTGATTCCAGGAACTACTTCGAAGGGTATGCCGGCGGCTTCCAGCGCCGCCACTTCTTCGCTGCCGCGTCCAAAAACATATGGATCGCCACCTTTCAGCCGTACAACCTGCTTGCCCTGTAGCGCAGCATCAATCAGTCGGTTATTGATTTCCTGCTGAGGAACAATGCGATCGACGCCATCGCGAGTACGGGCCGTTCGTTCGCAGACACCTTTTGTAATTTGGAGTAGCAGCGGATTGGCGAGTCCGTCATACAGCACCAGATCGGCGGCAGCCAGTACGTCTCGCCCCCGTACTGTCAACAGGCCCGGATCACCAGGGCCAGCGCCAACCAAAAACACCTTTCCTATTGTCACGTGTGATCGTTCCTGTAGCGAGGCAAGGGCACATTGATAAGATGCCCGTTCTTTCCCTGTCCGGTTTGTAGAGAAACTGCGACACGCTTCATAGAATGCGGTTGCTCGTCAATTTAGGGCTACCGCCCACAATAACGCCAAATCGCTCTGTGATCAGCGGACGAGGCATGATTATACACCCTTCTCGCGGAGTTTCTTTGTATGGCCACTGACACCTCTCTGGCATTCCAGCTTCTTCACGAACTGCTGCAGCAGATGGCTGAGGCAGACAACATGCTGGCCCATGGCCCTCGCCGAACGGCAGTTGCAGAGAAGAAAATTGTCGAAGCCGAGCAAGCCTGTGTCGCACAAAAAGAACAGATTCAGTCGCTAAAGCGTTCTACCGATGAAGCTTCGTTGAATATGAAGTCTCGTGAAGCAACTGTCGCCAAACACAGATCGCGACTGAATGAAGCCAGTTCCAACAAAGAATATTCCATCATTCAGGGCCAGATAAACGCAGAGACTCTGGTTTGTGCTGAATTGGAAGACCAAGTGCTGGCCATGCTGGCTGATGTCGACGACGCTGAAGCCGTGCTTAAGGAAAGGGACAAGGAATTATCCGGCTTAAAGCAACGACTGGCTGAAATATCAGCCGAAGTTCAAGCTCGGAAACCCGGCCTGAATGCTGACGTTGCACGGCTGAACTCGGAAATCGCGGCCGCAGAAAAAGTTATTCCGCGGGGCGAGCCGCTTGGAGCTTACAAACGTCTCAAGGCATCTGAAGGAGCTTCCGCATTAGCACGCGTCGAAGACACTTACTGCATGGAATGCAATACTGGCGCAATACCTCAGGACATCGTACGGCTTAACATGGGCGAATTCGTTCAATGTCGAGCGTGCGGTCGCATTCTGTACACGGTTGCAGCAATCGACGACTAAGACGGCCCGCTCCAGCCGTATTGGCCGAGTGACATGACAAGAAAGACGATTCCAATGATGACTGCCGCTAACGAGACAAACATCAGGCCGTCATAGATTGTTGGATCAGAGTTTTGTTGTGACATTGTCGCCTCGCTGAACGTTGCCGTTACGCGTCTTTTCTTCAACCATGCAGATCGCGGTGTCAGGATAAACCTTCACAACGCGAGCCTGGCAAATGTAGTCATCTTTGCGATAAACCGTCAGGACCATGTCCTTATAGATTTTGTCATCGCTACCAATTGTTATTTGAATAAGTTCCTGTGTCCGTGCCTGGTTGCGAGTTGTCCCATCGACAAACCCATCAACCTTTTCGATTTCGGCAGGGATGATCCCGACCAACTGCTGCCCTGGATCGATTTCATTAAGCCTCAACAGGTCATTTAGGTGACCAATTTTCCCAAGGTACTGCTCTTCCATTTCGACAGCAGAAGCCAACTTGCCATTACTATCCAGCAGCTGATCTTCTGTATTCTGAATCTCTTTGATTAGATCAGTGATACGTTTTCGAAGACTTTCACGTTCTTTGACCACGGCGGTTGTTTCGACAACGCGAGCGGCCGCTTCGGCAGTCGCAATTTCTCCGTCGGCTAAGGCTTTATCACGCTCCTGCGACGCCGCTGCCAGTAATTGCTGGTTTGTTTGAGCCTGCGTGACGGCCTTTTCAAGCTGAGCACGTACGGCGTCGCGGTCAGTGCGAGCCGCATCAAGGTCTGCATTAAGCTGCTTGGTTTCGCGGTCTCGGGCGGTATTTGCGTCTTCCACCTGTTTGTTCGCACCATCGAGCTGACTTTGCAGCGCAACGGCTTTATTCCGCCAAGCACCCTGGAAAGTGTAGACCGCTCCCGCAAAGCACATAAACAGAATGCTGAATACGAGCTGCATGACAATCAACATTTTGCCGACGACGTTATTCATCGAGCACTCTCCGAATCTTTGTCCGAATGTTCAGTTCTGGTCATTGTCCCAACTGCGAATTCAAGAGGTTGAGGCGAATATCCAGATCCTGGTTTTCCAGCTGGAGACGCAACAACCGATCCGTCAGAACACGAATATTTTCCTGCAAACCGAAACGATTGTTTCTTAGTTCAACCAGCTCGCTTTGAAGACGCGTTACGTCCTCGCGACGCTTACCGGTTTCAACTCGAACCCCCATCGTTTCGACAGATAGCCTTTGTAGTTCCTGAGACTGCTGCGACAGTAGAGCGTCTGCGGCATTAACATACTGCGTCAGTTCGGCAATACGCTTTTCTATTGCGGCAATGTCAAGCTGCTGATCTGTTCTAACCTGAGTCACCTGCTCTCGCAACTTTTGCGTCAGGGCGTTCATCTCAGTTGTTTCAGCCGTTAACCGACTGGTTTTTTGTTTGAAAGCGTATAAGACGGCTTCGTAGGCGTTCTGAAACAGCTTTGAGTTTTTATCCTGCCCTATATTGGGAGTGACTGTCCAGGTATCCTCTTCGCCAAGCGTAACGTCGAACTTGAAGTCCGAAAGCACAGGCTCAGTCATTTCAGCAGCCGGATTAGGCCGTCCAAAATAAGCGGAAACGGATAGTCCCATAAACGCAACGGCACTGATCGCGAGTAGGACGGTTGCGATTTTTGGGAAGGAGGTCTGCATTAGGCAAGCTGTAGTTGAAGCGACCTGTCGACCGCTCAAAGTTTCTCTAAATCCCGGAAATACTGACTACGTTATACGGATGGATAGAAAAAGGAGTCAAACACAAAGTCCGCCACCATGAGGTTTTGGGCAATCTGGTGATGGTTTGTTCGACCTTCTTCAGACACGTCCTCGCATCTTGATATCGGTCAGCAGACGTAACAACTGAGTAATTGATAGATCAAATGGTCAAGTCTACCTGACCCGCGAAACACGAACAGGCCGCAAATTCGTCAGAAAACGTATTCACAGCAGGCAAATTCACTCGATATGTCGAAAATGGGCGGGGCCGCGCATCCTGAATTCAATAAGTTTTGCTGTTATTCGGCGGCGTAAATTGGTCGAATGCCCTCTGGCGAGTTCTTGATCCTTAAGTAAATACGCATGCAGTCACTGAAATAAAGAGACCACTGAATGAGTGGATCAGCCACCATAACGAAGAAGAAATCGCCTGTCGAAATTCGCCAATGGCCAGGCCGTCCGTATCCACTTGGGGCTTCATGGGACGGGAACGGCGTAAATTTCGCTGTTTTCTCTGAACATGCGACATCCATTGATTTGTGCCTGTTTGATGCAGTCACTGATCGTGTTGAGAGCCATTGTATCCCGCTGCTGGAACAAACTCATCTTGCCTGGCACGGGTACTTCCCCGACCTGAAACCCGACCAACTATACGGCATCCGAGTTCATGGTCCCTTCGATCCCCATAATGGACATCGGTTTAACGCCAACAAAATTTTGCTGGACCCTTATACTCGAGGCATCGGTCGCGGAATTTCCTGGGCGGACTCGATGTTTGGTTTTGAAGTCGGCAAAGACGACGCATCTTTTGATACTCGCGACAACGCGGCACACGCGCCTCTTAGTGTAGTCGTGGATAGCTCGTTCGACTGGGGCACTGACCAGTACCCTCGAACACCCTGGCACAAAACCCTGATTTACGAAGCTCACGTAAAAGGATTTACAAAGTTGCACCCCGGTGTTCCGGAAGCACTTCAGGGCACCTATGCTGGCATGGCGTCATCAGCGGCAATCGATCATCTGCTAAAACTTGGTGTCACGGCCGTTGAACTCATGCCCGTTCATCACCATGTCGACGACCGACATCTGGTGGAAAGCGGGCTGGTCAATTATTGGGGCTACAACACGCTGTCTTTTTTTTCCCCTGATTCCAGATACGCAACAGCTACAAAACCTCAGGAAGTTATCAACGAATTCAAGCATATGGTGAAGCAGCTCCATGCTGCCAACATCGAAGTCATTCTGGATGTTGTTTACAACCACACAGGCGAAGGAAACCACTTTGGCCCAACGCTGTCTCTGCGAGGAATAGACAACGCGTCGTATTATCGATTGTCGCCGGAAAACAAACGCTACTACCAGGACTTCACGGGCTGCGGTAACACGCTAAACATGCAGTCACCTCGCGTTCTTCAGTTGATTATGGACAGCTTAAGATACTGGGTTCAGGAAATGCACGTCGACGGCTTTCGCTTCGACCTGTGCAGTGCACTTGCTCGCGAATTACACGATGTCGACAAACTAAGCGCGTTTTTCGACATCATCATGCAGGACCCCGTTTTATCTCAGGCAAAGCTGATCGCCGAACCATGGGACCTTGGCAGCGGCGGATATCAGGTAGGAAACTTCCCGCATCTCTGGTCGGAATGGAATGGTAAGTATCGCGACACAATCAGACGATTCTGGGCCGGCGATGGTGGCGCTGTTAATGAATTCGCCACTCGACTTACTGGAAGCAGCGACCTTTACGAACACAATGGCAGACGACCGCATGCCAGCGTGAACTTTGTCACCGCCCATGACGGATTCTGCCTGAAGGATCTGGTGACCTACCATCAAAAGCTGAACCTGGCTAATCTGGAAGATAATCGTGACGGCGACAGCCACAACAATGGCTGGAACTGCGGCGTGGAAGGAGAGACATCTGATCCCGAAATCAATCGTCTGAGAATGCAACAGAGACGAAATCTGTTTGCCACTCTGCTGATATCTCAGGGTGTTCCGATGATCCGCGGCGGAGACGAACTGAGCCACACTCAGAATGGCAACAACAACGCGTATTGCCAGGACAACGAACTCAGCTGGCTGCACTGGGATCTGAACGAGGAAGAAGAGTCGTTTCTTGAGTTCTGTCGGAAGATGATCCAGCTCTGGCACGACCAACCGGTTCTGAAACGACGCAACTTTTTTCAGGGGCGGCGCATTCGCGGGGCGGGAGTAAAAGACATCGCGTGGCTATCCGCGAAAGGCACGGAACTGGCCGATAACGAATGGAATTCCGGCTCCGTCAATTCCATCGGCGTTCGCTTTAATGGTGAATCCATAGACGAGTTGGACGAATACGGTCGACGCATCAGCGGAGATTCGCTGCTGCTGTTACTAAGCAACCAACCAGCAGCAGTTTCCTTCGCACTTCCTCGCCACAAACCATCAGAACGATGGGTTCCCGTCGTCGACACAAGCAAATCAGAAGTGGACGAAACTGTTTATTCGAGTGACGAAACGTACAACCTGGCCGGAAGAAGTCTTGCCGTTTTTGTTCTAAAAAGCGGATGGCCCGATACGATGAGTTTTTTCCACGCAGCACATGGCAAGCCCCTGAAGATTCACAACAGTACCGCTGACAGTAACGCTGATTGAAAGTTTACTTCGGTTGGCCGTTTCCTGTTAATCCAGTACCACTCCCAATACGTTATTGGCGTGGCTCAGCTCGCAGTTTTGATTAGAACCCGGAACTTCGCGGCATCCAGCGATGATGTTTAGACAGAATCACGTCAACAACAAATCGCTGGCTCAGCCTTTGGGGGAATTCGACGCACCATGTCTCGCCTTCACTCATCCTGTCGAAGGCTGCTGCCGTATATCGTGATCATAGCAGCGGCAGTATGGGCCGTTTACCCGATCATCGGACAAATCAGTTCGTGTTTGCCAATCCGCACTAACCAGCTAACAACTGTTCCATTGTTTAACGCATGGACCATTTGGTGGAACGCAGACAGGCTGACTCATGGTTATCACGGCTATTGGCAGGCACCGATCTTCTTTCCGGCCGACTCTACGTTCGCTTTTTCCGAACCTCAGCCAGCGACCGTTCTTGTAGCGCCTGTTTATTGGCTGACCGGCTCGCCTGCCGCCGCCTACAACGTCTATTTGATTTTGTCGTTGTGCCTGAATGGGGTTCTCACTTTCGCTGTGTTGCGGAATCAAGGATGTCGCCGGGTTTTATCGACAATCGGCGCCGTGATGATGGCGTGGCTGCCGCTCGGACTGGACCAACTGGAAGTCATTCAACTGGTTCCCATCTGGCCAATGCTGTGGATCTGGGATGTCGTCCGAAGACACGGAAGCCACCCCACAACTTTCACAGCCATTGAATCGGCGTTGGCCTATACGGTTTGCTTTTACACATGCATCCACCACACCCTGTTCCTTTCCGTCATTTTGACAGCAACCAGTTGGATCCTGTTTTCCGCATATCGCACGAAACAGTTCTGGATCACTTCGCTGTTTGCGCTGGGGCTTGCGATGGTGCTTGTCGGGATCGTGTTCTTGCCGATTAGACAAATGCTTCATGGGGATTCATTTGAACGATCAAAGGAACTGGTTGCCCATCAATCGGCGACACCACGTGATCTGTTCAGTCTGCCCCAAAATGCAATTCTCTTCGGAGCGAAACAACAGGGCTTCCACCTATCAGCAGGCTGAATCAAGACAGCACTGGCTGCTGTTGGAGTTGCCATGGCAGTTTGCCGACGGCGTCGGCGACGATGGGGAATGTTCATGCTGCTGACAGCGGTCTTCTCGGGATTGCTCGCTATGGGTCCGCATTTAAAACTGGGTACGTGGCAGCCGTGGTGGACGCTTTCGGAAATGTGCCCGGGCATGGAGCAGGTGCGCAACGTTTTTCGTTTCGCCTATTTAACTCAGATGGCCGTCATTCTGCTCGCCATTTCTGGCCTGTCGGAATTGAAGGTGTGGTTAACCGCTGTCACAAAAAAGAAGTCGACAGTGACGTTATGCCTCGTGATCGTTGGCCTTCTGGCGGTAGCTGAAATTCCCGCGGCGAAACCGTTGCTGGCCGGAGTTCCAATCCTTGAACGAAATCGCAACTGGACCGATTTCATCAAAAACAACACGCCAGCTGGCAAAGGCATCGTGTGCCTGCCGTTTTCCGCCGGCGTTAGAGCAGCCGATTTTGATTCGACAACGCGCTGGATGTACTACGGCACGCTACATGGGATTCCCATGGTCAACGGTTACTCTGGTTTTTTCCCCGAACATTACATGCGACTCAGACAGAACATCACAGACAATGGCTTGAACGACAGCATTCTGACGGAACTTGCAGAGACAAATATTAAGTTCATCGTCGCTCGAAAAAGCTACAAGATGCCCAACAACATGCAGAGGCTGAAGCTTGTCTACCAGGATTCAATTGGCATCGACGTGCACGAACTCAGCGACCGGAAATAGACACAGCGCATAGAATGTTTGGTGATCGCTATTCCGACGATTGATTTGGAGACCTGATGCTCTCAGCTTCCATCCGGATTTTCATACCCTGAACGCCAATATCAAGAATATTGGCTGCTGGCGAATCCATCGAGATATATCGGATTCCATATTGCGAAGGAATTGACTGACTGAACAGTTCGTCGCCGCTAACCTTGGCAATACTTCGAAAGACATTTTTGCTGACTGGGGCATTACCGCCGACTGGATTGCTCATAGAATCACTCACAAGCACAAGAACGCCCAGTTCGGGCTGGTCGGTTGATGCGAGCAAAGACACGTCGTTGTAAATCCACCAGCGAACTGTCCCCGTGGCGCGATTAACCGCCCGCAACCCGCCTTCAAACCGCGTCATCTGACGACCAAACGGCTGACTGTTGGACGAATGGTTACTGCCACGATTTGAAACGTAATAGTTCAGTGCATCGGCGGTAACCTGCAATCGAGCTGGATCCCATAGTGGCAGATCGGGTGGGCCATTCTGTTCTTCAGACCCGCTGTTTGGTTCGTCGGGACTATCTTTACCATCAATCCGATAACAGCACTCCTCGATCGATCCACTCAGCAAGTCCACCACCAAGAATTTCTGATTATCGTTAATTCCAATCAAGGTACGATCGTCCAGAAAGTGAAACTGTTTCATATCATCAAGGCTGACTTCCTTCTCCGTTTTTTGCGTGAGAGGATTAATCCAGGTGAGCCTGTGAGGACTGCCACCTACAGATCGGCTCCAACACACAAGCCGTGATGCAACATTGCGAATCGCCGAGTCTGCAAGTTTGTCGGCACCGGCAATAGAAACAGGTTCGCCATCGCGTCTGTCAAAACACATTACTTGTGAAGTGGAAGGCGAACGCACAATCACAACATCGTCTGTGGCGATCACATGGCATTGGCTATCCGGCAGGTCTGCTGACCATGAAGTCATTCCAGAAAACAAATCGATGACTTCCATTTGAAGTCCGTGCGTCACACACAACCATCGAGATCCCGAACCAACAATCCGACATAAGCTGACTGCCTGCCAGGAAGGAAGTTGATTTCGTCCCGCTACAAACGACGAGAAACTATTGTGCTGCGTGATGGATGCTGCTCCCCCCGATTCCGAAGCAATTGGTTTCGTCCAAAGTACTTTTCCATCCAGAACGGAAATTGCGGAAATCGAACTGTAAGTCTTCAGCACCAGAATTGACCCGACTCGCTGCAGGATATCAGTTCGGTTCGAGTATGTTCCGGTGACTTCGATGTTGCTGGGTATTGACCACTGTTCATTTGGAAACGAAACGCTTTCCGCCAGAATACGACCGTAGTCGCCATGAACGGCCGACCAACGATAGTGACGCATGAAAGGATCATCTAATTCTGCTGCAGCGAACATCCCCGAATTACGATTTGACGATGAAAGTCGGGTAATCGGAACGGCACGATAAGGCTGTTTTTTCCAATCAGCAAACTGTTTTTCCTGATTCTCACGCAGGTCGTCATTCACAGACTCAAAGGCTGACATATCGCCTAAACCGAATGAGCGGGACGGCATCGACGCAATCACGGCTTCAGGCAATTCCGTACTGATTGCGGCAAGAAGTCGTCGTAAAGCCTTGTTCGAAGCAGCATAAGTGGAACTTGCGGAAAGCACCTTCTGAAATTGCGTTGCCAGAAGCGGCGTTTCCGGCTGTACATCACTCAGCCCATCAGCCCTGGCTTTTAACTGCAGGTCCAGACTATGTCGCAACAAGTGCCACGCGGCTTCGATAGAATCAGCTTCGCGGATCCTTTGATGAAGTATCGGTCGCAGAGCAGGGTGATGAATACTTAGCAGCACCAAATCAGGCAGATGGCCGATGCCTTCTGAAAGCTCAGCAGTCAGCGCGACTTCGTCGAGGCAATCATCCAACCGCGACGCGCACCAAGTCACCAGTGGTAACGAAGCCGAAGTTTGCGAACCAGCCTTCAATTCGGACTTCGATAATTCATCATCGCTCAAATCCCGAGTGTTATTAAACACATGCGGAACGGGCATCGAAAGCACAGAAGAACTCAACCCAAGAATCTTCACCAGCTGTACAGCTGCCGTCTCAAATCGTTTCTCACTAAGCGATACAGAGGCTTCGCAGACCTGAACTTTAACTTTCTGGTCACTATTCATTGGACTCTTCAGTAGCTCCTGAAGGTAGCGTTCGGGATCTGCCTCCGCCAGTTGCAGTCGACACTGAAAAACAATCGATTCTGCTTCCCTACGAGCGGCATCGGTTTCGTCAACAGATGCTGCTAACTCAAGGGCAGCCAGCCATTTTCCGGCAGCCATCAAACCCGATGCCACTTCCACAGGATCCTCGGGCATGATATCTGGCCGGCGCGATGAAAGTCGCGTCATGCGATCAGGAGCCACATAGACAATATCGCCCTGAAGATCTTCCGGCGCAATTAACCCACCCCAACCATGCTTGGGCAGCACGGTGTCAACAGATGTGACAAAGTCACCAGAATCCAGATCGATCATAGCGATGGCCCCGGTGCTCATCGGGGCCAACAGTTGAGAACCGCGTCGGACGCCCTGTCCAGTGACAGTGCCTTCTGCAGATGTGAGCTCATGTGTCCAAACAATTTCTCCGGATTTCGTTTCGATGCAACTTAACCGACTAATGGTTCCAACGACGATGTTCTGCGCGTCGGCATGCGCCACCACAGCTCCGGGTTCTACGGCAATCCGGCGAATCAGCCGCCCACTATTTATGTCCACCATCACGATATCATGAGATTCATGGGCCATCGCAACCAGCATATCACCCAGAACAATCAGCCGAGAAACCGACCAACGATCACTAAGTGACGACGGGCGGGTAAAGACAACGGGCTGGCCTCGCCCCACGGAAACCGCATTTTTATTGTTACTTTCCGTTTGAATGGCTGTGGCGTGGATGACGGAATGACTAAGTTCGTCAACGCAAACCAGCCAGCCCGCTGTGGTCAGACACCAAATCAGGCCTCCGGCACGCGTAGGTTTGGCACCCCACAAACGTCGTACAACGTCTTTTTCAATTGACTGTTCAGGGTAAGCCAGGGCTGTCGTCCAGCGAAGTTCACCCGTGCTGGCAGAGACACTACCTAGACGAATTTCATTGTTCCATTCGAAGACACAGAAAATTTCGTGGCCAGCGGTTTCAGGGGGACCGGCAATCCAACAATCAGAAGATGTCGTTCCCAAATGTTCCTCGATGGTGGCCTGCCCGAGACTCCAGATACGAGAACCAGAGTCCTTTCGAATGGCTACCAGCTTATTACCCACAAATCCACTGGAAGCTGGAACCCGAAAGCCACGGCCGAGCAACGAAGACGTCTGATATTTTCCGTCCGTAACAACGGCATAAATACTGTTCGAATCGCCCTCCAGCCTGCCCAACAGATTGTCACGACAAAACGTGTTAGCAAGTGGGCTTTGTTCCATTCGAGCAAAACTGGCGGATGTCAGCTGTTCTCCAGACGGTTCACCGAAGACACTTGAGTTTGTTCGACCAGACGATATCACAGCATCCAGAGCAAGCCCCATTGGATATTCCCACCGGGTGCTACCTGTAGCCAGATCAACAGACGCCAAACCACGCAATGTTCGGCGGTATGCCGTCTGCCCATCACACACTGCCTTCCATGCGTTTTGGGGAACGACCTTCGCCCGGGCCGCCGCTGTCTGAAAGACATCAATTTGCCTGCGCAATTTGGTAGACGCGGCCAGACGTGACTGCCAGACAAGATGCTGAGGTGCCTGCGCGGGCAACTGCTCTGTCACAGATTCCAACTGAACGCCGCCATTATCCAGACTGTCGAGAATTTGAATCGCCTCGACGCGATAGGCTGCCGTCATTCTTTTGTGCAGCATTGGCTGCAACCAGCTTTTTGCAGCCAACGTGTTACCGCGATTGAGGTGTAGTCTCGCCAACACAAAGTGGGCTTTTATTGAGGCGGCTGTTCCCGCGTACTCACAAATTAGGCGGGGCAGGGAGGCGGCGGACCCAATCGCCACAGCTGAGCTCAACGATTTTTCGGCGGCGGCACCTGCAGTTCGAATCACGGATTCCCGAACAGCTTCAGGAAGCTCAAATGCCGCGGCAAACAGCGCTTGGTATAGAGGGACATAAATTCCGGGCTCAGCCCGCGAAGGAACCAGTGAAAACGGATCTGCTGTTCGCAAACGCAGGAATTCGTCCGAAGCCCCGGCATCATCTCCTGCGCGCAGCAGCCTATGTAAAGACTGCAAAGTTACAATAACCTTGCGATCCGTCGCCAGTCTCTGAACGACATCCCATTTGCCGTCGTCCGCGGCCGCTACTGGTTCGTCTGGTGACGCGACTTGAGGGAAACCTGCAAAAAGCGCCATCGACAGGGAACAAGTAGAAAAAATAAGCCTTCCCAAGCGCCTCATTTCCAAAATAGCGGCTGCCTTTCCCTGAAGAAATGATCGGAACCGTCCGAGAGTGTTTAGCATTTCAGACCGATCTTTCCGCGGAATATGGAACACGGGGCAGGGGATCTTCCGATGATTGAGGAATATTTTACGCGGGAACCGCCTTCTATTCCACGATAGGACGCGAAGTCGGGGGATTCCTAAGGCTCCAGCATAGCGAAAGCCGACGATCCGGACAGGAAACGACAGTGTTCTTGAGGAATCGCAGCATTAGTGTTGAAGAGCTGGTTTCTGCCAGGTATCCTCCGCAGTTTACGCTTTCGCTCGTCCGGCTGAAAATCCGCACTGTTGCAGCTGATGACGAGGCTCTACGGAGCCGAAAACAGAGCTTTATTGGCGAAACTCAGTTTTAACGCGGATTGCTGTCGCTGGATTACCCAGAAACGGCTGTAATCCCGCGACTTATCAGTTTTTGACGTTTTAACGATATAGGAATCAAAGACATGGCGGAAGACTTTCGTCTGTCAGCAGAATCTCGTGAAATACTCGGTTCTGCGGGTAGTAAAAGACTTCGTAAAAAAGGCCTCGTTCCGGCGAACCTTTACGGATTCAAAAAAGATTCAGTAAACCTCACTGTAACCACAGACGCTGTTGAAAAGTTGGTTGCCGGAGGGTCCCGCGTGGTCGACGTGGAACTCAATGGCGCTGTCGAGAAAGCAGTCGTCCAGGAACTTCAGTGGGATATTTTTAGTACTTATGTCAAACATGTGGACCTCAAACGCGTCGATCCGGACGCTGTAGCCACGGTTGACGTACCACTGGAACTACGGGGCGAGCCGGTAGGTCTCAAAGATGGCGGACAAATTCGTCAGCACATCAAGAAGGTCACCGTGACCTGTCCTGAATTCCGAGTACCTAAATCGATTGTTGTGCGAGTTGGCCCATTGAAAATTGGGGATTCGATCAAAGTCAGCAGCCTGAAGGCTCCGGAAACAGTCAAGATTGACACGGATCCAGAAACATTAGTTGTTGAATTGTTTGATCCAAAGAAAGTTGCTGCGGCAACTGTCAGTGAATGAATTGACTGTGTAGTTCGGACTTCCTTGCCATGAAATTTGTAGTTGGCCTTGGAAATCCGGGCGTGCAGTACGCAGGGACTCGACACAACGTTGGATTTGACGTTGTAAGGGAGCTTGCGAAACGTTTTGGCGCTGATAAGGCACAAAGCAAATTCCAGGCAGAATTTCAACCAGTTCTGGTTCGGGGTGAGAAAGTGCTGTTAATTGCACCTCTTACCTATATGAATCGGAGTGGTGAATCTGTTTGGCAGTTTGTGAAGTTTTATCAGCCCGAGATGGCCGAAATTGTGGTCGTCTGCGACGACATGAATTTGCCCGCCGGACGACTTCGATGGAAACCATCCGGGTCTGCCGGGGGTCAGAAAGGGCTGAATGACATTATTCAGCGGCTCGGGCACGGCGATTTCCCAAGGCTCAGACTTGGAATTGATCGTCCGCCAGGGAAGATGGATGTAACGTCCTGGGTTCTCGGAAAATTCCGAGCAACCGAAAAGGACCCGATTGAGTTGGCCGTAATTCGTGCGGCTGATTCTGTTGAACACTGGGTTTCCGAAGGAATCGAACCCACGATGAACAAATACAATCGGCAATCTGACGAAGCATGACTGCTTTTTGATTTGTAAGTTGAGAATAGATTCCGGACGATCAGGTGATCACTTATCACCGAGTATCACCAAATAAAACGTATCCTTGGGAGTAATTTCTGGTGTCAGTCGCAGAAGCAAAAATCGTAAACGAACATCTCTACGAAGGTATGTTCCTTGTTGGCAGCTCTCAGTTCGCGAACGATCAGGAAGGAACGACGGCTGCTATTCTGTCGATCCTTGAAAAGGCAGGCGCTACAATTGTCGCTCACCGTCCTTGGCAGGACGGCAAACTTGCCTACGAAATCAGCGGACATCGCAAAGGACTTCATTATGTGGTCTGCTTCCGCATGCCAAGCAGCGGGATGGACATTGTCGTACGTCAGTGCCACCTGAGCGAAACCATTATTCGTCAACTGGTCATCAAGCACACGCCTGAATTGTTCAATGCGATGGTGGACGCTCTAAATGGCGTAAACAGCGCAGCGGCAGCAGAAAATGAACCTGCTGCTTCTGTCAAAGGCGACGAGTAAAGTAAACCCTACGGGCACACCAGAAAATACGTTCTCGCGCGTTGTCTGTGGGATTGATCTCAGTGCCTGATTCTTTCTCTTGTTTTGGTTTGAAAGGACGCCATGGCGTCGTTCAACAAAGTTATATTGGTCGGAAATCTGACACGTGATCCAGAGGTCCGTTACACTACGGGCGGTACAGCGGTTGCTGAAATTGGTCTGGCAGTGAATCGAAGCTGGACAGATCGAGGCTCTAACGAACGCAAAGAAGAAACGACGTTCATAGACGTGACTTTGTGGGGAAGAACGGCCGAGGTAGCCGGCGAATACCTTTCAAAGGGTCGGCCAGTCCTGATCGAAGGACGACTTCAGCTTGACCAGTGGGAAGATCGCGAGACAGGACAAAAAAGATCGAAACTAAAAGTTGTTGGTGAAACACTGCAGTTGATGGGTGGCAAATCTGACGGACCAAGTGGTGGCGGAGAAGCAAAACCTCAAGTCAACACCAGCACTCCACAGGCTTCGCAAACTCCATCACGTCCTCCGGAGCAAGCGTCTTATGACGATGCCCCGGAAGCTCCATCAGAAGACGAAGTGCCTTTTTAGTGGCTCTGAATTCATTGTAGACATCGCAATCGTTGTCGGTTGCAGAAGATATTGAAGGAACTTAGATCATGGTCCATATGACTCGGCCGCGCGGTGTCGCTGGTTCAACAAACAGTACAGCGGAAATCCTGCTCGTTCACGACATTGAGCATCTTGGCAAACGTGGCGACATCATCAAAGTTAAGCCAGGTTACGCACGCAATTACCTTCTCCCTCACGGACTGGCCACTGTTGCGTCCGACGAGAACAAGAAGATGGTTGAATTACACAAAGAGAAGCTTAAAGCAATTGAATCGAGCCGTATTCGCCAGCTCACAAAGATTGCTGAAGCAGTCAACAAGTACAGTGCCACCATTGAAGCCAATGCCACAGCCGAAAACGCTCTTTACGGGTCTGTTGTGGCCAAGGACATCAGCGATGCCCTGAAGGCAGCTGGTCACCCAATCGAACCGGAACACGTCCGCCTGGATGGTGCCATCAAGGAACTCGGGATGTACACCGTGAAGCTTAAGCTTCACGAAAAAGTGCAGACCGAAGTCAAAGTCTGGGTTGTTCCATCTGCAACAGGCGCATAACCTATTCTGGCAATTTTGATACGCCAGTTCCGGTCGCTTAAACGGCCTTCTCGAAACTCTCATATCCTCAGGCAGTTCATTCTGCCTGAGGATTTTTTCTCGTAGTCTTTCAGACGGATAATCACTCATGGCTGCCGGTTCCAATTGGGACGACGACAACGCCCAGAAAAAATCCGGATTCCAGAAGCCCCGAGGTAAAAAGAAGGCCAATAACACTCCCGATCACTTGCGTCTTCCACCGCAGAATCTCGACGCTGAACGGGGAGTTTTGGGCAGTATCATGCTGCTGAATGAAGCGATCGATGATGTGGGAGAAATCCTTAAGCAGGATTACTTCTATAGCGACGCTCACCAGAAGATTTATCACGCCATCCGCGACTTGTACGAGAACAATGTTCGTGGCATTGATGCAGTGACGCTGGCAAACGAGCTTATGCGGCGTAATGAATTCGAGGATATTGGCGGCGCAGCGTATCTTGCAGAAATTCTAGAAGCAGTGCCCCATGCTGCGCACGTTAAGTATTACTCAAACATTGTCCGCGAAAAATGGATGCAGCGGACTCTGATTTACGCCTGTACAGAAATCCTTGCGGAGAGCTATGACCTAACGACCGACATCGACGACCTGCTGCAAAAAGCCGAGCGGCAGATCTTCAGCATCGTCGAGCAACAGGAGGGCGGTGGCAACATCGCCATAGCCGATATTTTGATGGACGCATTCCATCGTATCGATGAAAGAATGAACACAGAGGGGGATGTATCCGGAACAACGATGGGATTCGTTGACCTGGACGCTCACACCACGGGGCTTCAACCAACAGAACTGATCATCCTTGCAGCTCGCCCTTCCATGGGTAAAACAGCTTTTGTCTGCAACGTCGCCGAGGCGGTTGCACGAGACGGAAAGGGTGTCTTGTTCTTCAGTCTGGAGCAGTCAAATCTGGAGCTGGCTGAACGCCTGTTGTGCATTACGGCCAAAGTGAACGGCCATGATCTTCGATCAGGAAACCTTACGGCAGCGCAGCGCGATCAGTTGATGATGGCGTCCGACGAACTTGCGAGGCTGTCACTGTTTATTGACGACAAACCTGGACGTACCATGGGGCAGATCGCGGCCCTGAGCCGAAGACTACACCGCAAGAGTCCGCTGGGTGTAATTATCATTGACTACCTGCAGCTGATTGAACCGGAAGATAAGTCAGCACCCCGTGAACAACAAATCGCTGGCATCTCGCGACGACTGAAGTTCCTAGCTAAGGAACTGCGGGTACCCGTCATCGCGCTTGCTCAGCTAAACCGCGGTGTGGAACTTCGAGAAGACAAGCGGCCGCGGCTTGCCGACCTGCGAGAAAGTGGATCGATCGAACAGGATGCGGATTTGGTGATGTTTCTGCACCGTCCGGATGCGTACGATCCAGAAGATCGCCCTGGTGAAGCCGAGATCGTCATTGCCAAGCACCGAAGTGGCCCGACCGGTATCATCAGACTGACCTGGCGAAAGGAATTCATGAGATTCGAAGACTATAGCCCTATGGCAGATACGCAATTCGACCACCTGTGAGTCGGCGAACCACTTACTCAAGAAACGGATCAAATCCGTTTTGCAGCGCCTTGATTGCATCTGGAACAGTCACTTTACGGACCTGATCAGGAACCGGGATCGGGTCTTCATCGAACATGCGCGAAACACTTTCCGGCAACGACGACTTGACCTGATCTCGTACAAAACGATCGAGCGATGTTCCAGAATCCTGAATCGCCTGACCAGCCTCGTTCCGAACGCCTGCCGTCGCTCGTTGCATGGCTTCGGCAGCCCGCCCTTCGAGCGTGCTGGTAATGTCTTCGAACATTCCAAAGTCTGTAGGCGAACCGGTCTCAGAAGATGGTGAACCCACCTTCTCCTCGCCAAACAACATGTGCTCGATCAGGTCAGCTTCTTGCGCCGCTGACCTTGAGTCAGCAGGCGAAGAAATGGAAGACGGACCGGCTGCGGCCGGTTTTTGAGTCACATCCAATCCAGAGACGCCAGAACTGAAGATTTCTTCGACGTCCAGATTGGGCCGTTGTGCCAGTGTTGTGCGTTGCGGGGGATTATCCCGAGAGGCCGCTTCAACAGGACTCTGCTTACGGGCATCAAGCGGAAACGGTGTCGAAAACAGATCATCCAAATCGGACGCCGGAGCTTCTCCCGAGTCTTTTCTGATGGGAAGAAAACCCGGGGTACTGAATAACGGATCGCCTTGCTGTGTATCCGACGACGGCTGATTCAGAAAACCGCGGAGTTGATCAATTTGACTTCCTGAAGATACGGACTCCATCAAACCTTCAGCCACTGAACCGGCAACAAGATCTGTCGAACCGTTGGCTACCAATGCGCGAGCAAGTTCAGGACGATCTGCCCACTTTGCAGCATCCCAATTACGGATATCGGCAAACGCAAGTCCGATTGAATGCTGCGGCGTGCGTGGCACCACTCTGAAACCCTGATGCGTCTGCACGACGTGATATTGCAACGCCACAAACGCTGCGCCCGCACCTGCCAGCACTCCAAAAAGAAACTGTTTGAACTTACCCATGGCAGGAACCCTGAAGGTCGGAATCTTCGGCGAGGAGGGAGTGACCGTGGTTATCGGTCAACTCTTAAAACCTATCACGCAGTCGTGAATAACATGAGGTCCTTTTGGAAACCGTTCGCTGTTTTGAGGCCCGTCGTCACGCTGACCCCCAACCTGTTTAGCTGTTCCGGAATGTCTCCGTCATCCTCGCAGTCCAAAAAACTGACATGACCGCGACGGCCCAATTCCTTGTCTTTAAAACATGCCAGAACGCAAAGCCTTATCCTCAAGCCTGTTACAGCCAATTCCGCAAAATCAGCAAATCCGGACCTTCTACTGTTGCCCAGCCGTTGCAGCAGTCGTAACCTGATGTTGTGGGTTTGTTGCCCAATTTGTTCTTTGAAAACTGGTTGAAAGTGGAATGTCTGCCCAGTACTGTGTAGCCAAGGCGATTTGCTGCATTTAAGGCGAGACTATGTTCATCACAGGTGAAGTCAAACGAACCATCGATGATCGGTTTCGCCTGACGTTGCCTCAGGATTTCGCGGAAGCGATTGCAGATGAGCAGGGAAACGTCATCGTTGCCAAAGAACGAACCGGGTGTCTTAGTATTTGGCGGTCTGATGAATGGCAGAAGCGACTGGATAGCGGTGTCGACCTTCTGCGGAAAAAGATGGATTCAGGGCGCATGGAAGGCCGGTGGGGCGACGTGCAACGGCTTGGCCGATTACTGTCGACTCGACATCAGCAGGTCACATTGGCAAATCGCTCAAGGTTGTTGATCCCGGATAGTTTCCGTGCATTCCTTGGGTGTGATACTGAAAAGGAAGTTGTAATTGTGGGAGCCGCCGTATGCGTGGAAATCTGGCAACCTGATATGTGGCTGGAAGTTCTAAAAGCAGAAATGCCCGACTTTGGCGATCTATTCAAGACGCTAACCGAATGACCTGCGTAGGATTCGACGCGCGCACGGCACGTGCTGCAGCTCACTAGCAATCTAAAAAACAAGAAGGAAAAAACCGAACTCAGACCCAGCTGGCCATGAAAACAACAATGGCAGACACAGATAACACTCCCGATCCGGGATGGATGCAGAACGGATCGAATGAGAGAGGGGCGACACTTACTCACTCAACAACTCTCCGTCGTCAGGCTTTTTTCGCGGACGCTTTTTGAGCTTCCATGGATGGGCACTCGGCAGGGATGCCGCTCTTCTCTCTTCGATCCACTTTCAACCAGATGCCGATGGCCGCAAACAAGCTGATGCCACTTATTGCATCATCAAGCGTTGTTTCAGGATGGCGGAAAAAGAAATCGCCGCCGTTTCAATCCGCAGGATAGTGCCAGGCAGGCAGATTGGTTTGGCACCCGCCAACGTTGCGAGGCTGACTTCACCTTCTGTGAATCCACCTTCGGGGCCAATCAATAGAACATAATTACCTGATGACTTGACCAGGCCAGCTATCGCTTCTGAGTCTGCTTCGTACGGATGAGCTAGATACATCTGTGTCGATTCCCGCTGATCCGCGAGCAATGTTTCCAGCGTGATGGGCGGTGCGATTTCCATTAGCCATCGCTGGCCGGATTGTTTCGCCGCGCTGATCACGTTTGCCGTCAGTTTATCAAGCTTTGTTTTGCGAGGATCAACGATTGTTCGCGCCGTCTGCAAAGGCAGATAGGAATCCACTCCCAGTTCCGTCAGCTTTTCAATCATCCATTTCAGTCTGTCACCTTTGGGAGGTGACGCAGCAACAGTCAGCAAACCACTTGTCGGCTTAGGCTGGAACGTCCTGTCCAGAATCGCCGCGGTGACCGTGCTGCGGTCAACCGCATTGATGACAGCGCTGGCCCTGTGTCCCGCACCGTCGAACAGGTCTACGTTATCATTGCTTTTGAGGCGCAGGACATGAATTGCGTGGTGGGCTTCAGCATCAGCAAGCGTGACCGCGGGACTGCTGATGTCAGCACAAAAAAAGAGCTCAGGCATATGTTGCACTCACGGAGCGATTGGGCTTAGAACTCGAAGCTTCGGGCTCCGCAAAACTGCGATCTCTTCCTGAAGCCCGACTTCCGTTTGCACTACAACCGCTCCGCCGTCTTCTACAATGTCCAGATTCGTCAATACAACTTTTTCACCAGCGGCCAGACCATCCGATATCACAACAAGCGACTGATATCGGCGGCCAGTTGTGACGCTTTTCCTGCGAACAAGGTTTCTTTCGTCCACAACAAACACCGCTCCATCGATAATTGCCTCGCGAGGAACCAGGACAACATCGCTGAAGACACGTCCCTCTATCTGAGAGTAGACGAATGCTCCGGGCAAAAGTGGTGGGCGTTCTGAATCGTTCTCGACCTCGACATAGACCTGAACAGTTCTTGAAAGCGAATCGGCTTCCGGTGATGCTCTCACCATACGGCCGGACCAACGAGGGGCGGCCGTTTCGTTTTCAGCTAACGATACTTTGGGCTTTTGGCCATCTTCCAGAATACCCTGCAGCTGAAGAAAGTCCTCGAAACCAAGCGATACAGGAATCTCAATTCTTCCGGTATCCGTCAGTCGAACCAATTGCTCGCCAATTCTTACATACTGGCCTTTTTCGACAAAGATCTCGCTGAGAACACCGTCAAACGGGGGATACACTTCTGTGCGTTGGAGGTCGTTTTCTGCTCCTGATTTTTCAGCACGACTGGATGACAAACGCTGCTCAGCAGCCTGAATTTGCAACGGTATTGAAGAAGATAGATTTTCTAACTGAATCACATTGTCTTCGTAACGTTGAACTTCCAGCAGGGCGCGATTCAGATCGGACTTCGTAGCAACTTTCTTGGCCTCAGCCGAGCGTACGCGTTCGTATTCGTCCTTGAGTGTCGCCAGGATCGACTTTGATTTTGCTAACTGCCGTTCCAGATTCAACTGCTGTATTTTTAGTCGTTCGGTTTCGGCAGCCGCTTCTTCAATCGCGTTATTTGCCTGGTCGGCTATTTGCTGAAGATCACGAGGATCAATCTTTAGCAACAGATCAGCTTCGCGACGCACAGAAGGATTGCCCGCGGCAGTAATCAGCTGTCCCGCCAGAACCTTCTGCCCAACCTTTAGCTGCGGATTAATATCAATAATCTCGCCAGATACCTGAGCCGCGATAACGACGTCGCGGTCTGCCCGCGCGGTTCCAAAACCCGTCAGCAATTCCTGAATATTTATCGACTCAGAAAGAAATACGTCAACATTCAGACGAGCAGCCTCAATCGCCTTTTCCTGCACTTCAGGCTTCTGAGCATAGAGGCCTTTGAAAACTGCGAAGCTAGCCGCCAGCAGAGCAACAATCAATATTTCAGTAATGATCAGTCGCCTTACTGGAGACAACTGAGCGACGGGATTCGCCATGTTACCGGTCGAAGATGGGAGTTGGTGAGACGGATGGGCGCATCGAATCCGCCCTATCGCTGTATGTTACGCAGGCCTCATCAAAATGCCACTTCATTGCGTATGAAACATTTCTGTATCATTTGCAACTTGCCAAGCAGCATGATTCATAAAGTGTCAACCAATAGAAACAGCCTTACCATGAAGGCAAGGCTGTTTCCTGTTAAACACCTTTTTCAACAAGTCGAATCTACTGGTTCTTCTTCTTTCGATCAGTTCGAATGACGTTACGACCAGCTGCAAGGCCTAAACCGAAGACAGCGGCCGCCTGAGAAAGCTCGTTCTGCTTCTGCTCAACATTCGAGTGTCCGTCCCACCAATCTGAAGCAGCCCATTCGGCCATCACTGAATCGACTGCGTCGACCTGAGCCGCATTCACCGGAAGTTCCGTTACAAAGGCCGGCAACAAATTGGTAGCCACACCAGACTGTGGAGCGACTTCAACTGACCGCACGTCAGACTCTTCCAGCGGCATGACAACATAGGTGTTGTGCAATGCAACGCTTGCAATCGTCGACGCAGTCATTGGTCCGGATGCCGGTGCCGTTTCTATGTCATTAGAACGTACTGACGCGACAGTGAAGTCGACGGGCTTGCTCCATGCAGACTTTTCTCCCATTTCGCTAATGGCTCTAATCCACACGCGGTATCTGCCAGCTGCCAATGGCGACGCAACCGTTAATGAAGTCGACGTCACACTCGGATCGTAGACCACGCGGGATATCTGAATATCAAGCCGGTTCACCCACACTTCATAGTGACTGCTTCCGTCGACGCCTACCCAAGTGATTGTGGGGCGAGACGATACCGTTCCGTTATTGAGTGGGCTGACAATTTCCGGACGCCCCGCAACACTGAATTCAGAGACGGCCGACCAGGCCGACCGTGATCCATCGGCTCCAATGCCCTGAACCCAGAAGGCATATCGCCCATCCGGCAAATCCTGTTCCGGAATTCGCACGGTGCCCGAAACAAACCGGTCCTGCAACACGACAACTGCCGGCTCGCCAGGGTTGCGACGAGTCAGCCAGACGTAGTAATACGTGGCCCCGACAACGGTATCCCAGCCGAGTTCCGGAGTACGATCAAACGTCGCACCAGTCGGTCGCAGACCTGTGGGTGCACTCAAAACCGTAAACGTGACGGGCAGGCTCCAATAACCCTGCACACCGTCAGGAGCTCCGGCTCGAACCCATGCCACATAGGTGCCGCCCTGCAGATTAGAGGTCGCTGTTGCAAAGCTTGTCGTCTGCAAACCCGTCTGACGAATGACCTGACTTGTGCCACGCGTCAGATCGTCAACCCAAAGATCGTAATCTGTATTAACAACGGTGGACCACAAAATAACCGGCGAACCAGAAACCGCTGAAGACGAGTTGTTGACGGGACTGATAATGACCGGACGGGTTCGCACCTGGAAATTATTCCCTGGAGACCAGAAGCCCGGCTGTTCCAGGTTGTCATACGCGCGCACCCAGTAGCGATACTTACCGACTCCAAGTTCCTGCGGAGGAACAAACTGTTCGTATTCACTTAGCTCGACACTATCAATAAACCAGTCATCGTATTCGCCAGCAACATCATTCTGAGTGGTCTTGCCAATACTCTCAAACCTCAAAGCAAAGTTTGCGTGCAAAGCACCTGTTGGCAATTGAATGACGGACGTTTTGAAGACCGTCGCATCAGGACCTGATCCCGGCTGACGTTCCAGAACAATCCAGACACCAGACGCATTGCGGTACGAAATCACCAAGTCTTCACCAGCGTCTGGAGATTCACCAGAACCCGTTTGCTCGAAAGCATACTTCAGCTGCACGCCGACACGCCCGGAAAGGTCCATTGTAGATGTTTCCAGCCGGTCACCGCCAACTGGACCACCGTTCAAGTGAGCACTGAGCGTTCCGTTTTCTTCACCCAAAGCAAGTCCATCAATTGTGGCACCGGAATTGGTCCAGCCGTTTGTTGCAAACGTGCCTGACTCAAAGTTCTCGTAGAAGAACGGTGCACCTGCTGGAAGGTTTTCCAGCCGATACAGCTGCGTAATATTCCGTGAAACGTCATTGACCTGCAGATCGTAACGAGTCGCACCTTCAACCGAAGCCCACTGAATGGCAGGGGTTGGGTCTTCGGTGGTCGCCGCGGGACTTACCGTTGTCGGCGGTTCATAGTCCTTGACAGTAACAGTCAGAGTTCCATCTCGATAGCCAGCTGCGACACCGATCAGAGTAACCAGCTGATCACGATCGATCGCTGTATCATCTACTGCGCGAATCGTGAAGTTAACCGATGTTTCTCCGGCAGGAATAACAACCTGAGTTGGGATTGAAACTTCTGTCAAATCGCTATTTGACAAAAAGACGACGGTATCCCCGGCAGGATTTGGTGCCGTCAGTGTCACTGTACCGACTACAGCGGCACCGGCATTTTCCAGAAACGAGTCGCCCCCCATCGGAACCGTGATCAAAACAGCTTCCGCATCCTCCACAATGATTTGCAGACTCCCCGAACTGACCAATGGACTCGAGGTATTCGCGTCGGCAGCCGTGATTGTCACCGTCTGCGGACCATCCAACAGTTCATCCTCAATAATCGTCGCCGAGAAGTTTATGCTGATGGCTCCAACCGGTATTATGTAATTAGCTGGAACAGTCAGCTCAGACAGATCATTGCTCTGCAGAGTCACAGACTGAGCAACGCTAAGATCAGTCGCATCCAGACGAGAGATTGTAATTACGATGGTCCCGGCGTCTTCTGCCACTGATGTGGCAAACGTTGACAAGACGAGACGTGGTTCCTGATCCGTCACTATAATTTCAGGACTTGTCGACGGCAAATAACCCAGAGCCGTTGCCGCAAACGTTACCTTCTGGTCGCCGTCAAAGTCAGGATCATCGACGGCATCTATCGGAAAATCCCACGACGATTGACCAACGGGTATTGTTAAGAATACCGGCACGGCAATCTCAGTGATGTCATTGCTGGTCAGCACGACGATCAACTCAGACGACAGGTCAGTGCCAGATCTTGTTACTGTGCCGCTCATGGCACCTGCTCCATCGCCTTCGGAAATGGTGTTCGTGCTGAGAGTGATCTCAAGTGTTTCCACGTCCTGTACATCAACCGAATCAGAACCCAGATCGAAGCCTGTCAGGTTTGCGGAATCGACGCCAATCGTTGCTACCTGCGTCCCATCAACAATGGAATCATCCAGAACGATTAGATCTACAAAAATCTCTGCAGTCGCCGGCGGAATGGTCACAGTGATCGTGTTAACAGTCGCTTCCGTCGGATCAGAGACATACAGAACAACTTCTGTGGCAGACAACCCGAGTGTTTGAATGTCCAGAGTCCAACCCAGCAAAGTACCCGCGTCTCTAACATTGTCATCCGTAATTTCGAGCGTCCAGGTTCCCGATGGGTCTTCTCCATCAAATGCCGACAGCAAATCCTTAGCAATGAAACGCCCCGTGTAAGGCGCGGAACCATCTACGATACGAACGGCAGCCTCGTCGTCGAAAATCGTCGAAGTCATCATCGTTTCGTTGGATCCCAGATCCGTAAACAATGCGACCCGGGTACCGGAAGGACTTACAAGATACACGTCAAGATCCGGTATGAACGCGTGCTTCAGACTTAGCGTGATGTTTACGTCTGTAATGATCGATTCCTGATCGCGAATCTGCAGCTGAGAAAGCGTTACATCTTTATCAACGATCGGAAGTGCCTGAGTTGTAGAAACCGTGCTGAAGTCCGGAACTTCAAACGGCCCGTCAACATCCGTTCTGAATATCCGAACCCCGTTTGTGATTGTTCCATCAGTTTCAAATGTGGTGACCGGTATAATATCTACGCCAACTGTTTCTGCGTCCAATACAGAAACGGTTGTCGGTACGGTGACATAGTTGTCGGTGGCTCCTGCCACTTCCACGTATTGCACTCCGTCTCGCAGATTGTCGTCAATGATGTCGATTGGAATCGTTACAGATGGTTGCCCGACCGGAATCCGAACCTCGACCGGAACAGTCAGTTCGGTCAGATCGCTGGAAGTCAGCGTGATAAACAAATCGCCGGTCGGCAGCGTGGAATGCCGTCCGAAACTAACAAAGGACGTCACCCCAAGATTTTCCAGTAAGGTTAACTGTGATGGGTCACTGTTGCGAATTGCGTCAAGTAATCCAGTTGCCACCTGACCGTTGACGTCGCTGATAATCACAGCTTCACTAACGTTCGTATCAATGTCGGCAATTGATGCAAGGCCGGTACTGAGCGACGTGATTGTTACCCCGTTTGGATCAAACATAGTAACAATACCGTTAGGCCCACCACCCAAAATATTGCCATCGCGATCTATAGAAATCGCATTCACAACGGCATCCAGGCTAATGGAATTCACCTGAGCCAATGTTTCCGGGTCGTGCACAGCAATCCCTGTACCTGTATCCAGCAATGCGTATAACAAACCATCCCGTAAGCCAATTGTCACATCGCGGAAACTCTGATCCTGCGACGTCACTCCCGGCACATCACCGCCTCCGATGTCCACTCCTGTCGCATAACCACCATTCGGGACCGGGTCAATCGGAGATGTGGCCGGATTGATGTCGAGCCTAACTCCGTTTCTCTGGAAAACCTGGAGACCATTGACACGACTATTCACGTAGATCAGATCGTCGTAGGTAACGCCACCAATGGATACATCGCTGACTGAACTGATTCCGTCATAATCAAAGTAAGAAGAATTCGGCACGGAGAAGAAAGCCGTTCGGAATCCGTTCGTAGGATCAATTTCGTAAACAAACTCATTTAAAAAGCCAAACGCGCTGGGAGAAAAGCCTGTCACCAGAAGCCGGTTTGCTGATGGAAGTGCCCCAATACTAACGCCGATGTTAATGCTGTTTTGGGCTGCAATCGGAATCTGGGCCCCCGTAACCTGACGAACCGTCGGGTTGTATGTCAGAAGACTGGTCCCACCGAAAGTGGATAAGGAATTAAAACCATCTGTGATGTAAATCAAGCCATTCATCACGGTCATTCCTGACCGGATGAAATCAAACGTCCCCGGAACGCTATGCGTTTCCAGCAGAGCCCCCGTATCGGGGCTGATCTTTAGTAATTCAGCCGTCGTTCCAAACGTGATGTCATCAACCAATACCCAGACCGCCGTGCCATCAAATGCAACCGCAGCAGCTGATCGGCTGATACCAATGGAATTAATTGGCAAAGCTATGTTCCTAAGAACCTCGCCCGTGATTGGTTCCACCTCGGTAATCGACGAACCATTCGCCACAAACAGGCGAGCCCCAACAGACGTGTCTGCGAAGCGGTCAACTGCTCCGGTGAACGTGTTAATTCGCACAATACCGCGAGCATCACCACTAAACGATTCGAAGTCACTCAGGAAGACATAGTCACCAATCGACGTGATTCCACCGATGGTGGGATCTGCTGTGGTGTTTGCTGACAAACCAGGTTCAGCGAAGTGTTGCCACGAATTGTTCGAAACGTTGTACACGGACAGAAATGCCGTGCCAGTTCCGTTAAACACAGCCACATTGCCGTCCTGCAGCACCTGCACGTCGTGAGCAACTTCAACAGCCGGTCGACTTCCAGTCGGCCACTCAATCGGCACAGCACGAACCAGCACGCCGCTGATATCACGCTCCTGCAGCGACGATCCGAACGCCACCCAATGATTGGCAGCGCCAATGTCAGTGTTGCTGCGAGTAACTGTCAGTGTTGCCCCGCCGGGACCCGCATCTTCCCGCACAGGATTGGGGGTCAACGTAGATGTGATGGTCTCGTGATCCAGCACACGCAAGGTTGCCGTGCTGCTGATAATATTATTTACCAACGCATTCACGATCACTCGCTGCTCGCCGTCCAGTATGTCGTCATCAACCGCTGTGACGTCAAACAAGGCAAACGTCTGGCCCGCAAGAATGGTTACTGAAGGCGGAACCATCAACTCGGTTGTGTCAGTGCTCTGAAGCTGAACAACAAGAGGTGCGGTGATAGGTTGTCCGCGAGGACGATCGACTCGCCCAATCCCGACTACTGTCCCCGCATTTTCAGATACTGCGATCACATTGGGATTAGCCGGGTCAGGCGGCAAAAACGACAGGCTGACATCAGTACCGTCAATGCCTTGAAGTGTAATCGTGTATGTACCGATATTGCCGTATTCCAACAGACTTGAATCTCGCTGTCCGCTGACACGCAGGAAGTAACGTCCCGTGGCCAAAGGCGTTGCAATGACGGCTTTCAAGCTGTTCGGAGTGGCGTCGTTTCGCAACTGATTCACCGAGCCGAAAAAGTCACCGTCCGCCAGGATAACGTTGAAATTTTCATCCAGCAGTTCCAGCACCGGGTCCAGGTTAGCACCTGGATTGGTAACGCCGGGAACGACCGCTCCGGTGCTGGTCAAGGTAAGGTCAAGTCCCGTGATCGATATAATTGCCCCGGCGGAAGCCTGTGTTTCGAACGAAAACACATCGACGTCCGTATTTGTCTCAACAATTCCGGTCAGCGTTTCCGTGTTTGTGGACAACGTGATCAAAGACGCCGTGCCCGCATCGTTTCCATGATCATCTGAGCGGAATCTGATCCGATTTGAGCTATTGGTAATTATCGCCAACGGATCGAGCGGATTCGGTGATGAAGAACCAGCCACGTTCTGAAAGATATCTCGCAGGCTGGCGACAGAGTCACCACCAATCGCACCATACGCTGGAAAGCCCGGAAGTCGAGCCATTGTTACATCGCCATTAACGTGATGACTTTCAATCCCCAGAGCGTTGGCAATCGCGGCGCTGGTTTCCAGAGCCCTTTCTTTGTTCGACGAAAACAGATCGCTGAAAGCGATCGCCATGTTGTTGCCAGCACCCGATCCGAATGTATCCAGAGCCGCGTAACCGGTGCCAATTGGCGCGCCATGCCAGCTTCCGTCACCACCAATAACAACCTGCAGGCCTGCTCGAGCACCAAACAGAAACGGGTCAATGGTTGTTACGTTGACATCAAACGGAGCAAAGTCTTCTGCAACTCGGCGGAAGATCTCAACGATCTCAGCTTCTTCTGCCACTGAGATCGTTGTTCGATCACCATCAGTATCATAGGCAGGCACGAAAAATGGCTGATCAATGCCGTCTGCTCGAGCAGTGATAATTTCGTCTTCAGTGGCTCTGGCACCATTGAAGTCCAGGTAAAAATTCACAGGGGCGCCGGGAAGGCTCTGCTGTGAAGTCACGTTTGTACTTGATGGCACATCAACGCCGCCAATCGTCAGTGTGTACTGGCCAAGGTTCCCGTATTCATTGCCAGTTGACACCTGCAGATAATAATCACCTGCGGGAAGTGTTGCCGTAATGAAAGCCGCCAAGCTGCCGTTTGATCCATCAAATGCCGGGGCGTCAATGTCAATAACCGTCCCGTTTGCATCAAAAAGTGTTAGCTCCGGATCCAGATTCGTACCAGCGTTGACGACGCCAATGCCCGAAAATGGACTGCCATTCCAGGTAGCAGCCTCACTCGAAAGATCGATGCCTCGAAGGGAAATTGTTGCGGTCGTCGCAGCCGTGCTAAAGTGAAAGTAGTCAACGTCCCCATTCTGTCCAATCATGCCTCTTACCGTTTCGGTATTCGGCGTAGTCGCCAACGAAGTCGCATTAACAAACGAACTCCCATGGTCGTCGGCGACATAAGTGAAACCATTTATCGCGTTTGTCAAAACGGCGAGATCGTCCTGACCATCATCAGCCCAAACATCTCTCCAGCCAGTCCCGTTACCAGAAAGAACAAGGGGTGAACGTGCAGCGGAGGAGGGTCTTGCGCCCACTGGTATCCCCATTGCTATACCGACGGCCTCGCTGACACCATTCGCCACACCGCGTCCAAGTGACCCGTTTTTTGTATAAAGGTCTGAAAACACAAACACGGTGTTCGACAATGCCGCGTTGGTAAAACCATTAGGCAAAGCCCTATTATTGCCCCCCGACGTTCCGCCACTCACGCCTGCCGAGCTGCCACCAATTGAAACAAAAATCGCCTCCCCGGGATTGACGGTTGCTGGCTCAATTGTTGTTACCCGCACGTTCCCAAACGGCGCGAAGTCTTCTGATACTCGACGATAGATTTCTTCTATTGTCGTTCGATCCATATCCGAGAATGTTGCCGGAACGCCATCTGCACTAAAGGAAGGCCTCGTAATTGCGGCCCCTCCCCCGGTCCAGGCTGCATCTGTTTCTGTATGGCCATCAAAGTCCAGATAGATGGTTTTTGCAGCTCCAGGGTTGCTGTCAAACAGGTCTGGATTCGTCAGCAGCAAGCGTTGCTCCAGAGCTTCCGTCGTGCCCGGACTTACGTTTTCAACACGTCGCGACTTGCGCGTGGTGCTGCGAGAATTGCGAAATGAGGACAGCAGAGATTTCAAAACCGTCATTGATAATTCCTCGTCGTTCCTGCCGGGAAGTAGTTTCCTGCAGGAGAATTGGGCAAAACCACCCGAAAGTCTGTGCCAAAAACAAACCCTCGACGGCTATCACAACTAAAGGGAAGGGGTGATTCCAGATCGTTTTACATCAGACCAGAGCGAATAATGGAAAACTTTACCCCAGGCCGTACTCCCTGACCTTTGCCTTGCCTCAAATCAGAAAACAGGCCGCGTCCTTCAAGCGATGGAAAGATGGTCTCACTTACGACGATTTCACCGCTTCGAACCAACACTCCTCTTGATTACTGCTCAAACGTACAAACATAACGCTTTAAGCGCGTGGCAGTACACCTCTGATTTCTCGACCAATTGGGGGGCAAACCAGAACTCGGGTTGGGCAATCAGGATCCGGACTTAATGCGTTGCGCCGATTAGGACGAATTTACTGAGTTTCGCGGCGAATAAAGCAGCAAGCACTGCCACCTGCGGGAGAAACGAGGCACTTGAGATTTCGCAAAACAGCGACTACGTGTTTCGCAAGGCCGTTCCGACGGCGAATATTACGCCCCCTATCAGCAGGCAAATCGGCATTACAAGCAACTGCACGCCGTTCATGAGCTGAAAATAGATCAGAGCGGGTAACGCTCCGAGCACAAATAATTGCATCAACATGCCAATTTGCTGCTTCATAATCGCTCTACAAAAAAGGCGACTTTGAGTCAACAAAGCCGCCTGGGATTTCATGTTCTATTCGTGACTGCCTGCCATATTACTTTTCTTCAAGCTGGCTTAGATTCACTTCAACCGACTTCAGAGCATTATCGCCCGCTTCGACTGTGACGACGTACTTACGATCCAGGTAACCAGCACGTTCGTGCCAGACACGAAATTCGTGCTCACCAACAGGCAGGTTCTTGATGGTGAAGTTACCTTCAGCGTCGGTTGCTGCTGCATATGGATGATCCACAACCAACCAATAAGCCATCATCCATGGATGATAGTCGCACTTGACCTGATGCGGCAGCGTTTCCCGGGTGTTTGTTGAGACCATAACGCCTTTGCCCGCAGCAGTTTCCGGGGCAACCAGAATATTGACTGCCTGATTTCGAAGTGGATATGTGTGAGTATTGTGAGCAATCGGGTCAGAGTTCAAGACTTCGACGGTCTGGCCAGCCTGCACGACAAGGGTATGAGGCTTAAATGAGCAGCTTTCCTGGTCAAAAATCACCGTTGCTACAGGCTTGCTGGAATCTGGATAGATATTTTTGGGAGCCTTCGCAAGGTAAATGAAGACGTTGGCAATTCCCTTACTCTTAGCCTCAATCACCAGATCATCTTTGTAAGTATCTTCCTTCGCGCAAACTTCTTTATCCTTGATGTTTGAGTTCTTTTCATGCAGCAGAACGGGATTTGGAACATCGCCTTTCAGAACGACCTTTCCAGTGATTGTGCCCCATTCAACCGCCAGCAGATTGGATGACGTCAGCAGGACAATGCCCGCAACTAAGGTAAAAGTCTGTTTCATGAGCTTGCTTTCTGATTCGATAATTCGCTGATTGGAAGTCATGGCCGGAGGGCGGGGATGCGCTGTAGAAAATCGAGCCTTCCAACGCTCCCAGAAACTACGATTGAGGATTGAGGATTCCGTGCCGGCGGCGCTAACACACGCAGCAAACTTTAGACGGGAAAGCGACCAAAGTCGACGTGTACGTTCGCGTTTCCAAGGAATCAGCCATGCCGTTCTCGGGGTCTGGAAACAGCGGCGACCTGTCTTTTCCAGTGTTAATTGATAACCAGGGTCATCCTCGTCAGACTCTCACTCATCACCCTATGAATTAGACTGGATCTGCCTTAATGCTCTCACGCCTTGCAACTTACACCCTGCTGGGCATTGAAGCCCGACCGGTTGAGGTCGAAGTAGATATTTCTCCCGGTGCGTTGCCGAAAACAATTTTGGTGGGCCTCGCTGAAGCCGCTGTAAAAGAAAGCACACATCGCATTGAACGGGCCCTTGTAAACAGCGGGTACAGTCGCCCGATGGATCGGATTGTCATTAATCTGTCTCCTGCTGACCTGCCGAAAGATGCCGCCTCATTGGACCTGCCGATCGCTCTGGGATTGCTGATTGCCGATGGCCAGGCTGAACCAAACGCTGAAATAAACGCGGTCTATGTCGGTGAATTGGCACTGGACGGCACCTTGCGACCAGTTCGTGGGGCTCTTTCGATGGCGATCGCCGCTAGAGATGCTGGCATCACGCATATTGTGGTTCCTTCAGCGAACGCTCAGGAAGCGGCCGTTGTTGAAGGCATTGATGTCATTTCCGTGGGAATGCTCGCAGAAGCTGTTGGTTTTTTGACGGGGTTGCTGCCACTGGAACCTGTTGTTTTCAGCTGGAACACGGCGAGAACAGACTTTGGCCGATACGAAATCGACTTTGTCGATGTGAAGGGCCAGGAAATAGCGAAACGAGCACTGACAGTCGCTGCAGCAGGCTGCCATCACATCATGATGATTGGCAGCCCGGGAACCGGAAAAACGCTGCTTTCCCAACGTTTGGGGACCATTCTTCCCGAATTGGAACCCGAAGAAAGCCTCGAAACAACGCAAATCTATAGTGCTGTAGGACGTTTGGAACCCGGACAACCGCTGTTACTGATCCGCCCGTTTCGTTCACCGCACCACACAATCAGCGAAGCAGGCCTTGTAGGTGGCGGCAGCACGCCGCAACCCGGTGAAATCAGCCTGTCACATAACGGCATACTGTTTCTGGACGAACTTCCCGAATTTAACCGACGCACGCTCGAAGTGCTGCGGCAGCCACTGGAAGACCAGTGTGTCACAATTTCCCGAGCGATGGGAAGCGTCACATTTCCAGCAAATCTGATGCTCGTTGCCGCTATGAACCCCTGCCCCTGCGGGTTTCGCAGCGATCCGAAACGCCAATGCAACTGCACGCCAATGCAGGTGGAACGATATTTAGGCCGAATCAGCGGACCGCTGCTGGACCGCATTGATATCCACATCGAAGTCCCGCCGGTGCCGTTTCGAGAACTTTCAGACACGACCGACGGAACTTCCAGTGCCGAAATGCGGGAATTGGTTGTTGGAGCACGCAAACATCAAGCCCGTCGGTTTGCTGAGGTCCGTACGTCGGTTAACGGCAAGATGAAACCTCCCGAAATACGTATATTTTGCAAACTAAATGCGGATGCAGAACAGTTACTCAAGTCAGCCATGGAAGAAATGGGGCTTTCTGCTCGAGCTCACGATAAAATCCTTCGAATTGGCCGCACAATTGCCGATCTGGCGGACAGTGAAACAATCCGCGCTGAACATCTCAGCGAGGCAATAAATTACCGAACTTTGGATCGAAGCTACTGGCAGCAGTAATTTCTGCCGCAAAAAACCGGGGTTCTCGCGTTTTTGGGTGGGAACCTGGCACTCTTGGTCAGGATCGAATTGACTTGTTTAGCCATACTAGTATCCTTAGCCACTCGGTCCGCAACGGCACTTATCTGTAATCGAAAGAACATTGGTCACATGGGACGAGTTGAACGACAACGAGAAATTGCCCGACGTCGCAAACGACGTGTTCAGCTAACAAAGCTACGCGTCAAGTACGCAGCGGCAACATCGGATACAGAAAAAGCGGAACTGCTGGCGAAAGCTCGCCGCATGAGCCCCTTTGTGGAACTTGAAACTGCGAAATAACAAGGTTCGCAGCGCCCAAAACAACTTAAACGACGAGCGCTAATGCACTCGTCGTTTTGTATGCGCCGACAATCCGGCCGGCTGGACAATGGTAGATTCATGAAATTCGAAACACGGTGTGTCCACACCGGAGTCCACAAAGACGCCCAATACAACAGCGTAATCACACCGATCTATGCCACGTCGACCTTCTTCTGGAACGACTTGGAAGCAAATTCCGGCTATGACTACACGCGTTCAGCCAACCCGACACGCGACGCTTTGCAGGAAAACATCGCTGCACTGGAAGGTGGAGTTGGATGCGTGGCCACGTCGACCGGTATGTCGGCCGTGCATTGTGCCATGGCGCTGTTTAATCCCGGCGATCACATCGTTGCACCGGCAGATGTTTATGGCGGGACGTTTCGCCTGTTCAATCAGTTCCTCACGGAAAAAGGCTTATCGTTCACGTTTGTGGACATGACGAAGATTGACGCCGTCCAAGCAGCCATTCAGCCGGATACAAAAGGTATCTGGATTGAAACGCCCAGCAATCCCATGATGAAGGTTATCGATCTGGCGGCCGTCGTCGAAATCGCCAAAACAGCGAACGCCCTGACGATCTGCGACAACACATTTCTGTCGCCATACCTTCAAAGACCATTTGAATTCGGGATTGATGTCGTCATGCATTCGACGACGAAGTACATCAATGGCCACTCCGACGTCGTTGGTGGAGCCGTTGTATGCAAAGACCCTGAAAATGCAAAACGCATCGCATGGATCTGCAATGCCCTCGGCTTGGCGTGCTCGCCGTTCGACGCATGGCTGGTGCTGCGAGGCATCAAGACACTGGGCTGCCGCATGGAAGCTCAACAAAAAAACGCCATGGCGATCGCACGCTTCCTTGATGCACATCCGCTTGTAGAAACAGTTTATTATCCGGGCCTTGAATCTCATCCGCAGCATGAACTCGCGAAACGTCAACAGCACGGCTTTGGAGCAATGATGAGCTTTGATGTCAAAGACGGCCGACCCGTGGCTGAAAAAGTTTGCCTGAACTCAAAGCTGTTTGACGTTGCGGAATCGCTTGGGGGAATTGAAAGTCTGATTTCGTTTCCGGTCACGATGAGCCATGCCTCAATGTCACCTGAGGGTAGGGCGGCCGCTGGAATCACTGAAAAAACAGTACGAGTTTCCGTTGGACTTGAACACGCTGACGACCTTATCGAGGACCTGCGTCAGGCGATTGAGTCGTAAGCGAAACCCACAGGCCTCACACTTACATTTGTTCAGGATGCCAACCGTCATCGATTGTCCGGGCACTTGCCGGAAGTTTATCTGCATGTCATTGTCTCTCGCTGAATATGCCGACGTCCTGAATCGACGTAATCTGATCTGGCCGAAGGTGCCTGCGCCGATTCCTGTGAAAGCCCGGCCATCGATTGCTCCAATTCGAGGCATCAAGGCAGTCCTGTGGGACTGTTACGGCACGTTGCTGCGAGTGCCCGATGGAGAATTTACGCTTTTCCCAGAGCCGGAACTTCGACTGCAGGTTGCGCTGGAAAAGACCATCCACGAATTCAACATGTGGAACAGCATGTACCGCAAGCCCGGGCCACCGTGGCAATCCATGATCAACCAGTATCGTGACTACGCTGAACGCCTGGCGATGGCCGCACCCAAGCGTCGGGGTGACTTTGCCAACGTAAACCTTGTGTCTGTCTGGGCGGCCATTGTTGACCGTTTGTTCGACAAAGAATATAGCTATGACGTCAGCACGTATGGCGACGTCGCCGAACTTAGCGAAAAGGTGGCCTACTTTTTCCATACCTGCCTGCAGGCGACTGAAGCTCGCCCGGGCGCCGCTCAAGCGATTTCTGACCTGTCAGCTAATGGCATTCGACAGGGAATTCTTGCAGACGGCCAGTCATTTACGATGGTTCAGCTGGTAAGAGCACTGGCTTTGCAGGGCATTCTGCCTCCCATTCATGAGGTTTTCTCACCCAACACCACTGTTTTTTCGCATCAATTGGGCGTTCGCAAGCCATCGCGGTCGTTGTTCGATTACGCTTTGCTGCAGCTGAGTCAGGTTGGAGTTTCGGCCGATGAAATTCTACATGTCAGCTGCCGACTGAAAACCGATCTTGTTCCCGCCAAAGCGGCGGGAATGAAAACGGCCCTGCTGGCCTCAGAAAAAACAGGCCTTGAGGCACCGTCGGAATTGATCAAAGATCCGCAGTCGCGGCCTGACAGGTTGCTGACTGACATTACACAAATTACGTCTATTGTTGAACCGCGCTAAACAATTTACTCGGTGTACAACACGACAGCGTTTGCAGAGAAACAGATTAAGAGAACAAGTCCATGCCGTCTGAACCGCTTGTTGACATGAGTCAATTCGACTTTTCAAAACCACTGTATACGCTGGACGACATTCGCCGCGTGAATCCGCAACGTCATGAAATGGAACAGTTGACGGCTGTCGTCCACGTGGATGAGCCGACCCATACGATTGTCGGTTATAAGCAAATCACCGACAAAGAATTCTGGATCGCCGGCCACATGCCAGGCTTCCCGTTGATGCCAGGTGTCGTGCAGTGCGAATGTGCGGCTCAGCTTGGGGGCTTTTATGCTCGAAAATACGACCTGATAGGTGGCGATTATCTCGGCTTCGGCGGGATGGACTCGGTGCGGTTTCGCAAGCCGGTCTTCCCAAACACGCGTCTGGATATTGTCGCTCAGGTCACGCGGGTACGAGCCCGCAAACTGGCACAATTTCGCTTTCAGGGTTTTGTTGATGGCAAACTCATGTTTGAGGGCGAAATGCTGGGCGTAACTGTCAATCGCGATCAAGATCTTGGATAACGCTTCTATCGCTATTTTGCTTTCACGGAATTCGCCCTGACGCTGCCATGCAAACTGCACCTATCAAACCACTTAAGCCGTACTTTCATGTTATCGAAGACATCGGCGATTCGATTAACTGGTCGGAATTCTTCGGCAACGACAATCCCGTCGAAGTTGATATCGGCTGCGGAAGAGGTCTGTTTATTTACAATGCGGCAATCAAGAATCCGAACATCAATTACCTGGGGCTTGAAATCGATTACCGCGAAGGTCGCCGCGCGGCGACCCGCTATATGAAGCTTGAAATGGCCAACGCACGCATCATCGGCGGCGACTGCAATGTTGTGTTGTCAAAGATGATTGAAAAGCATTCCGTACAAGCCGCGCATGTTTATTTTCCAGATCCATGGTGGAAAAAACGACACCACAAACGGCGGCTGTTTACAACGGAATTCATCGATCTGCTAGCCGATGTCGTAAAGCCCGAAGGCCACCTCCACTCATGGACGGACGTCATTGAGTATTTCGAAGTCATCAAAGAAACAGTCGACAGCCACCCGCTGTTCACGGCTGATCAGCCGCCACCGGAACGCGATGCGGAACACGACCTGGATTATCAGACGAGCTTCGAGAGAAAAAAAAGAAAGCTGGGACTGCCCATCTATCGAGCGCTTTGGCAACGCAAACCGCTTTGACACAAAATCGCGTTTGGCCTTCACCAGAGACCACCGATTATTGACCTTTTTGAAAGGTATCGTTTGCCGTTGAATGGTGGCTACAGGTGCCACGCACGCCATGACTTTTCAATCAGCGAGATGCTGCAATCGCTCTAAATGGGACGTCTCAATATTTTATTGATCACGAGCACCTAGCGGTTTACTTTCTCTTGTTCTCACCAACGCCTGCCAGACAAACACCCACACTCCCGCCATTGTTCCCATGCTGGCCAACACTGCGATCCACACTTGTTTAGTGGCACGTCCTTCCATGGCGACCACCGGTGCAAGTGCTCGCGACTTGTCTTCCTGAACAATAACCAGCCACGGCATCCTGTCACTTTTCATCGTAGACATTGCCGCGATCCAGTCTCCGGAAAATCGCTGAGTCACTGATTCGTCATTTAACTGCCCAACTGGGTCGCGATACAAAGGCACCTTGATATCGATGGTTTGGCCGACAGCAGTCTCGTCCCCGCGTTGCAGCGAAACTGCCGAATCGCCAATTGCAGCTCGGATGGTTTTCTGAGTAGCTTCGTCCAGCAGCAGCTTGCTGAACATATCTTTGACTTCCTCCGTCGAACTGCCCTTAAACACTTCCTGCTTCAGCCAGGGATGATCAAGCAATTGCAGAGTTCGTCGGTCGGCCAACGCAATTTCACTGCCCTGAATGTCCTGACCAAGACGTTCCTGCAGGTCTCCAAGATGCAGCGTGCGAGCAAACACTCCAATTACTTCACCGGTTTGGGCACGCACAGGAACACTTAACGCAACCATATAGCGTTTTGTTGCTTCGCTGATATACGCCAGTGAAACGTGTGACTTCGTAATCGGCTTGATATTTTCCGGAACGGACGTCTTCACATACTGGCGGTTGGTCCCGTGAAAATAGTCACGCCAGGCATAGTATTCTCCGACTGTCGCCTGGCTGTAATCCCGACGCCACAACTGTCTTCCTTTGGCGTCGGTCAGAAACCAACTTGTATCAAGACTCTTACCGCGTTTAATTTTCTGCTGATCGGCGGCCTGCCGCGCAAGGTCGAGTTTCTGCATCCACTCGGGCCGCTGCTCAAGTGGTAAATCGTGAAACCGTTTCGTTTCGGAAACTACGTCATCAGATGGCCGCTTCATCACCTCCGTCATTAGCTCAATCACTTCTTCCTGAGCCATTACCTGCTCAAGATCCCACAGCCGATTTTCAAGCTCCTCCTCAAGAGACGTCACTTGCCCGCGCGCGGTCAGGACGTTTCTATCCTGAGCATTCTGAACAAGTTGACTTTCCATCTCGTCAACATTGCGGCTCAATGCTCCAACAAAAATTGGCACCATCGCCGCCATCAATAAAATGGGCCCCACAACTCCTAGCAGCAGTAGCGGACGACGAGATCTGTTTCTTGAACGAGACGCCAGTTGATCAAGAATCGCCTGAGCATTCGGAAGTCGCTGTTGCGGATCGATAGCCAGGCATTGATCAATAAGGCCAATAAGTTCTTTATCGATTCCTTTCACCGATTGATGTTGGTCTGGCAACCGAGCATCGTTGATATGTCGTTGATAGACTTCCAGTCTGTCCTGCAACGATTCGGCCAGTTCCAGTTTGCGTTGAATAGCTGGTTCACGAAAAGGTGGCTGGCCCGTCAGCATGTGATAAATCAACGCTCCAACGGCATACACGTCCCAGCGAGCATCCGGGATGGCTTCCAGATTCGCCTGTTCCGGAGCCATATAAAACAAAGTTCCCAAAGCTGAACTTTGTTCGTGTGACATTCGCGACTGACCGAAATCGCATAGCCGCACCTGATACTGAGCATCCAGCAGTACGTTATCCGGCTTCAGATCGCAATGCAGAACTCCGGCACCATGAGCCTCTATCAATGCTCCGCAAACCTGTTGAGTTATCCGCACGGCTTCTTCAACACCCAACGCCCCCCGGCTTAGATATTCACCCAGCGAACCATTTTCAACAAACTCCATCACATAGTACGGAGGCTCTGCATTCCAGCCGACGTCCAGCAGGCGGACAATATTTCGCGACGAATATAACGCAGCCAGCTTTTCGACTTCGCGATTTAGCAGCGACCAGTTCAACCCGCGTCGATGAGGATAATATTTGATCGCCACCATCCGTCCAGTGCGATCTTCGCGAGCCAGCCACACCGTCCCGTAGGCGCCCGTGCCCAATCGACGCACAACAGAATAACCTTCAATTTCCGACGGTGGCGAATTTCCCTGCAGACTCAGCTGCCGAGCGCCTTCGCGTTCGTCATCATCCTGAACCTCGGTTTTGTCGAAATCAGCCATCTCGTTTCCAACGCTGTCTACATCGTAATCATGAACCAGCCTCATCATAAACGCTGCAGCCGATTCCCGCCACGTCGACAGATTCGCCGCCATTGCCCGTCAACCCTCGAAGCAGCATGTTCCGGGCGAAATGATCTTCGACCACCTGATCAACTAATCGCCAACCATGTAAACGCTCTATTGTTGCCGCCTTTTTTTCGCGGTAGACTCACATTAGCCTTAAACGCACTTTCTTACGCCGCGAGACAATCCGATGTTAAATCTGACCAGTCGAGGAACCGCTCATACCTGCAACGGCACAACTCGCCGCGACTTTCTGCAGGTCGGAACGCTAGGCGCCGCCGGTCTATCGCTGGCTCAGTATGCACAGGCTAAAGAAGCAGGCGCAGTGCTTCCCGGTCACGAAGAACGTGCATGCATCATGATTTTTAACCTGGGTGCCCCCAGCCAGCTGGACACCTTCGACATGAAACCCAACGCACCGTCGGAAGTGCGAGGCCCGTTCAACCCCATCGCCACCACAGGCGATTTTGAAATCTCCGAGATTCTGCCAAAGCACGCCAAAATCGCTGAGCACTTCTCGCTGGTACGTTCCACTCATCACACGGGTGCCGCCGTGCATGATGCTGGCTGGCAGATGATGCAAACCGGAAGGCAATTTACGGGCGGTGTGAATACACCTCATGCCGGAGCTGTACTGAGTTTTCTAAAAGGCCGCCGCAGCGATCTGCCGCCATTTGTTGTTCTGCCGGAAACCATGGGGCGAGGCGGCGGAAATCTTCCCAATGGCCAGGCCGGTGGATTTCTCGGTAAAGCTTACGACCCGTTTTCTTTGATGGCCGATCCTTCTAAACCGGATTTTCAGGTACCCGACCTGCTGCCGCCTGCCACAATTGGCGACGCTCGATTAAGTCGACGCCAAAAACTTCGAGACCTCATCGACGCCACCGTCAACGATTTCGAATCCACCGAAAACGCCGCTTTGCTGGATGACAATTTCCAGGCCGCGTATCGCATGATGACCAGCACACAGGCTCGAGACGCCTTCGACCTGTCCAAAGAATCTGACGACACTCGCAAACGCTATGGCATGAATCGCTTTGGACAATGCTGCCTGCTGGCAAGGCGTCTCGTGGAAGCTGGAGTCCGCTTTGTCACCGTAAATACATTCCTCACGGTCTTCGACGAAATCACATGGGACATTCACGGCTCTAAGCCATTCACATCCATCGATGGCATGAAAAACATCGTCGCCCCTATGTACGACCAGGGATACTCGGCATTAATCAGCGACCTGCATCAACGAGGAATGCTGGGCAACACTCTGGTATGTAACCTGGCCGAATTTGGACGCACTCCAAAGGTAAATCCAGCCGGTGGTCGAGATCACTGGCCCCAATGCTTTACGACATACTTTGCCGGCGGCGGAGTCAAGGGCGGGCGCGTAGTCGGTGCCAGTGATCCTATCGGCGGAGTTCCGGCTGATCGCCCTGTGTTGCCTGGCGATGTCGTCGCCACGATTTTCCACAGCCTGGGCTTAAAACTGGAGTCACATCTTCCCGGCCCCGCCGGACGACCGTTTCCACTGGTCGACTTCGGCAACCGCGAAATCCACGAACTGTTCTAAGCCAGTGCCACCCTTTTCCTCGTGTCGCCTACGGTGCCTCACAACATCTGGGATCCGCAGTTTCTACAGGGCATCACGGCAACAGTTTCCACGCGACTGCGCCGCCATGGTTTGCTTTGCCAACCTGCGATTCTTCGCGGATAATTTCGCCAGAATTTCTTAATTCGAATTTCGCTAACTTCGTTGTGAAAAAACATACAGCGAAGGATAACGACATGATTCAGGTTTCCGCGGTCTACCACCACTATGGCCTGCTGCCGATTCTGCAAGACATTTCGTTTAAGTTGGAAGCGGGCCAGACGCTGGCGATTATCGACCCCAATGGAATGGGAAAAACGACCTTGCTGAACAGCATTGCCGGAGTCGCTTCCCCGGCAGAAGGTTGGGTGTTTGTAAGCGGTTTGCAGAGGCAATTATCGGTACAATAGGTACTCGCCATCCGCCAGCAAGTCGTATTCCTGCCGGCCGAGCCTTGGTTTCCATCGGCACTTATCCGGACGCAATCTTGTTCTGGGAGTCGCAGAACTTGAGGGAGTACCGACACGACGATTGTTCGATCACACAAAACGCCTGCTGCACGTCTTCCAACTGGATAAAATTGCGGACTCCGATATCTCGGGCTACTCAACCGGCCAGCGTAAGAAGATCGGACTATGCTCTGCGCTGGTTACGGAAGCGTCTATCCTGCTGTTGGACGAACCGTTCTCCGGAGGTCTCGATCCTGCCGGCCCGACCGCTATGAAGCAGATTCTAAAACACATGACTTCGACGAATGGACAAAACTATCGTACTAACAAGTCCTGTCCCTGAAGAAGTGGTTATTCTGGACGAAGGCCGACTTTTAAAACATGATTCCGTCAGCAACGTGATCCGCGACGCCAAAGCGACAACACTTGATGAAGCCCTGTGAAAACTGATCTTTCCGGAAACCGAAGCAGACCTGTAGAACTACTTTGTGCATGGGGAGATCTCATGAATCGCTGGTACCTGCAAAGCCTGCCCGGCCGGGCCCCGTGGATCTTACTTGCTGCGCTGGTTATCCTCGTCGACATTGCGTTAGTCGCCATCTGGCTGGCATGGGGACAATGGCCGGAAACAGCTAATGTGGTACTAACGTACGTGCCGTTCCTGTTGCTGCCGGCTGCGATCTGTGCGTTCGCAGCGGCACTGTGTGGCGCCTTTCGCCTGAATCGTTTTCCTGCAATCAATGGCAGCTACCGCAAGTGGATAGGGGCCACCACCGGGACATCACCACAACGAACTCCTTTCGGTCCATGGCAGCCGGTAATCACAGATCTATTGCCATTAAGCATACTCGGATTAATTTCTGCGAGCCACATTGCAGTCATGACGCGTCTCGTCACTTTCCACAACGTACCGCTAACGGCCTTTCGCTCGGGCTGGCTGCCGCCGTTGCTTATTGCACTGGCAGCGCCAGTGCAATTGCTTTTCTTGTCGTCTGGGCTGCAGTAGCGTATGCGATGACCATTCAGCGGTGGAAATGGTCTATCTTTACTCCGCTGCTGTGTCTTGGATCGCTGGCTCTTCTTCTGTTTCTGGTTCCTGAATGGGTCGCCATATCGGCATTCATTGCGTTGGCGTTTTCCGGTTTTCTTGCCACATGAAAACGTATGCAAACGACGCTGTATGAGCTTTCGGCGGATGAGTTCGCGAGCATCAGCTTCTCCCCTATTGGAGGCTCCGTGTCACCCATGTTTCAAGTGCTGTCACCAAAAAGCTATCAGCCCAAAGCTTTGCAGATCTTCGAACACGCTCGATGACGCTCGCTCGCCATACCCACTCTACTCTTGACTTGGCTAACGCTGCCCACATGGTCCACAGAAGCTATGATTCTGCTTGCTGTGGTCGTGTTCGTGTTCGTTGCTGCGAATGCCGTTCTTGTGGATCGTCAATCGTCACATCCTGGCTTGGCCGCTCGCTGGTCGACTCGCCAACTGATCATTCCACAATATGACCGCGTCTTTGTACCGTCGTTTTGGATGCAGATCGCTGGCTGGCGACTTCTGGTTCTCGGAGCTTTAAATACGATTCCGCTGGCCGGCGACTGCCCTCTGTCAGTTGTACTGCCGCTGGTGATCGGCTTGACGTGGAATCCGAAGTACGAATATTGGTCGCTCACCGCTCCCGTCGCCTATGCTCTAAGACCAGAACCGCAACGTCGCGGCAACTGACAGTTGCCAAATAAGGGCACGTTCGCTGTGCCGGATTTGGCCACCCTGCGACAAAGATCCGCCACAAATGAACATGTCGATCCGCCACGTTTTGAAGGCTACTTCGGCACAGCTTTCATCGAATAATGTGCCTCTGAAGGCCATAGCTTTTCAGGATCCGCCAGCTTGCCCGTGGTTGAAACATCATAGACGTAGCCCGGCTTCAATTCGCTCACGGTAATACGAACTCGCAGGCCGTTTTCCAGCACCGTGAGATCACTTATTTTCGGCGAATACCGGCCCGAATCCGGCGTCGCATAGCTGCCGCCCCATTCTCTGGTGTAGCCCTGAAGTGACCAACTGGCAATATCGGCGGCGGACTTCACATCGACCGGCTTGAAGAATTCGACTTCGAAACCCGTCGATGTGGCGGTGAGTTCCCGAATGCCGTTGGGTAGCCCATCCGGAGAAGGCACCAGCCTTGTAATGCCGCCAGTGTTTAAACCACCCTGCCAGCCACTGTCCCAGATGCTGCCGATAAACAGTTCGCCTTTCGGTGAAACGGCCGAGCAGATCGGGCCTATAAAATTACTGCCACCGGCTTCCTGATTCGGCAAACTAAATCTGTAACTGGCCCCTTGCAACGTGCCACCCACATCCTGCACGGTAAACCGCATCAAAAACCGCGAATCGTATTCGCAGCCGATGCCATGACCTCGCAGTTCCTTCACCGGAAAGTCCTCTGGCAAAAACAGAATGCTGTTCATGCTGCGAGTCCACGGATGCGGCACCATCAGCGACGCCACTTCGTGTTGCAAACCGGTGGTCGGCTGATGAGCAGACGGTACCCCGTAATGCTTGCCGGGCAAAATGTGATTAATCTCGTTAAACGTGTTTTGCACGCCCTGGTTGTCAGTGGCAAACAGATTGCCGTGTTTGTCGAACGCAAGGCTCATGGGATATCGCATCGACATCGCCAACGGCGTGATAATGCCGGACGGGTCAATTTCAATGACGCCACCTCGCCAGCGATCCTGATTCTTCGGCCGGGTTTTCTGAGAATAATCGCTGCCCAGCCCCACGTACATATTGCCTTCGTCGTCCCGAATCAGACCGGAAGTCCAATCGTGATAGTTATCGCTGTAGCCCCAGCCGCTGGCGACAACTTCTCGTTCATCCGCGCGGCCATCGCCATTGGTGTCCCGCAATCGAAGAACTTCCGGCTTATGCGCCACGATGATAGAATCGCCATCGACCAGTATTCCAAACGGAGCGGCGAGTCCTTCTTCGAACATGGTTAACTTAAGATTGCCTGTGACACTCGAACTGGCGTCTTCAACAATCCACACGTGCCCCTTCAGCGACGTGAAAACCATGCGACCATCGGGCAACCATGCCATCGCTGTGGGCATGATGGAAGTATCAATCGGCAGTCGCGTTCCGATCAGGCCAGGGGTCGTTGTGACAGCTTCACTGGTTGCAACGGTGACTGCCGGGGAAACACTTGTCTTCATCACTGGCGCCGTTTCGCCAACCGTCAGCTGAACAGCGCCTGTTTCGCCGGAAGTAACTTTCGCCCATCGATCTGGACTCGTGCGAACGGGAATCAAGCCCGGATGCGAAGGCTTTTCGTCTCGATAAACACTTAGCCATCCAACCACGGCAGACCCGGCAGGTGCTTCCAGAACTTTCAAGCTGCGCTTCCAGCCGGTACCGCTCAGATTGTCATGTACTTCTGACGGTTCAAATCGATGCTGAACGACGACGCGGTGAGCCGTTTCCGCACAACGTTCCCAGTTCGTCTGGCTGAAGTGTGGCTCGCTGCTATCTGGCAACTCGGATTCTTCCGCCGTTCCAAACCGCCATGCACAGGTAATTTCGATCGCATTGCCGAACTGACGATAAGACAACAACTCGGCCAACCGACCTTCGTCTTCGATCGGTAAAAGTGTCTGTGAGTTCAGTGTCAGATAGAATGGATTCTGTGCCGCTGAATTTCGCTGCACGGGAATACCGGGCATGTCCCAGTACCAGCTTTTGCCTTCGGTGCGTTGACGAGCGAACTCGCCGATCGTCCACAGCCGAACGGACATTGTGTCCAGATCGACAAGCAGGTTGTGGCCGTTACCGAAACCTATGGCCATCGCTCTGGCAACGGATTCAAGATCTTTGCCAGTGCCGATCGTAAAGACGTCGCGAATGATGCGTGGCGCTGCACCGGGTTCAACGTTGACGATCTGTTCGAAGCGACTGGTGACTGTTGGTGGAGTAAACCGCTTATCGTTGAGAGCCGTCCAGATGACTCCGATCTGCTTCGGCAACGAACCGTCCAGCACGTCCGGCATCGCTTTTTTGATGGCGGGCATTTCGATTCCTGCAACCACGCGAATCGGATTCTTCATCCAGCGTTGAAAAAACCTCGGCCGAATCCGGCTACCCATGGTCATGATGTCTGAACCACGAGTTCCCAACGCCACGTTGCGAGGTTCAAACGGACCGGCCTTGTGACACGCGACGCAGTTAAAACCAGCGGCTCCTGTTAGCTGATTGCCCAGCAGAAGATCTTCCGTCGAAGCGACCGCCGTACCCGTCAGATCTACTTCCGCCAGCACATCCTGCCTGGCCGCGTCGGCTTCATCGGGAATGCGGTCAGAGCTTACCAGATAGTGCACCAAGGCGGCTCGATCTGCTTCGCTGTGTTTGAATTTCGGCATGCGCACCAGCAGCCATGGCAGCCTACGATCGGCTTGTTCGCCAGCCACGGCCTTGCGAAGATAATCGTCGTTCAGCTTGTCTCCAACGGCGGTCAGCGTAGGAGGTATCAAGCCCTGCGACTGTCCGGCAAGTTCCGGGTGAGCTTTCTCAAGCCTGTTGGCGATGTTTGAAAGTCCGCGAGACAGGTCGCGATCGTGACACGCCGTGCACCCGTTGCGTTGCAGCAGCTGATGGCCCCTGTCGGCAATACTCAGCTTGCTGGTTTCTGCTGTCGAACGAATCCATTCCGTCAACGGAACCGTTTCTTTGCCACTAAACGCGGCGTAGTGCGGAACGCGTCGGTCGTTTTGTCGTGTTCCCGAATTAGGCGGCGACAGAATACAGTCATGAGATCTGCCGCCGGCTGAATTGCTTCTCGCGGAGCTGCTGGCTAACAGCGGAGCCACGTTTATCGCCTTCATTCCCGGAATAAGATGACAGGCCGCACAGTTGGCTTCGGCGACGATTTTCTTGCCCGCGGCGATACGTTCTTCGAGAGGTTCAGTTGTTGCAGGCGATGCCCCGCTTTCCGCAGAGCCTCCTGTTTGAGCCAAAGTGGCCACCAGTTGACGACGTTCGTCTTTTGAAAGATCGTAAACGGGCATGCGGTGATCGACGTTCAGCGATTCGGGATCTCGCAGCCAGCGATCCAGCCATGCAACCGATCTGCGTTTCGCCGCGCTGACAAGCTCAGGAGCGTCATACGGTGCTGCCAGCGACTCTGCACCATTCTGACCACCCGGCAACTGATGACAGGCGACGCAACCAAGCGAATGCAGCAACTTCGCTCCGGCATCGATGTCGCCTTCCTTGAATTTGATCTCGCTTTCCTTGTGAGCATCCTTCGACACCGACAACAGAAAATCAGCCACGCTGCTGGCCTCTGCGCTGGAAAGCCCAAAGTGAGGCATCCGGCTGTTGCTGACAGCTTTTTGTGGCAACATCAGGCGCCGAATCAGCATTGCTGGATTTTGTGAACCCTTCACTCGATCCAACGCAGGAGCGTCCATCACGGCTAAGCCATTCGGCTGAAGGTGTCGCGACAGATCGTCTTCGCTGCGATGACAGGCCGCACAACGAAACGCATCGGCCAGCAATCGGCCCTGGCCTGTTGCGTGCAATTGCGAGTTACCTTCGTCGCGAAACAGCACATCTGCTGGCAAAGGTTCCATCGTAAACGCGTCCGACGACCAGAACACATTTAGGCGAGCTCGCGGCTTGTCTAATTCTTTCGGCGTCGAATAGCGAACTTCGATCGCATGATCTCCAGCTGTCAGGTCGAATGGTTCGCCACTGTTGAATCCATAGGCCGACGAGGCCTGCAGAACCGACTTTCCGTCAATCGTGATTTCGACATCACCCGCAACAAATGCATGAAAGCGGTGCATGCCAGGCGATCGAGCCAACAGATTGCCCGACCATGTGGCCGCAAACGGGCCGACCGGCAAGCGTTCGTCGGGGGCCGAACCGCCCCAATCGAAGCTTAGCGTGTAATCGATGCGTCGAACGGTCGATTCGCCGACCGTGTATTTCGCTTCAAGACCCGGTGGAAAGTCTTCGTCTTCATCGGCCAACAGTGTCGCTTGAGAAGTGGCCAACAAAGCGACCACGGCAAACATCACGGTCGGAAGAATTCGATTGCAGTGCCAGTTCGGGAGCATATCCAGCTTTCGTCATGATCAATGATTTAGTGACACGTATTACAACGCGTCACTATCACTCGATCAATGCACTCAGCCGTTCAACCTATGACCGAATCGAACACGACCCAGCGGAATGTCAACAATACGCAGACCAGGCACATCCACCATGTTGCATCCTGAATCTGTTTCTGCCGTCGCCAGGCGTATAGAATTCCGCACCCGAGTCCGGTTGCTGTTACCTTGAAGGCCACAAGCTGCATGGGGGAATCCAGATAAGTGGCTGCCAGTGGATTGACTTCTTTCATCACGCCTGCCTGACCGGCAAGAATCGTCCAGGCGAGGTCAATCAGCGACATCGCCAGCATCAATAACAACGCAACTTCAACGCAACTGGTGACTTCGGGCGTGTAGTCAGCATTCTGTTCTGCGACAATACTTTTCGCCGTCCACTTCAGCACATGACCCAACGCGAACACACTTAGCAACATGCCCAAAACAGTCAACGGGTAGCTCATGGAATCCAGCCGCTGCAGAGCTGCCATTTTTGCTATACCGTCAGCTTCTGTGCGATTGATTTCATCGACGGTCGCCTGCATGACTGTTCTTGATGACTCCAGTACAACAATCCGATCCAGCCACGCTTCTTACACTGTGTCCAATCATCCCAGGCAGTGTCGATCCGCCGCGAAAGACCCGGCAGAACGCTTTCGGCAAGTTCGGTGAAATCCAGTTCAATTCAATATGTTCGTCAGGTCCGGCGAAAAAAAATGCCATTTCAGCCATCGCTTCCATACGAAAGCTGTCCGTCCCGGTATGTCACACCGTAAAAACCATGTTGATGTCGGGCTACTCATCATGAATTCTTCTGAAATTCTATCTCAGGTTTTTACCAAGAAATTCAGAATTCGGATTGCCGAAAACAAAACACGTGTGTTCCATACTTAAGGGTTAGTAGAACGCCACGTAGGGAATTCCTGTAGTCAGGTGATTTTAGAATTGGGCGAATCCCGTAGCGGATGGTTGCGATTCGTAACGCCTGTACTGGTAACTGTTATGGATTTCCACTTACGAGAGATGCGAGTCTCACTGCGAAAGCGTCCCGCTCAGGAAAGTCGAGTCTTCCAAAGTCCACGATGTATCTGTGCGATTTCGCTCTTCAATGTGTTCAGAGTATGGACGCTCGCGGGCCTGATGATTGCGATGTTGGGTTGTTTCAAATCTTCAACGCCCAGTGTCTCCAGCGAGGTAGACTCTGATTTTCCGCGGCCATCTGTTTCCAAGGCGGGGTGCCGTCTCAGCATTTCTCCTGAATCGCTTGATCTTGGAGAGATATGGGTAAATCAATCGCACGAGGTTAGGTTCGCGGTCAGTAATGTCTCAGACGAACAAATTAACGTTGTTCAGGCAATTTCGTCATGTAGTTGCACAAATCTGGAGCCTGACCGTTTCTCGTTAAATGTGGGTGCATCAACTGAAATAGTGATGACACTCGATCTGTCGGGGAGTCCTTCAGCTTTCAGTTTCGAGAATGAGCTCGTAGTGGATCTAGCGTTTGTGGACGAGCGAGGGCTTTATGAAAGGTATACTGTTGAGGCAAGGATTCAGCGTCCGTTCCTGTTTCCAGAGGGGATTCCGTCGTTGGACGGACTTGGCGAGTTGACCAATCGCAATCAATTCAAAATGCTCGTCCAGTCGCACCCAGATGTAACCTCCGTGGCTTGCGAGACAACCTCGCGGCTCGCCGTTGTGTCATCGGAAGACGTACATCCTGGCTGCAAACAATTCACTCTCGAATTGAGAGATGCTGGCGTGTTGGGCCGAGTGTCCGAGACAGTGACTCTCATCGCGGGTGTCGGAGATAAGGAGATTCGGGAAGAAGTCGTCGTCCACGGAGATGTCACCGGGGCGATTGACTAGACTCCTAAACACAGCATTTTAAGTATTGACGAAGAGGCTGACGAATTCCCGCAGGAAGTGGTCACCATCCGCTCGCTCGACAATGGCATGTTTCGAATTACAAAGGTACTTCTTGATGAACCGATGCTTGACGTGACTCTTGAAGATGACGCACTGGAAACCTGGCGCGCCGAGACGAGTGTGAGTGTCCGATCGAACGCTACGGCGAGAACCGGATCGGCTCGCTGGAATGGCAATTTCGTAATTTACGTTGAACGACGCGATGGTTCAGAGTTTTCACTGCCGGTGAAAGTTGGTGTAGCAAAGATTCGGACGTTTTACGGCGGAACAGAATCTGAGGAGTTAGGCAAATTAATTCCCAACATCCGATTGGTGGCAAAAACTTTGGCTCGACCACGTGGTCGAGCTTAGCGTTGTTGCTCGCGTTTTCATCTTCCGCAGCCGTTGCGGATTTACAGCAGGATATTCGAAGCGCGTGGGAACACAGGCAGCAACAGTTTACGACAGGCTACATCGAAATTGAATACTTCGACGTCTACAATGCGGCCCAGGCACCAGGACAGGTCAACAACGGAGAGCCCGGGCTGAAGACGGACTATATTGTTGTCTTTGATGTGGCTCGCATGAGCATCGATCAGGTTGGCGTGGTGTGGCTTCAAATGGAAGGCAAGTCCGTTGTTCAGAAGCACCAGAACACCTACGACGGCAAACACAGCTATACAATGTTTCAACACGCACTTCTTCCCCACAATGTCGGGAACGTGGCAACTGGTAATTTCCTGATGAATGGATGGGATTACCATTCAGCGCCTGTCGTACTGAATTTTCGTCCCTTGAAAACCGCACTAAATGGCGTAGACCCGCTTACGTGGAGCGATCCGAAAGCCACAACCCTCCATGATCAACCGGTCGTAACATTGCGAGACGGTTTACGTTTCAGGTACACGCTTGACCCTCTACGGCAGTACATCGTGCTGCGTCAGGAAATGTTTCTCAACAGCACGGGGCCAGATGTACCCATTGTGACACTCGATATTCAGTATGAGGACGATCCTAAGTATGGGGCAATTCCCCGGAGTTGGACGGTCGTGGGAATCAATCCAGAATCGCGACACATTGATGATCAATGGTCGGCGCGGGTGAGGGCGATCGAATTTGGACAGCCAGTCAAAGACGAAGACTTTGTCATTGACTTCCCACCGGGGTCCGTCGTGAGTCATGGTCCACTCGGCGTCAATGGAACCGTACAGGAAGATGGAACTCTGCTGGTGAAAAACCGCGAAAACGGATCGACGAAGCGCATTTCTCAGACGCCTGGGCCATCGGTAATTTCTATTGGACTTTGGCTGCTCGCTGGCCTGACGGCCATTTTGGCTTTGAGGCGTTTTGCGAATCTGGCACGGAAAACTTAAATGTGGTCTACGGTCCATTCGGGAGCGTAGTTCATTTGTTTTACCGGACGAAGCCCATTGGGGATGTCTGACAAATTCTTTAAGGGAGGAACGATATGCGTTTAAGCAACACAACTTGGCGCACTTGGGTTTCTGTAGCGGCGGTGGCTGCGGTCAGTAGTTTTGGCGTTCTTGGACTGGCCGTCTCCGCTGCAGGTGACTGCGCAGCAAAGTGTATTTTTGTAGAGGCTTTTGCCCACAAAGCCGACCCAACTCCGCAGGTTCCCAATCCACCTGTGTTGGTCTATGATGTGGTTGAACCGGCGATGAAGGAATTTGAACACTGTTTTCGTATTTGGGTCACTGACGGCGGCGGTGACAATCTCGCTAACGACGAAACATATCAGGTTTGGTACAAAAAGCGTTCTGATGGAAGCCACAACTGCCAGCCCAACTCAGGGATTCCTGCCGAGGGGATTATCGGCGAATCAACCTGGGGGCCCGCTACGGCAATCCTGTGCTATTCCGAATGCATTGAAATCCAAGAGGAATAATAGAAGAACAAGCTATTGCAATAGGTTAGGGGAAACGTGGAAGCTACCGGTTTCCCGTCTTCCCTTCCCTTCTGATTTCGCAGCTTAGTTGAATTACATATTACATAGGAATTGTTGTGCGCAAGAAACGTCTCGCAACAAGAGCATTCACGATCACGGAGTTGCTTGTCGCAATGGCGGTCATCGGCGTCATGCTTGCCTTGCTTATTCCAGCAGTACAGAACGCTCGTGAGGCGGCGAGACGGACCCAATGCCGCAGTAATCTCAAGCAATTGGGAATCGCCATTCATGGCTATCACGACATACATCGTTGCATGCCTCCGGTAGCGATGACCTCTCGAAACCTAACTCGGCCACACGTCAGCGATGCATGGGGATGGCCAGTGTGCCTGTTGCCTTATCTGGACCAACAAACGCTCTATTCCCATCTCAATCCCGACGGGCGAATGTACGTCTTTCAGGATTATTTCGACAGACATGGGGAAATCTATCCGGGAGGTGAAACCCAGTTGTCTGTGCTTCGGTGTCCGTCTTCGGCGCTCTGGAAAACTTCCCAAATTGTAGGGCCTTACGTCCTAAGCCAGTGGCGTACGGGCTACGCCACAATGAACTATCGCGCCAACGTGTTTCAGGGCCGAGGGGGAGCGTTTACAGCAGCCAGCCAATCACAACAGATTCGGTTTCGCGACATTTCCGATGGCCTGTCCAACACCATTTGCCTTGGAGAAAGCTGCAGTATCGGTGCACGCGGTAATTCCTGGCCCACGTGGGTTGGCTATACCGGTCATGTTTCAGGGCTCAGCTTTCGGGCTTCTCGGCAGTATCCGCTAAACGGCCCGAACAAATCGCGTGCGGCGGACTATTGGCGACACCTTCCATTGGAGGTCGCCAGCAGCTTTCATCTCGGGGGAGTGCATTTCCTTTTCTTGGATGGCTCTGTTCGGTTCATTGACGATTCTATTGGGTTTCGTGAGTTTCTTGCCCTTTGCCACCGGGCCGACGGCGGCGACGGAATCCCCTGAACTCCAGTACATTCTGCATGCCAATCGGTTCGTGACCAATTGGTCATAGACGAGTCTTCAGTTTCGAACACCGCAGGAATCCACATAGGATCTCTGTGCTTGAACCTACAATAGCCAGCAAGTCTGTATTCGTAGCGACAACGGAGCGGCTCGGCGATTAGAACATCCCATCTGCTTCGACGTGCCACGCCATCGGGTCAAGGGCGGAGCCCTTGTCAGGAGGCGGTAATAGCCAGCAGGACGGCGGCGGTTAGCAGGGTGGCACCGCACAGGCGGCGGATCATTACGGGACGGCCGACGGATGCTTCATTCGTTTTCAGAGTTCCTGCCAGCAACCACGCCAGGACAACGCCCCAAAGTCCCCGCAACGCGTACACAATGTTGATTCTCGGAGCATCGCCAAATTCGGCAAGAGAAAAACACATGCTCAATGCCTGCAACGCCATCAGCAACGTACCACCAAGCATCCATTTAATAGCCTTGAGTTCGACAAGGCGTTTGGGACTTGTCACGACGGGCAGAAAAACGAGCGACAGGATTCCGGCGGTTCCAAACATCACGGGCAGAAACGCATAGCTGTTCCAGCCGCGAGCCCACTTCTGCAGGCACACGTCAAACAGCGACAGTGAAAACGCGGCACTCATAGCAAAGATAATGGTTGCGCCGCGACGACCTGACTGTTCTTCCGTCTGACGCTGCCCACCAGACCACTGAACCAAAATAATGCCGACGCTGGCCATAGCTCCAGCCATCCAGATCACCGGCGGCACACTGGTTCCTGCCAACAGCGATGTCAGACTTGCCACCATCAGCACTTTCACACCGAAAATCGGTGTGGCAACAGATACATCACCAAACTGAAAAGCCAGATAGGTGAACAACTGCCCCAGCACAAACAGAAATCCGATGATCGCGGCGTCACCCCAGGCTTCTACAGGAATCACTTCACCACGCACAATCGCTACGACAGCCCAGAACAACGCCAGCCACAAATTGCCGAAAAACGTTCCTGTCCAAGGAGTTGCGCCGCGACCAATCGCCTGCTTGGCCAGCATCATGCCCAGCACGAACACGATACTCGAAAACAGGGGAAACAGGAGATGAAGGGGCAACGGACCAACTTTCGGCGAATAACTCAGCAACCAGATGCCGAGAGTGTAGAAGCCATTCCGGAAGTCTCAACCTCTATCGATGCTGGCAGTACAACAACGCCTTAGATGTCTTGATGCCTCTTTGTGATTTGCAGTTCTGACCGCGGATCGACACACTTTGTGCAGTTCCTTGTTCTTCACTGCAAAATCGCTCATGACTGCTTTTCGACTTATCACGCCGGTTCTTATCCTGTTCGGTTGCTTGCCGCTCTGCGGTTACTCGTTCGAGGATGCTAAACAGCTGGCGATCGTTGACGATAGGGACATCAACGAAAGCAGCGGCCTGGCGGTAAGCTACACCTTCACAGACGCTGTCTGGATACATAACGATTCCGGAGACAAACCGCGGCTTTATTTAGTAGGGCTCGACGGACAAACCAAAGCGATCGTGGATATTCAGGGTGCCGAAGCTCATGACTGGGAAGACATGTGTTCGTTTCGCATGGATGGCGAGTCATGGTTGCTGATCGGAGATATCGGAGACAACAGCAAGCGACGCGGCAACAAAGACCCTGACTGCCATCTGTTTCTGCTGAAAGAACCCCGTATCACGTCTGTGGGTTCAAAGACTTCAGTGCCGATCGTGGCCTCAATCAAGTTCAAGTACGAAGACGGTGTCTGGGACTGCGAAGGCCTGGCTGTGGACAGCGAGCGACGTGAAATACTTTTGCTCACCAAAGACCTGCCTCACCGATGTGGCCTGTTTGTATTGCCGCTTGATTTGACCGACAGCAAACAGAAACTTACAGCAAATCGCATTGGATCCCCTTTTATTCCGTACGCGACCGCACTGGATATCTCGCCGTCAGGCCGCACAATGGTGGTTTGCACCATGTTTAACGGACTGGCCATCAAACGCACGTCGGCCCAGACATGGGAGGACGCTTTTCGAATTCCCGGAACAGCGTTCTCACTGCCGCCTCGAAAACAGGGCGAAACCATTTGTTTCGACACCACTGGGAAGTGGCTGTTCGTAAACAGTGAAAGCCCCAAACAACCGCTCTGGCGACTTCGCCCGCCCGATTAACGTCCCGCCACTTTCCGTAGCAAAGGTTCTCCGTATGGCTCGCCAATCTTCCACTCGACGAAACTTTCTGAAGTCTTCCACCACGCTTGCCGGCACCATGGCGTTCGCTCCGCGACTGTTCGCCGACGAAAAGCCGCGTCAGCTGGAATCTGATACCGATAAGCTAAGAATTGCCGTGATCGGGTGCGGCGGTCGAGGCGGCAGCAACCTGGCATCTCTTTCGTCAGAGAGAATCGTGGCGCTGTGCGATGTCAATCAGCAGAACCTTAACCGAGCCAGCGCTGCTCATCCGAACGCTCGCACAGAAGTCGACTTCCGAAAAATCTTCGATCATCCCGACGAATTCGACGCTGTTGCTGTTAGTACCTGCGAACACACTCATGCTTTTGCCACGCTACCAGCACTACAACTTGGCAAACACGTTTACTGCGAAAAGCCGCTGACTCACAGTGTGTATGAAGCTCGCGTTATTAGAGAAGCCGCGTTGAAGGCCGGTGTCGCCACTCAAATGGGAACACAGATTCATGCTGGCAATAATTATCGCCGAGTCGTCGAATTAGTGCAGTCTGGAGCCATCGGTCCAGTCCGCGAATGTCACACCTGGGTTGGGCGAACATGGGGTCGACAGTCGCAGGCAGATTCCATCGCCAATAAGGACATTGTCTATGTGGAAGAACGGCCAGCTAATGAGGACCCTATTCCGGAAGGCCTGGACTGGGAACTCTGGCTGGGACCAGCGCCCTATCGGCCTTACAACAAAATTTACTTCCCGGGCCCGAAGTGGTATCGCTGGTGGGATTTCGGCAATGGCACCATGTCTGACCTTGGCAGCCACTGGATTGACCTGCCGTTCTGGGCTTTGAAGCTGCAGGCCCCTTTAACAATCGAAGCCAGCGGGCCTCCGCCTCATGCAGAAATTGCTCCAGCGTCCATGCAGGCTCATTATGAATATGCGGCTCGAGGCGATATGTCGGCCGTCAAAGTCAGCTGGTATCAAGGCGCTGACAAACCCGACGTCTGGAAGTCCGGCCAGATTCCACAATGGGACAGCGGCGTTCTGTTTATCGGCGATGATGGCATGCTGCTTTCCGACTACGGAAAGTACATGTTGCTGCCGGAAGAGAAGTTTAAAAACTTCACACCTCCGGCACAGTTTATTCCGCCGTCATTGGGCCACCACGCTGAATGGGTACACGCTGCCAAAACCGGCGACCCGACCACCTGCAACTTTGAATATGCTGGTTGGTTAACGGAAGCCAATCATCTGGGCAACGTCGCGTTTAGAACGGGTAAGAAACTGATCTGGGACGCCGCCAGCATGAAAGCCACAAACGCCCCCGAAGCCGATCAGTTCATCCGCCGATCCTACCGCGACGGCTGGTCACTAACATAAGACCGGCCGAGATGCCTCGGCAAGCGACAGATTTCGTAAACTCGTTTAACCCGACTTCCAGAGGAGGGCTTTTTTATTGCGAAGCCTTCTTTGCGAGTCGGGTTAAACGGATATTTATTTCACAGCGTTTCCGTTTTCAGTAGCCATGTCCGCTGTTTACTCAGCAGAGGCTGATATCAATAGCCGCAACCATGGTGTCTGAAGTTGCTGAAGCCGTAGCTTGGAACGGCCTGTCGATACGCAGGATAGTACGATCCGTGCTGTACATATCGCTGCGGCTGATAGTAGTTATGGCTTTGCTGATAACCTCCGTACCCATTGTAGTTATTCGAGTAGCCTCGGTTATAGCTGAAGTTTGAACCGGATCCGTAAGGAGATCCAAAGTTCAGGGACAGGCCAAAGCCCGAACTTCTAACATTGCCGCCGTGATGATCGGATGCGTTTGCACTGCTGGAAGTTGAAGTCAAAAGGCAGCCAGCCACAAGCGCCATCATGAGTGCTCGTTTCATCGTTATCTTCCTTCGTATTTCCGCCGAAGGTCTTTCCGTTCCGCAACGAATGCAGAGCTTTCGTCAGGACGAACAGACACTGCCATTGCTCCGTGGTGAGTCCATCTGCACCCATTGCGGAACGTGAAAGATCTTCGACAATTGTTTTCTGCAGCGTCGTTGCCAACTGGGAAATTCCAGCGGCTTTCGCTGTCAGTTTCTTTTCCGGTTATGGAATCTCAGTTCCTTCTGAGTATGTTTGTCTGGAAATAAGATGTAAGCGAAGCTGATACCGTTTTGCCCGCTGGTTGGAAACTTCGGCGTAACTTGCTGTTTGCAAACAAGTTGTGAGAATCTGCGTCGACGAAAGACGGAAAGCTCTTGCGGCGGCAACGATATCGACTTGATAACAGCTGTCGTGAATTCGACAACATTCCTGCGCGGCAGTCAGCTTTTCTGGCGTGTGATCGACCAGCGTGCACAAAACGCTACCCCTTTAATCAGGTTTACATCTACGGCTGAAAACAGCCATCCGAGAAATCACGACATGACCACACAACACGCCACGCCGCATGGGCCATGGAAGATTTTGAAGACAACCGAAGTTTATTCTGACCCCTGGCTGCACGTCAAAAAAGATGACGTCATCCGACCGGACGGCGATCTCGGAACACACAGCGTTGTATCCATCAGACACGGCATTTGCGTTCTTGCGTTTCAGAATGACGACATCTATCTGACAGAAGAATTTCACTACGCTGTTGGACGCATCACCATCGAAGCCGTTAGCGGCGGACGTGAGTCGAATGAACCTGCTGTGGAATGTGCTCAGCGAGAGCTCGCGGAAGAACTCGGCATTTCCGCAGCCACCTGGACCGAACTAACAACTGTGGATCCGTTTACCGCCAGCGTCGTTTCGCCAACCACCATGTTTCTGGCCACCGATCTGACGTTTCACGACGCCAACCCGGAAGGCACAGAACAAATTCGCTGCGTGAAGATGTCACTGCCGGAAGCTTATGCTGCTGTGTGTTCCGGCACCATCACTCACACACCCACGTGTATCGCCGTTCTTAGACTCTGGATCATGAAAACAACGCCTAACGCCTGAAAAGCCGCCACTCGTTTACAGTCCAACTCAGGTTCCGGAGCGCGCCATTGTCGCTCGCGTCAGGACGTGAGACGAATGTTCAACAGGCATTGCGAATGTCTCTCGCTTTTCCGTGATTCACTAAGAACGGCCAAATTTCGCCAACAATTGAGCACACACGGGGCTTGTCAGCCACCCAACTGCTTGACTTTGCTTCGATCGGTGCGACCCTGTCAACTCGCCCTTTCCCTCAACCAAGCCCGACTAACTTAGCGGTTATATGATTCCTTAAACCGCGAATTTTACTCACTTCAAAACGCCCGCTCCGGAGTTTCCGAAAATGCATTTGAAACCGTCGACGCTGCCAATGTTGATGCTTATCGCTTCAATCACCGCCACCGCTGTTGCTGAGGAAGACGTCGCTGCCAAAACAGAATCGACGGCCAAAGACGTCACGCTAACAGGCACCTTCGAAGCCGTCGAATCTTCCGAACTTGCCGCGAAGGCGGAGCACCTGAAATCACTGGTCATCAAACGCATTGTCGCACACGGAACAACGATTAAGGCTGGACAGGTCGTCGCCGCGTTCGAAACAGAAGATGCCGACGAAAAAATTAAGGCCGCTGAAGTCGACCTGCAATTGGCGAAGATCACCATGCAGGAAGACGAAGCTGCCTACGCTCAATTCAAGGCCACTCAGTTGCTGGACAGGGCTGCCGCCGAACGATCATGGAAACAGGCTCGACAAACCTTCGATAACTTTCAGGAAACCGATCGCGACCGATCCATCTTAAGCGCCGAATTCAGCCAGAAGTCTTCCGAACAGGCTTTGGACAACGCCATGGAAGAACTCCAACAGCTGGAACAAATGTACCAGGAAGATGAACTGACTGAAGAATCAGAAGAGATCGTTTTAAAGCGTGCAAAGCAGGCTGTCGAAAGTGCCGAGTTTCGCCTGGAAGGCACCAAAGTTCAGACAAAACGTACGATCAGACAGTCGGTTCCTCTGCAAACGGAGCAGCAAAAAGAAGCATTGGATCGAGCCGAAATGGCTCACCATAAAACACTGCAGTCTCTGCAGTTTGCAGCCGCTCGTCAGAAAATAGAATTCGTAAAAAAAAGGGATGATATCAACAAGCAGGAACGTGAATTCAAAGAACTAACAGCCGAACGCAAGCACTTGGTCATTACGGCTCCTCATGATGCAATCGTCTTTCACGGAAAACTGTCGCGAGGAAAACTGAGCGACAAAGCCAGTACAACGGAAGCCGGAACACCCGTTACTCACGATCAGATACTTGTCACTCTGGTCAATCCCGCAAAGCTACAGATTCGAACCGAACTGACGGAAACACAGCTGAACCAGGTTACAGCCGGAGAACAGGGCACTGCCAACCCGGCCGCACTTGCCAGTCAACAACTGAACATCAAAGTAAAATCGATCGACAGAGTCCCCTACGCTAACAACAAGTTCGATTGCATCATCGCCATCAGCAACAGGAACGTCGCTAACATCGTGCCCGGCACAAGCTGTTCTATCACACTGCCTGCCGCCAGGTAATGTTGCGCACCAGCCAGAGCAACTTACAGATACATGAGCCCATTTCCGGCTCGGGTCAGACAGCAATCACCGGACTGAACGCTTAGTGCGCTGCCACGAGACAGCGCACTAAGCTGTAATTTCACAGGAACCGAAAGATGCGACTCAGTCACCTGATTACAATCACAGCGGCCGTGTGGTGTTGCGCTGCAACATGGGCTAATGATCAGCCGCCTTCGGATATGGTCACGAACAGTGTGAACTACGCTGCCCTGGCACCACTCGTCGATCCTCCAAAAGATGCGGACATTGTGGCATCGATGGATCGTGGCATTTTGTTTCTGATTCAGAAACAAAACCCAAACGGATCGTGGGGGTCACCCACTCGTACCAAATCACTCAACATCTATGCTCCGGTTCCTGGGGCCCACGATGCTTTTCGTACAGCGACAACAGCGTTGTGCATTTCTGCGCTGCTGGAAACGGCGACACAAAACGAAGCGGCCATGAAAGCCGTTGATGCGGCTGAACAGTGGCTGACGGAACACCTTCCTGATCTGCGCCGCGCCACGGGAGACGCCATCTACAACGTCTGGGGGCACGCCTATTCCATTCAGACGCTGGTGAAGTTACACGCTCGACATGCAGCCGACGCGCATCGTCAACAGAAGATTGAGGAATTGATTCGGCTCCAGTTTGATAAGCTGACTCGCTACGAATCTGTCGACGGCGGCTGGGGTTACTACGATTTTCGCTATGGAGCTCAACGCCCCACATCAAGTTCGATCAGTTTCGTGAATGGTGCCGTCCTGGTTGCGTTTGCCGAAGCCAAAGCAATCGGTCTCGATCCGCCCGAACGCCTTGTGAAACGAGCTATCGCAGCCACAAAACGGCAACAGAAAAGCGACTTCAGCTATCTGTACGGCGAATATCTGAAAGACCGCCCGATGCGAGAAATCAATCGTCCCGGAGGTAGCCTTGGGCGGACTCAATGCTGCAATTACGCCCTGCGCGAATGGGGTGACTCGACGATCACCAACGACGTCGTGAAAAGCTGGCTGTACAAGCTTTATTATCGCAACGGCTGGCTGGACATCGGACGCAAACGACCGATTCCTCATGAATCGTGGTTTCAGGTCGCCGGATATTTCTATTACTTCGGCCACTACTACGCTGGCCTCAGCCTGAAGCAATTACCAGAAGACCAGCAGGCTCCGTTCCGGCCATTATTGGCCAAGCTGATGCTGGACCGACAGGAAAAGAATGGATCGTGGTGGGACTATCCGCTGTACGATTACCACGAACCCTACGGCACTGCCTTTGCGCTGATGACGCTGCAGCGCTGCCTGTCAGGTGCGACCGAATAGCAGGTTTCAGTTCGTAGTGAAATCCCACTGCATTCAGGTACTGAACTGAATGATGCCCGTTAAAGACTACGGATCGTAGACACATCTATCGCAGCCAGCCTTTTGCTTTTGCTCTGGCTGCAAGCATAATCAGCAGCACGCCGATCACTATCACCATGCTCGGCATGGCCACTGCCTGAACACCAAAGACTTCAACAGCGTTGGACATAAAGAAGTAATGGTAGTTCTGAGCCAATACGCCCAGCAGCGAAAGCAAAAACAGTGGCAAGGCAAGTGATTTTTTCACAAGCAACGCAAGGCAACCCAGCGTTCCACCAATCACGGCGACACCAAACGCAACATTGACCCAGGACGGTAACGAGTTAAACAACAACTGCTGGTCTTCATGAAGTTCGGCCATTGCAGCGTCGCTTATTGTTACCTGCGAAACAAAAACCATCAGTCCGATCAGGTTCCAGACGAGCGCGATGCCTCCCACAATCGTGAACAACTTTGGAATGGGAGTCGTAGCTGATTCTGACACGCTAAAATCCTTAACATGCGGGGCAAGGCAAAAAATTGCGGGGCACTACGCCAGCCTTTTTTCCGCGACTGTTCCTTCCGGTGTTGTCTTTACATCGTATCCGGCTTCCTGAATCTTTGTTCGCACGGCGTCAGCGGTCGCCCAGTCTTTGGATGTTCGCGATTCGTCCATGGCTTTGCACAGCGCCGCGATTTCCGATTCTTCTTCCGATGCTGATTCCGACACGACGGCGTCACCCAGCGGAGCAACGGCCAGTACTTCGTTGATCTTGTTCAGCACAGCTAACGCCTGGGCCGGGTTATCGGGGTCTGAGTTCGCCCACGGTAACACGACGGCCAATGCCTTTGAGAAGTTAAGATCATCTGCCAGCGCTGCTCCAAATTCCTTCAGAATCGGATGATTCAGATCCACTTCCACCGTTTCTTCACCGGCGGCGGCTTCCAGCCTGGTGCGGAAGTCTGTCAGGCGTTTCACAATATTGGCAGAATCCAACAGCCCCTTCTTGGTGAAGTTCATATTTGCTCGATAGTGCGATTTAATCAGTTCTAGACGCAGCACAGCCGGATGAACTTTTACGCCAGTGGCTCGGCCTTCCAGCACGTCACGAACAGTCCAGAAGTTGCCTTTGCTCTTGGACATCTTTTCGCCTTCCACCAGCAGAAAGCGCGCGTGCATCCAGAACTTCGCAAACGCATCAGCGCCCGTCGCACCACGCGACTGAGCGATCTCGCATTCGTGATGAGGAAAAATCAGATCCTCACCGCCAGTGTGAATATCTATGACGTCTTTGCCAAGACGCTTGCGGGCCATGCACGAGCATTCGATGTGCCAGCCTGGATATCCCGTGCCCCACGGTGAATCCCACTTCATGATGTGAGTACTGTCGGCCTTCCACAGCATAAAGTCGGCCGGATGTCGTTTATTCGACTGATCAACTGCGTTGATGCGACCACCGGCACCCATCTGCAGATGATCCAGAGTATTACCGCTTAGCTTGCCATAATCCGGAAAGCTTTCAACGCTGTAATAAACAACTCCGTCCGGACCAACATAAGCGTGGCCCTTATGGATCAACTGAGCAATCATGTCCTGCATGATATCAATGTTGTCAGTCGCCTTCAGAATATTATCTGGTTCAAAGGCCACCTTCACACCCAGCAACTTAGCGTCTTCCAGAAACGCTTTGGTGTAAAATTCAGCAATCTGATATGGATCTCCCGGATTTTCGACAGCTCCTGCAGGCACCTTGCCGGACTTCTTGTCTTCTTTTACTCGTTGAGCGGCCGCCGCCATCTTGTCTTCACCAGCGCCGTCGGCGCTGCTGTCGTCGGTCATATGGCCGACGTCTGTGATATTCATCACGTGGTGAACTTTGTAACCAAAGAATTCCAGAGTTCGACGGATCACATCAGCAAATAGAAATGACCGGAAGTTACCAATATGTGCGTAGTCATAAACCGTCGGACCGCAGCTGTACATTCTGACGCAGTCGGCGTCGACCGGGCTGAAATCTTCGGTTGTGTTGCTCAATGTGTTGTAGAACTGAATCGTCATATCTTTTTTCCGGACAGTATCTTTTGAGTCTCGCCAGCGGCTGGCATTCGCTGTTCGCCAACGTAGCGTCACAAAGCCGTTTGGATATCATGGGCGCACGCGGGTGAGCATAGTAAACCGCAGCAGACGGGTGGAGACCTGATTCCGAACTGTGTAGGACATTTTCAGCACTGGCAACACTTTCGGTGCCCACTACCAACCGTTACTCACAATTTGGCCGATGAAGCGAAATCGCCGGCCGAAATCTGCTGCTTTTCTAACGACCGGACAAGGACATCACGATGGCCGACAGACTTCAACAGTCCTCAGCAATGCGAGAAACTGCTGCCTGTGGAGGAATTCCGCGAGCTATCCCCGCCCTTATGCTGTTGATCGCTGCATGCTGGCAAACGGTTGCGGTCGCTCAGAACGACGCCACCATCCCAAATCGTGTGGCATGGACGAATTCTCGTATTGTTGGCTCTCCGGACCCACTTCCGCGACTGAAGCAGGTTCGACGTTTTCCCAATCTAAAGTTCAAGCAACCGCTGTACATCGAACGCGGCCCCGACAATGAGCGACTTTGGATTGTCACGCGCGAAGGTCAGGTCTGGTCGTTCCCTGATCGGCAGGACGTCACGGAAGCCAACCTGTTTGCCGACTTTCGCAAAGACTTCAGCCAACTGACTCAGCATGCCACAGCAACAAAGGTCGACTATGCTTACGGCCTGGCGTTTCACCCGAACTATCCGCAGGTGCCCGTCTGCTGGCTGACATACACACTGCTGTCAGATGACAGGCAGAACCATTTGGAAGACGGAACTCGTCTGTCACGGTTTCACGTTGTCTTCGACGAACAGGGAATTCCTCGCTGCGACGTAAGTAGTGAAAAAGTGTTGATATCCTGGCCGGAAGGCGGACACAACGGCGCCTGCCTGAAATTTGGTCCAGACGGTTATCTCTACGTCTCGGCCGGTGATGGTGAAGTGCCGAATCCTCCGGATCCTCGCAGAGCAGGGCAGGACGTCACCAATGTGCTGTCGACCGTTCTTCGCATTGATGTAAATCCAACAAATGAAGGACAGCTGTATACCGTTCCGAAAGACAACCCGTTTGCAAAAGCCGCAACACACAAAGCCGACGCGATAACGACAGGCGATAACCCGGTATCTGAGTTGAACAGCACGTTGCAGTTTCGCGCCGATGAAGCTCTTCCCGAAATCTGGGCGTATGGATTTCGCAACCCGTGGAAGATGACTTTCGGCCCTGATGGTCAGCTGTGGGTCGGAGATGTGGGCTGGGAACTGTACGAAATGGTTTACAACGTGAAGCCGGGCGGCAACTACGGATGGAGCATCGTGGAGGGACCACACACAGTGGTTCCGGATGGCAAACACGGCCCCACACCAATTCTGCCCGCAGCAATTGCGTATTCTCATTCGGAAGGCGCGTCTGTCACTGGCGGATACGTCTATCAGGGAAATGCGTTTCCTGAGCTCAAAGGGAAGTACGTCTTCGGTGACTTCGAAACTCGGCGAATCTGGTCTGCTGACATCGCTCCGCAACCGGATGGCGGCAGCGACAGGCTGACAAACCTCACAGACCTGGTCGATCCTTCAGTGCGTATCGTGGCGTTCGGCGAAGACACGTCCAAAGAGCTTTTACTGCTGCACTTTGACGAAGGAACAATCTACGGTTTAGAACGAAACGAAGTCGCCGATGAGCGATCAACGTTTCCTGAAATGTTAAGCCAAACCGGTCTGTTTGCCGACACACAGCAGCAGGTCCCCAGCGCAGGCGTCACAGCTTTCGAAATCAACGAACCGATGTGGAACGACGGAGCAACCGCCACAAGGTTTCTGGCGGTGCCGTCTGAAAAAGCGATCGACGTTTTGCCCGGACCGCGCAGAATAGCTAACAGCAGTGTGCACGAAACAATGCAGTTTCCCGAAAATTCGGTGCTGGTACGAACCGTGACTCTGCAGGACGACAGCCAAAAGCAGATCGAACTCGAAACTCAGTTACTGCACTTCACGGGCAAAGTCTGGAACGCCTACACGTACGTTTGGAATCCAGAACAGACCGACGCGGCGTTGGCTCCAGCCACTGGCACCGAACTTGATCTTTCAAAATACGGTTTGTTTTCTGATCGAACCGTCTGGAACATTCATTCGCGTTCCGAATGTCTTCGCTGCCACAATGCCTGGATCGGCGGACCTTTGGCGTTTACTCTGCCACAGCTGAACTGCGACGCCCCACACAGCGGCAACTCCGCAGCGACCAATCAGGTGAAGCAATTCCGGAACGCCGGATTACTAACCGGCAGCATTCCTGAAGATCCCGAAACCACTGATGAGGTCCGAGTCGCCAAGTTGGCAAATTCTCGAGACGCCTCTGCAAACATCGAACAACGCGCAAGAGCTTATCTTGCCGTGAATTGTGCTCATTGCCACCAGAACGGAGCGGGCGGAACGGCGACGATTGATTTACGACACGAAGCATCGTTAGACGAAACCAAGACCACTGGGGCAACTCCGGTGCAGGGCGCTTTTCAAATTACAGGCGGCGCCATCATCAAGCCCGGCGAGCCATCCAGATCAGTGTTGCTATACCGCGCCGCGTGTTCGGGACGAGGTCGTATGCCACACATCGGTTCTCGCCACGTGGACATCGAAGGTATCGCGATGTTGCGAGAATGGATTGCATCGCTAAAAACTGCTGATTCGTCTGCTCCGCCCGCGCCCTCTCTGGAAACAACATCGGCGGCAATGGAGCTGGTTGTTCAGCTGGATCAGAACGCAATCGAAAGCGCTGAACGCAATCGTCTGCTGAAAGCCGCTCAATCCGCGGCTCCTGAAATCAGAAACCTGTTTACTCGATTCCAGCCGCTGGAATATCAACAACAGCAGCACCGTACTTTGAACATCAGCAATCTGCTGTCACTTCAGGGAAACGCCAATCGTGGTGCAGAATTGTTTGCAGGCACTGGCATTCAATGTATCAATTGCCACCGAATCGGCAACACGGGCGGGCAGATTGGGCCCGCGATGGATGACGTCGGCCGTCGTTTAAAACGCGACGAGATTCTGGAATCGATTCTCAATCCATCTAAGAAGATCGACCCGAAGTTTGCCGCATGGACGGCGCTCACCACAGCAGGCAAAGCGTATTCAGGATTGCTGGTCAGTCGTTCCGAAAAAGAAGTTACTTTGAGAACGGCAAAGAATGAAAACATTGTGATCGCAACAGCTGATCTGGAAGAACTGGTTCAACAGACGACTTCGCTTATGCCCGATCGATTGCTCAACGACCTGACCGACCAACAAATCTCCGACCTGCTACAGTTTCTGGCGACGCAAAACTCAAGCAAATAAACCGCTAATGTTCAACTGTGGCCCCGTACTAAAGTTAACCGGCTATTGAGGCAACTGCCAGAAAGCCTGGCTGGTGTTGCCTAATAAAAAGAACGCACGTCTATCGAAACGCTTCATTCGCGGCCACAAATAGGTATGAAATACTGTTGTGGAGGAATGAATCAGCGGCTTAACAATCAGACGCTGCTATTCATCATTGGCCGACTTACCCGCCGTGGGAATCGTTAGCTGAGCCAGTTCTTTGGGAAGGTTGAAGTGTACGTTTTCTTCTCGAAGCGTTTCTTCTGAAAACTCGGCGTTGAAATGAAGTTTCAGGTAGTCGACACACTCTTCTACGACAACTTCGGGAGCACTCGCTCCAGCGGTAACCATCACTGTTGATTCCTGTTCGAACCAGTCCAACTGCAGTTCAGACGCTCCGTCAATCAGGTATGAAGGAACACCCTGGCCAGCTCCGATTTCCATTAGCCGGCGGCTATTACTGCTGTTCTGACTGCCGAGGACGATTAGCACGTCTGCGGATTCGACCAGCATCTTCACTGCATCCTGCCGATTGGTGGTGGCGTAACAGATGTCTTCCTTTTGGGGCGACACTATATGTGGATAACGCTGCTTCAGGGCCATAATCACTTCGGTTGCTTCAGCAACGCTTAACGTTGTCTGAGTCAGATACGCCAATTTTTCGTGCTCGCCGAACGGCAGCTTCGTAACTTCGTCCGGCGATTCCACCAAAGTAATGCTTTCCGGTGCTTCGCCCATGGTACCGATGACTTCGTCGTGACCGTCGTGCCCTATCAAAATGATGTTGTAACCATCTTTGGCGTAGCGAATCGCTTCCAGATGCACTTTCGTGACCAGAGGACACGTGGCATCAACTGTCTGCAATTTGCGTTCGCGAGCAACCTTGCGAATTTCGGGCGAAACACCGTGAGCACTGAACAGCAGAATCGAACCAAACGGTACTTCGTCCATGGTGTTTACAAACGTGACACCTTGTTTGGTGAACCGTTCTACCACAAATTTATTGTGCACAATTTCGTGATACACATAAATGCCCGGACCGACTCGACGAATTGTCTCATCCAGACATTCAATGGCCATGTTCACGCCGGCACAAAAGCCGCGAGGGTTCGCAAGAAGGATTTTCATGTCGGGCTTTACGTCGCTATTGCCGAGTGGTCGTCTTCCAAATCTGCCAACCGTGCAATGATCATCCGATTTAACTCAGCAAGACCTCGGCCGGTGGCGGATGATATCAAATGTACGGGCTTGCCCGAAGTTTCGCGAAGCAATTCCGCACACGTTGCCGCATCTGGCAGTTCTGCCTTAGTCACGCACAAAATTTCCGCTCGACTGGCAAGTAACGGATTGTACTTCTCAAGTTCTTCGCGAATCTGATCGTAGTTGCCCAAAGGATCAGAAAGGTCGGCCGGTGACGGTTCAACCATGTGCACAATCAATCGAGTTCGCTCGATGTGCCTCAGGAATTCGTGGCCAAGTCCTGCGCCTTCATGAGCACCTTCAATCAGCCCGGGAATATCCGCCAGAACATAGCTATTGTTAATATCGACCTGAACAACGCCAAGGTTGGGATACTTTGTCGTAAATGGATAGTCGGCAATCTCCGGTGTCGCCCGCGAGACGCGGCTTAGCAATGTGGATTTGCCAGCATTTGGCATTCCCACAAGGCCAACGTCGGCGATGAGTTTCAATTCCAAAGCAACTTCCCGGACTTCTCCCGGGTACCCGAGATCGCATTCGCGTGGAGCACGGTTGGTGGCAGTGGCAAAGCGTTTGTTACCGCGACCACCGTCGCCACCTTTGGTAACGACAACGGTTTCGCCGTGCAACTGCAGATCCTTCAACAGGTGGCCATGCTCTGCGTCTCTAACAAGAGTTCCAGGCGGAACAAGAATGATGGTATTCGGAGCACTGCGTCCGGTTTTCAGACTTCCCAGCCCGTGCTTGCCTCGTTCGGCATTGAAATGATAATGCCCGACAAGATTGCCAAGCGATCCGAGATTTCGATCGGCCTGGATAATAATGCTGCCGCCAGCGCCTCCGTCGCCACCATCGGGGCCACCGCGAGGCACGTGAGCCTCCTTGCGGAAACTGCTGCAACCGTTTCCGCCGTCGCCGGCTTTGCAAAGAATTTTGACTCGATCGACAAACATGGGCCGGACGTCCGGGCCGGACAAATTCGCTCTGTGCTCGCAAAGGTTCTGAACACGTAAATCTGCGAAGATTGGTCTGTCCTGGCCGCTTTCTGGAAGAAAAGACAATAGTAAAGTTCAGCAAGCATTGTAGCGGGAAGAATTCTCAAGCTCAGCATTTTCCGACACAGGAAGCCAAAGTCGCAACGGATTTCGGGATTTGACCCCCACGTGGCTGACCGCCACTATCCTGACATTCTAAAACAACACTTTTCAGAGTGGTGCGTTCAAGGCTGGCTCGATTAATTGCCCGATTTTTCTTTGCAAACGCCGTCCATCACCACGTTAACCTTAGCGAATTCCAAATTCGGACCGATTGACAGGAGCGAAAATGTCTGATTTTCAGACCGTGGCAAAAGTAGGCGATATTCCCGAAGGCCAGGGGCGGTGCTTTCCCGTCAACGGCACCATGGTCGGCGTGTTTCTGCACAACGACCAATATTTTGCCATGAACGACTTCTGTCCGCATATGGGAGCCTCATTGTCCGACAGTCCGGTCGCCGAAGATGGTTCGGTGATGTGCTCGTGGCACGCGTGGTGCTTCAGCATCAAAGACGGAACATGGCTGGATAACCGAAAAAGCGGTATCAAATCAGCAACCTATCCTGTGCGAGTCGAAGGCTCCGAAATCCAGGTGTCTGTTCCGCTTCCCGAACCGCCAAAGCCCACCGCTGAAGGCAGCCGCGATGCCGGCGAAGGAGCGTCGGCTTGAGTCATTCGCCGAGCAACCCTGGCGATCGCCCGCTACCCGTCGAATGGCCCATCACCGACGACGCAATTCGCGACGTTTTCAAAGCCATGCTGCAGGACGGAAGCTGGGGGCGCTATCACGGGCCTCACTGCGATAGCCTGCGATCTGCACTGACTGAATTCCACACCGTAGAACACGTCGTTCTTTGCAGTAGCGGAACGGTAGCCGTGGAACTGGCTTTGCGAGCCGCGAAGGTTGAACAAGGCGATGAAGTCATTCTCGCCGCCTATGACTACAAAGCGAATTTCGCGAATGTGCTGAGCCTCGGAGCGACGCCGGTTCTGATCGACACACTTCCTAAAGTACCGGTACTTGATCCACAACAACTTGCTGCCGCCACAACCGACAAAACGCGAGCCATCATTTGCTCGCACCTGCACGGTTGCTTTGCTCAGCTGGACGAAATCAACGCCTTCGCTCAACAACGCGGCATTGTGGTTATTGAAGACGCGTGCCAGGCTGCCGGCGCCATCCTAAACGGCCGCAGAGCCGGATCCGTGGGAGACATTGGCGTGCTAAGCTTCGGCGGCAGCAAGCTTTTGACAGCCGGTCGCGGCGGCGCAGTACTGACCAACAACGCCATGCTGGCTCAACGCATCCGGTTGTATACTCAACGAGGCAACGATGCCTATCCGCTGTCCGAAATGCAGGCCGCCGTATTGTTGCCACAACTGAAACTGTTACCCAGTCGTACTCAAACGCGGCTTCAAAATGTCCAACGACTTCTGGCACAGCTGGCAGCCGATTCCCCACTGCAGCCAGCCCTGTTTCCTAACCCTTTTCAACTAACAGAATCCGTTCCGGCGTTCTACAAAACCGCTTTTCGTTACGAACCGCAAGTCGAAACGGACATCTCACGCAAAGAGTTCTGTGCGAACATGCGAGAACAAGGCATCGCATTGGACACCGCTTTTTCCGGCCTACACCTGATCCATAGCCAACGTCGATTCCGAACAGTCGGTGACCTTCACAACGCCACCAGCCTGCACAACAGCCTCACAACGCTGCACCACCCCGTGCTGTTAGCAATGTCAGCTGACATAGATCATCTGGCCACTGCTATATCACCTCAAAAATAGTCGACCGGCTCAAACGGGATGCTGCCGAATTGCAATCATTGAAACATGACTGCGAACGCTGATCAGCCGCTCCAGGCTTTATTTGTGCTGTTCGGCCAGCAGGAAGGCGATTTCCATGGCCTGTTCGTAGTTTAGACGCGGGTCGACCTGGCTGCGGTAGTCGCGGTGCAGGTCGGATTCTGTCAGATTCGCGGGGCCGCCCACGCATTCCGTGACATCTTCACCCGTCAGTTCCAGATGAATACCGCCAAGTCGAGTGCCACAGTCACTATGAATTCGAAACGCGGAAATGATCTCGGACGTGATGTCGTCGAACGAACGAGTCTTGAAACCGCTGCGAGTCGCGTGAGTGTTGCCGTGCATTGGGTCACAGCTCCACAACACGTTCAGATTTGCCTGACGCACGGCGGTTGCCAGAATCGGAAGCTTGCTGGCTATTTTTTCCACGCCGAAGCGGTGAATCAGCGTCAGTCGTCCGGGCGTGTTTTCCGGATTCAATACCTTGATCAGGTCGATCAGCTCGTCGGCGGCAATTGTATTGCCAACCTTCACTCCAATAGGATTGCGAATGCCTCGGAAGTATTCCACATGGGCACCATCGATGGCCCGCGTGCGGTCACCAATCCACGGAAGATGCGTGCTGAGATTGTAGTAACCGTGTTGCCGCTGGTCGGCTCGCGTCAGTGCCTGTTCGAACAGCAGATGCAACCCTTCATGCGAAGTGAAGAAGTCAACTCGCGTCAACTGTTCCAGTTCACCGGAAGAAACAACTTCCATAAAGCGAATCGAATCACTTAGCGATTCCAGAAGCTGCTGATACTTGCGAGAACCCGGAGTATTCCGGACAAATTCCAGGTCCCAGTTTTCCGGATGATGTAAATCTGCAAAGCCGCCTTCGCTGAGAGCGCGGATGTAATTTATCGTCAGAGCAGAACGTTCGTAGGCTCGCAGCAACAACTGAGGATTCGGTTCACGTTCGTCTTTCGTGAAGCCGCTGCGATTGATGATGTCGCCGCGATAGCTGGGAAGCTCCAGGCCGTCTCGCGTTTCTGTGTTGGTCGAACGAGGCTTCGCATACTGACCGGCAATTCGCCCGATCCGCACGATACGTTGCTTTGATCCACAGATCAGCACCAGGCTCATCTGAATCAACACTTTCAACTTGCGAAGAATAGTTGACGCATTGCAGTCGGCAAAGCTTTCCGAACAATCGCCGCCCTGCAACACGAAAGCTTTGCCTTCGGACGCCGCGGCCAATTGTTTTTGCAGGCGATCAACCTCCCATGCCGTCACCAATGGCGGCAGATTAGCTAGGTTCTTCAGAACCTCGGCGGCTTCAGCTGCGTTTTCGTAGACCGGCTGTTGCTGGGCAATGCGGGACTGCCACGAATCTGGTTTCCACGTTGTACTCATGGTCGGAATTGTTCCGGGCAGCTGTGTCAAAGTCACCTGCAGAACGCTACTTATCCAGAATCCGAACCATTTAGTTGATCTGGCATCGCCAAAAATGCGTTCCATTCAACCTAGGAGACCAAATAGCGGATAGTTGAGCGGTCGCGAACACCAAATATGGTGGTCTACAGAAATCCGGGCGGCTTAACAACCGCCACACTGAACGCAAACCTCCCAGCCCTCCGCGTGTGAAATCTTCGTTTCGAAGGTTGAGCAGACTGCGTCCGGCGCGTACAGTTGTCGTCGAGCCGGGTTTTCCAGCGAAGTCTTGCAGGGAAGCATGAGCAACGGAATGTTCAGACGGGCGGCTCAAAAAATTCTAAATCACACCCGTGAATCAAGGAGGAGTCACGATGAATCGATTACATCTGCGTCTTTACGAACCACCTCAGGAAGATGTCCCGCAGAACAAAGTTGAACTGACGGAAGACCGTCACGTCATTCCTTTTCGAGCTCATCGGCGCGCCACCATCATCAGCGGGCGTATTACGCCACCTGTCGATCGCGCCAAAATCCTGCACGACAATGCCGCGTGCCCGGAATGCTCGCTACACGATATCGAACCTCTGGAATTGCAGGACGCGGCTATCAGCCCCAAAAGTCGTCTGCCAATTCCCGGCACTGCGACAATTGTCGGCTTCCATTGCAACGACTGCGGCACGGAATGGCCTGTGTACGAACTCACAACTCGACGCAACGGCTGATTGACGACGTTCGACTGCTGAAAACACTCGACCCGAACGCAGGATTAGTCAACTGCGTTCAGACGCGAGATCGTAACAACCAATTTTCTGGAAATGGCTGCTACGGTTTTTGATGTTCGTTCGTCAACCAACAAACCGTCTTCGCCGAATGCGCTTTGGGCACTGCCCAAAGCGTACTGATCGGGAAGCACCAGCACGCCTATGTTCTGCAGAATGCTTCGTAGATGCACAAGCCCTCGCAGACCACCAAGCCCGCTCGGTGACGCGCTCATAACGGCGGCGACCTTGTCCAGAAATGCCGCTTTCATCGGTTCACCAGACGCCGACCGAGAGACCCAGTCGATCGCATTCTTCAACACGGCAGACAACGAACTGTTGTACTCGGGCGATGCGATCAGCAGGCCATTGTGGGAGAGAAACAGCTGCTTTAATTGTTGCGCCGCCGCTGGAGTTCCTTCCGCTTCCAGGTCCTCATCAAACAGCGGCAACGCAAAATCTCGCAGGTCAATTAATGTCACTTCAGCACCAGCTGTCTCAGCCGCCTGGGCCGCGTGACGCACCAGTTTTTTGTTGTAGGAATTTCTGCGGGTACTACCTGCAAAGGCCAGAATTTTTGCGGACATGTTTCTGAGTTTCCGTTCTTCTTCGATCTCTGATATTTGTAGACGCCGGCCACCAGGCTGCACCGCACTCTCGGCAGATTACAATAAGTTGTTACTCGGCGATGCAGTACAACTTTGTCCAGCTGCGAATAAACAGCTGACCGTCAATCGCCACGGGTGACGCATCCGTGGCATCTTCCAGCCGATTAACGGCTACAACACTTAGTTCATCGTTGTTTTTCAAAACAAGACACGTTCCTTGTCGATCCAGAAAATAGAACTGTCCGCCTGCAGCCACCGGAGACGCGTAAAGATTGCCAATGGATGACAAGCGTCGAGGTTCACCAATCGGTTGCCCGTTATCGACGTTTAGGACAGTTAGAATATTCCCATTGCTTCCCGTAAACATCAGCCGGTTGCCCGTCAACAACGGCGATGGCACGTATGGCGTTCCGCGACTGTGCTGCCACTGCAAGCCAGCCGAATCTGTAATGTCCCCCGCTGAACCAAGCGGTATCGAAGTTGCAAACGCACCTCGATAACCGCTCATCACAATCGCGTTGTCTGCGTACCGCAGTGGCGAAGGAATGGCGTTCACCGTCTGACCTGCGCAAGACCAGATTTCCGTTCCCGTTTCAAGATCGTAGGCTCGCACCATGTCTGTTCCGTTGGCAACGACAATCCAGTGACCGTCATACTCGGTCACCAAAGGAGTATTCCAGGAAGTGACTTCTTTCGGCCGCGCAGTCTTCCATTTTTCCACCCCGGTCGCCGGATCAAGACACGTGATGAACGATCCTGCTTCCTGATCCCAGTTAATGATCAACGAGTCGCCCTGAATAACCGGCGTGACGGATTCGCCCCAGCCGTAGCGAGTCTTCAGATCGCCGAGATCTGTCTTCCACAGTAGCTTACCATCCAGCGAATAACAGAAAATCCCTCGCGAACCAAACGATACGTACAAGCGTTTGCCATCCGTTGTTGGAGAACCTCCGGCATATGTATGAGTTGGATGATGGCCTTCGTGCGGCACGTCCTCAACCGCCAACTGCTGCCACAACACTTCGCCGGTATCCCGACTTATACAGGTCACAATAAACTGAAAGTAGACAGCTGGCGGCACTGTCTTTGACTGCTGGTCCTGAACCGGCGGCTTGTCAGATTTCCGATCTGTTTCCTTGGCCGATAATACGAAAACACGATCCCCCCAAACAATAGGAGTCGAGGTTCCGGTGCCAGGAAGATCTGTTGCCCACTTCACGTTTCTGGAACGATCCCAAACAGTTGGTGGCGTTGCCGTTGAAGCGGCCGAACCGTTTGCAAACGGCCCTCGCCACTGGTGCCAATTCTTCAACTGCGCCGCGGATGAATTCTGAGCACAACATTCTTCGACCAGGCAGGCCGCCAACAAAGGGAGGATCAGCAACACTATTTTCATGGCATTTCCTTCAGAAACACTTGAATACGACGGAGTCAAAGTCTGACATCACACTTCACGACGCTCAACCAAATCACAATATCGCTGCGACTAAGGCAGCCTCATTAAGCCGATCCTAAAACGCCGGCAAGGTCGTAAATGGCGTTCACATGATCAGTTATCTCCCGTCAACGCGGCGATAAAACCGGAATGACCCACCCCCCCGGACGACACAAAACGCGCCAGTCTCGGAAAACGCTTTCGCTTTGTAGTGTTCACAATTCATGATATACGCACAGCAATATTTTGCCGCACGACAAACGTGTTGCAGATAAATTGTTCAGGTGATTCGGGATCGCAAAGCCAAGGCAGATGCGGCACCCGCCACTTGGTTAACCGAAGCTGACATCATGAAGTTCGTACAAAAACCACAATCTCTCCTCAGGCGAATGCGCAAGGGAGCTGCGTGGAATGATGCTGATCAATTGCTTCCGGTTGAACAGGAGGAATCTGTTCTGGAAATGGCACTGGACGAAGTGCCTCCGGGAATTATTACGGCGCCCGGTGTTGTCGCCTTCTCGATCATGTTGTTGATGGCGGCGCTGGCTGAATTTACACTGCTGAGAGCAGGTGGGTTTGCAGGCCCGGCTGTATTTTTCCCGTGCGCCGCTTTACTAATCTTTTTCGGTATTCCGGAACGGTCATGCGGACCGCGAACAATAATTCTTACCGCGATGTTGTTGGGCGTTTCTTACCGTCTGGCCGTTTATGGAAATTTGCTTTTGCTGGTTGCGGCAGTTTGGCTATTGTCGGGGCTCACACTGTCCTTCAGGCACCAATCGCCGTTCTTTCTGCGAACGATAGTGTTTGCAATCGAAAGTTTGTGGGGAGGATACGAATTCTTTCTGGCATTGCATGCTCGAATGACCAGAGCACTGGTGCTGCCGGACGAGGACCGAACACCATCTGCTGTCTTCAATATCGGTCTGCCGTTGACAGTTCTGGCGGCATTTGGCGGCGTCGCTCTTGCACTCAGGCCTGACTTATTGCAGACACTCACAAGATATCTGGGCACCGCAGGCAGCGGTGCAGCGTCTGCATGGACCACCATCAACAACGTCGACCTTGCGCATCTTGGTGTGACTTGCCTGGTGATGTGGATTACCGCCGGACTGCTGCGGCCCGTGCTGAATCTGGCGGTTGAAACCCCTGCAAAAATCGACCCTGACGATGTCGGTTATTATTTCGCGCCGCTGTTTATTCCGCTGCGAAACACACTGTTCGCAGTAATCGTACCGTTCGCGATCTTACTATTGTTTGAGATCCAGAAGCAAAGCAGTCAGGTGTATAGCGCTGGCTTCGAGTTTGAGGTCTACTGCCAGAATGGAGTCAAATGGCTGGCCATTATTTCGCTTGGAACATCCGCCCTGATGTGCATGATTTTCAACGGTGCAACGCTGGCAGATTCCAGACTGCCTGTTCTGCGAGTATTATCCTACGCGCTTGTCGGCCTAAATTTCGTTCAGGCGGGCTGCGCAATCCAAAGATACAATGCATACATTCAGTTCAACGGTATGGATCAGGCCAAGACTGCCGGAATGTTAGCCTGCGGAGTTCTTGCATCTGCGTTACTGGTGACGGCATACATGTCGATTCATCAGCAAAACGTGTTGTGGCTGCTGCGACGACAGACTTTGCTGGTTGCGGCCGCGGCTTATCTGTGGCTGGTCCTGCCTGTCGATCGCATGGTGCAAAGTTACAATGTTCAGGCAATTCTAAACGGCAATCCCGCACCAGTCGTGCAGATTGCGAAGGGTGATTTTGCGGAAGATTCTGTGCCTGTCCTTTTGCCGCTTTGTGAGGTGTCCGACCCTGTTATTCGCGAAGGTGCGCTGGCGATTATCGCGAACAGATTTCACGAACTGGAAGCCGCTATCGCTGTCCGAGCCGACATCGACTGGACATCAAAACAACTGGGCACCCGGAAGACCTACGCAGACCTGCAACGGTTTTCGGAATCTCACAACCTTGCTGCTTCCAGTACCATCCAGCAGCAGGCGAAAGATCGCCTGCGAAAGTATGCCGAACAATGGCAGTAATTGCTGGGCAGAACGACACCTGACTTACTGCTTGCCTAAAGAATCATCCGGTGTTCTCAACAGGTCCACATGAGGAATGTCGTCGACGGGATATTCTTCGCCAACAACCTGAAAACCGTGGCTGTGGTAGAACCGCTTCAAATGAGCCTGCGCGGCGATACGAATCGGGGCTGTGGCGAACTCTCGACTGCAGTATTCGACACCACGCCGAATAAGTTCGTGACCGAGGCCATTCCCGCGAACGGTCATGCTGGTCAAAACTCGACCAATTGACGCTTCGGTGAATCGAACATTCGGCGCGAAGACTCGAATATAGGCCAATAACTGGCCATCCGCATTTGAGCCCAGCAGATGCACGGCATCCTGGTCCCAATCGTCGATATCTGCGTAACAGCAGCTCTGTTCCACCACAAAAACCTGCTGTCTTAGCTGAAGTACCTGGTACAGTTGCGTGCTGGTCAGTTCGGCAAACGGCTTCCAGTACCAGTTGATTTTTTGCTGAATCAATGTTCCGGGCCCCATGCAGGACAACAGTTTTCAGGCCAACAGTTTTCAGGCCAACAGTACCAGACAAACACCCGCAGCTATGTCACTTCAATCACGTAGTCTTCACCGTTCAGTGTAACAACGTCGCCGTGATGAAGTTTGCGCCCGCGACGAACTTCTTCCTCGCCGTTTACCTTCACGACCCCGGAACGTATCAGTTGCTTGGCAGCTCCCCCGGACGGCGCAAGATCAGCCAGTTTCAAAAACTGATCCAGCTTGATTGTTTCTTCGATTTCGTTGTTCTCAGCGGGCTCGCTCATGTTTTTCACTTGGAATAATATCGGGGACACAGTCTCAGCGAATGCCGAGTCTGGGCTAAGTCGCTATTTTGTATCGTCAACTTCAAGCAACTCACCAGCCGTCGATTTGATTTTATGAACTTCCACAGCATTCGATACGTCTTTCCCATTCTTTGTGCTTTATCGTTCAAAAGCGTGCTGGGCCAATTTCCGTCGGGAGATGCCGTCATAAAAGCACCGTACGCCGGATCAGACATCGTCATTACGACGACATCACGACTGGCCGGCGCGATTCACTCGCTCACATGGAATGATCAGGAATTTATCAACAGCGCAGACCACGGACGCCAGCTGCAGTCGGCTTCGAATCTGGACCTGGAAACCGCTTTTTCCGGCGAATCCTTCAATCCCACCGAAGCTGGCTCACGCCGCGATGGTGCCGGATCAGCCTCAACCAGCCGCCTGCTGCATCTAATTGCGGACAGAAACATGCTGCAAACAACATCACAAATGGCATTCTGGCTACAACCCGGGGAAAAATCCGGATCAAACCCCGCTAAGAACAGAGAAACGCTTTCCAATCATTTGCTCACCAAGCGAGTTACGATTGGATATCAGCAATTTCCCAACGTCATTCAGTATGACGTCACATTCGGTCTGCCGCTGAATGAACGACACACTTACGCTCAATTCGAAGCTGTGACGGGCTATATGCCGCCCGAATTTTCCACTTTCCTAAAGTTCGACCCCGAAACGGGAAACACCAACCCACTGTCGGATGGCCCCGGTGAGCAGGCTCTACCCGTGATTCTGTCGACGGAATCCGGCACTCACGCAATGGGGGTCTATTCGCCCAACCAGCCATCAACTGGCTACGAAAACGCCGGGTACGGCCGCTGGAACTTCAAGGCTCAAAAAGTGGTTAAGTGGAATTGCGTCTTTCGCATCCGAAGTAAAGACGGCGTACCTGCCGGCGACTACATGTTCCGATCGTTTGTCATTATCGGCGACCTCAGCACAGTGATAGCCACAATGCAGCAGCTTTGCGTTAAATAACAGGCTGTTACCAAGCCTCATGTGCAACCCCGATGAACGAAACGCCCCTGCGTCGCGGTACAAGCTTGCGGCGGCGATCAGCCACGGAGACTCAAGTTTTCAACGTAGGTCAGCCGTGATCCTGCCAGATGGGGTCCTAAACTCGCAAATTCACAAGCTCGCTGCAATCGCGGGACTCACTCGCTGGCGCTGCATGCCTGTAAACCATGCTATTGGAATACCGAGTCGCTACGGTCGGTCATTGGCGTGAAGAAGTCATCGCGGATAGATTGACGATCTAAGCACGCAATTCAACGCAGGATTACTTCACATGATACACGTCAGATCGTTCGCCACGGCGAACAGCTGCAAGACAGATCGGCCGACCACTCTAAAAAATTGCTTTCGGCATGCCGAACGATGTTTCGAAAAGACTCTCATACGACTGCTGTTGACCGCGATTCTGATAACAGCATCCGGTTGTGGTGACAGCGAAAAACCGTCAGGTGAATCCGCATCAGGTAACTCCAGCGCAACAAGAGTCCCGCGAGTGGCGCTGGTGATGAAATCGCTTGCCAATGAGTTCTTTTCCACTATGGCCAAAGGTGCTGAACAGCATCAGATGGATCATGCCGACAGGTACGAACTGATCGTGAATGGCATCAAGGATGAAACAGATCTCGGTGGCCAGGTTTCGCTGGTCGAACAAATGATCGCTCAACAGGTCGACGCTATTGTTATTGCACCGGCAGATTCGAAAGCTCTGGTGTCTGTACTGAAACAAGCTCAGGAAGCCGGGATTGTCGTGATCAATATCGACAACAAACTGGATGCCGAAGTTTTGAAATCCAGCGACACTTCTATTCCGTTTGTCGGCCCCGACAACAAAGCGGGTGCTGCAAAGGTTGGTGCGCACCTGTCCGCTATTTTAAAGCCGGGAGATGAAGTCGCTGTGCTGGAAGGTATTACGACTTCGTTCAATGGCCAACAGCGAAAACTTGGTTTCGAAGACGCCATGAAGGCCGCAAATATCAAGATCGTTGATTCGCAGTCTGCGAAGTGGGAAATGAGCCTTGCAAACCAAACGGCCGCTGGCATTCTGACGGCTCATCCGAAACTCAAAGCAATTCTTGCCTGCAACGACAGCATGGCACTCGGAGCATTAGCGGCAGTGAAAGCGGCAGCATCCGACGAAACCATCAGAATCGTTGGCTTCGATAATATCTCTGCCGTCCAACAGGCGATCAAAGATGGTGACATCGAAGCCACGGCCGATCAGCATGGCGGCCAACTGGCCATATTCGGCATCGAATACGCCCTGCAGGCCATTGGCTCCGACACAGTTCTTCCCGATAAGGAAACGCCCGTGGATCTGATTACCGCCGCCAGTCTTCAAAATTAAAGCAGTTGACAGAAACATGTGAACGACTCTGGCTTGTGGGAACCTCGTCCTGCAGTCCAAAACGCACGCTTCGCGGCCATCAATCAGCGAGATTCGCTGTACTGTTACGCCCCTGTTCTGATTGCCACTTCTGATGACAGAAACGCCTCCCAAATCAACTCGCCCGTTCTTCGCTGCGGAATACATCGGGCTGTTGTGCGTCCTGACAACACTGGTGACTTTCTTCAGTTTGAAGAGCAACTACTTTTTTAGTCTGCAAACACTCTCAGCAGTCGTCAATCAGATTCCCGCGTTGACACTGGTCGCGATCGGCATGACGTTTGTGCTGATTTCCGGCGGCATCGATCTGGCCGTTGGTTCGGTGCTGGCACTGTCGTCGTCGGTGCTGGGCACACTGATGGTGACTTACGGATTTCCGATTGCATTCGCTGTTCCTGCCGCTATTTTGATTGGCACGCTATGCGGGCTCGTGAGTGGTTCCGTCAGCGTTTTGGCCGGAATACCTTCGTTCATTGTCAGCTTGGGGGTCCTGCAGATAGCTCGCGGAATGTCGTACGTCCTGACCGATTCGACCAGCATCTACATCAGTAAATCCACAGGCATACAATTCATCGGCGAACGCATAACGGGCCTGGGAGTGTCACCCGCATTTCTGTTTGCGATTGGTGTTGTTGCGGTGTCACAGTTTGTGCTGCATCGAACATTGTTCGGACGGTATTGTCAGGCGATTGGCTTCAACGAAACGGTCGTCCGATTCAGCGGTATCGATACGCGTTGGACTCGAATTGGCGCATTTGCTATTTGCGGTGCGTTGGCGGCAGTTGCTGGCTTTGTGGAAACGTCGCGGCTTTCAGCCGTTGATCCCAACGCTGCCATTGGCTTTGAATTGAACGCAATTGCCGCTGCCGTCATTGGCGGTACAAGTTTGATGGGCGGTCGCGGATCGATGATCAATACGTTTATCGGCGTTCTGATTATCGCCGTACTGCAAACCGGCTTGATTCAAATCGGTGCATCGGAAGGAGCGAAATATATGACCACCGGTTGTGCGATTGTCCTGGCCGTGCTACTCGACGCATCACGAGCCGGTATTGGACGATTTGCGCAACAGGTGCTTGGACGACGAAGTCCGTCAGCTTAGTGCCACCTGCAAATACACGCGACCAATTCTGGCAAGCAGCAACAGCGATCTTCCAACGACACGCAATGTTTGCGGCCACGAGTGAACTTAACACACTGCAAGTCTGTCATTTCCTGTCACTGATGGTCTTCCAGTCGAGACCAAATTTTGCCAGATACTTTCTTAGCCGATCCGAATCGTTTGTCGTGGCTCTCGCCTGCCGAGAAGCCGCAAACAGTTTTCGTCCTGCAGCCGCCAATGACTTTTCCTGCTGGCACACAGACAATACCGTTGCCAGCTGAGCCTGGTCGAAAAAATCAATTGTTTCCATTTGCTGCGGACCAAAAAACGGCAGCAACAGCGAGGCCATCGGGTCGCCGGAATCAGCATTCCACGACCCAGTCAATCGTTGGATTTCTTCGCGGACATCACTGACTCTGAGTCTTTTGCCGTTGGGCAGAGTTGTCATTCGAGTCACGGCGGCTGTGAGATCGCGGAAGTTGGCCGACCAGCTTGCCGCCAAAGACATGGCCCAATCCAGAAACTCACGTCGAGCTTCTCGCGTGAGACTGGTTTTCTGACCAATGCCCGTCGATTGTGGGTCGCGCTCAAATTCCAGATTCGGTTCAATGTCTTCAGCACGCTCGCACAATCCGGGCAGCTGAAACGTCCACAGATTGATTCTCGCCAGCAGGTCTTCGCGAAACAGCCCCTTTGCAACGCGGTCCTGAAGGTCTCGGTGGGTGCCGGCAATCAACTGGATATCGGCTTCCACTTTTTTATCAGATCCGACTGGCAGAAACCGCTTTTCTTCCATGGCTCTCAGCAGCGTCGCCTGTTCGTCCACGCCAACTTCGTCAACTTCGTCAACTTCGTCAACTTCGTCAACTTCGTCAAGAAACAACAATCCTCTATAGGCCGTTTTCAACAGACCGGCTCGAACCGTCGCAGCACCGGTCAACGCGCCTCACACGTGACCAAACAACGACGACATCGTCTGGTCGGGTCGCACAATTCACTTCGACAAACTCCCCCTGAATCTGCTCGCGGCGACGCTTCAGTTCGAAGATCTTTCGAGCCAACCGCGTCTCGCCCGCGCCGGTGCGACCCGTTAGCAGGATCGGCGGCGTGCTGGCGATCGAAACGTTTTCGATCCGTTCGATCATCTGGTTAAACGTCTTGCTGCGAGTTTCAATACCCGACTTCAGAAACTGTTGCCCACCTACTGCTCAACAGTCAATCGCGATGCCAGAGCATCGTAGCGAGACAGATCGAGATCGATGATCGAATACGTTCCCGGATGAGCTCCGTACAACTTTCGACGCAGCGGGCTTGTTTGCAGCAGCGTGCCCGGAAGATGGCGTGATTCCGTGAGCAGATACAAGCAGATCTATTGAACGTGAGACCTCGTGGTGATGTGAATAGATATTCGTTTTTCTCTGTATCAAATTTGTCGTTCCGAACAAACTTGTACAAAGTGCCAAACACTTCTTCGAAGTCCCAAGCATCTTTGAATTCAATATTGTGAGACCGAACATCTGTTTCCGGCGACACGGTTTTCATGTCGGCCTTCACGTTGTTGACCAACGTCCGGTGACTCGCCGGATACAGCAATTCAAACCGATCAATCACCAGGTCTTCGTGCTGGCACGCTGAGACCGTTGGCCGCCATTTCTCCCACCGTCGCTCTTCACGTCCCGCATCAAGCTGCGTTCCCAGAATGCCAATGGCAATTGTCTTCTTTGCCAACTTTTCCGTCTCCGTTTCGATCGACGCAAAATCGCGCCAAAATCATCAGGGAAACCTGCCTGCAGTCGAACCGAAGCAAAACACGGCGCGGACATTGAAGACAACGAAATAACACGTACCGGCACTCGACTATAAAACATACATGATTCTGCTCCTCTATCCACTGCTATCGATTTAACTAATTTCCTGCGTCAGGCCAGGAACTCAGGCAAACGCGTAAACCACTCAAGTCAAAAAACTTATAACCACTACTGCGAATCATCAAAATTCGGCCCGCCCTCTGCTTTAGTCCCGTGTCAACAAGCTTAGTCAAAACGAAACTGGCACAGCAGGCATTGGACAAAAAAGGGACGAATCATGGCAAGCAAATCTCTACTCCGAAGCTTCATTGGTAAGCGATTGCCAGCCACAGATGCTGTGAACGAAGCGGGCGGGCGAGCCTACGCAAACGCAGCAAAGCATCAACTGGCCCAATATGCCGCGACCGGTTGCCTGAACCAGACCTTCGATAAATCAAGCGCTGAGCAACTGGATACAGTGCTAAAACTGACCGAACAAGTCAGCCCAGAATTCATCGCTCAAACAGCGTTGTATGCTCGACAAACGGGCTATCTGAAAGACATGCCGACGTCGTTGTGTGCGGCGATTTTCGGTCAAGTCACCAGGCTTGTTGGCAGAAGTATTCGACCGAGTCATCGACAACGCAAAGATGTTACGCAACTTTGTACAGATCATGCGTTCGGGAGTCGTTGGTCGCAAAAGCCTGCGAACTCTGCCCAAGCGACTGATTTTGCAATGGCTGGAATCAAAGTCGGACAGGCAGTTGTTTGTTGGTTCCATGGGAAGCGATCCTTCGCTGGCCGACGTTATCAAAATGGTGCACCCGAAATCGCTGTCAGCTTCTCGAAACGCGCGGTTCGCCTACATCATTGGCAAAGCCTACAGCCAAGACGAGTTGCCGGAAATTGTTCGGCAGTACAAAAAGTTTAAACGAAACACTAACCCCGGCAAGGTGGCCGCTCCTGATGTTCCTTTCCAGATGTTGACCGCATTGCCATTGACGAAAGTAGACTGGGAACGGACTACTCGAAACGCTACCTGGCAAACAACGCGGATGAACCTGAACACGTTTGCTCGACACGGTGTCTTCGACAACAAAGAGATGAGCCGTGTTGTGGCAAACCGTTTGCGAACAGCAGACCTGATTCAGAAGGCAAACGTCTTCCCCTATCAACTGCTGACCGCATGGAACAATGTTGCTTAAACAGTGCCTTCCGAAATTCGGAAGGCACTGCTGGACGCGATGGAAGTTGCGACACATAATGTGCCAAAGATCGACGAACAAGTTTACGTCTTCCCGCACATTTCGGGTTCCATACATTCGCCCGTCACCGGACATCGAGCTGGCGGAACTACGGCAACTCGCTGCATCGACGTGTCTGCTCTTGTAGCCGCTGCGGTGATGCGACGTAACCCGAACACGGAAGTTATCCCGTTCAGCGATCACGTTGTGGACTGCCGTTTGAATTCGCGAGATTCGGTAATGACCAATGCTAAAAAACTGGCGAAGTTACCTTCTGGCGGAACCAATTGCAGTGCCCCACTGGCTCATTTGAACAAGCAACAGGCCACCTGATCATTTACGTTTCGGACAACGAATCGTGGATCGACACAGCTCGACCGTGGGTAGGAAACCTGGCAACTGAAACCATGAACCAGTGGAGCAGGTTCAAAAAGCGAAATCGAAAGGCAAAGATGGTGTGTATCGATATCCAGCCGTCTGGGACAACCCAGACAAAGGAATCGGCAGACATCGTCAACGTCGGTGGTTTCAGTGACCACGTATTCAAGCTGATTGCGGACATCGCTAACAGCCGCTTCTGTGAAGGACACTGGATGAATGAAATCGAGAAGGTTTCGCTTTAGCAGTGTATGCGGTTGTCTGTCTTCGTTTGTGACGACGGGCAGCCAGGTATGGCCATAGCCGAAAGCTGTAACGATATCCGCTTGCAGCTTTTGCCACGGCTTTTGAAACAAGGTTGAATGCCGTTGAGATTTCATTCGAATCGTGAAATTACAGGTTCAAATCCTGTCGATCTGCTTCGGCAGCCTGTAGTTCAACCGGATAGAACGCACGAGTATATCTCAGCAAACACTTGTCAGCCTTCTGTGTTTCTTGTTTATCCTTCGGCTTCTGACGCCCTAAACAGTCGGCCGCTGGGGTTGCACAGAAATCATGGGTTTAATTGCGGAGGTCGCTGAAGCATTTCTGAGGTTGCGATGGGCACAGCTGTCCCTCTGTGCAGTCTGTGTCCATGGCGGTTAAACAAGCCGACTATACACAAAGGTCGAATGTTGTCGGGACTACATTTTGTCAATGTGTCGCGTCTCGACAAACCCTTGTCGACCTTCGCTTTTTCAGCTCAATAGAAAATGTGCCAATGATTATTTCTCGAAGTGCTGCCAGCAAACTCGACTCACACTTGTGAAAAGCAGCAATGGATTCACTCAGCGAATGCAGACGGGATTACAACGGTTTATGCGAGTTCGAATCTCGCTCCGCGAAAGCGGAACATCTCATCAACACTTGTCGCTGGTGTTTTAAAAAAGCGGATAGCAGATAGCCGCGTGACAGCGTTGCTGCTTTCGCCGCCTAATCACCCATCGTTACGAATGCAGATGGAACTACATAATTTAGGATCACGGGGTCGTGGGTTCGAATCCCACCGGTTCCAATCCGGCTGTCTATGGCAGCCAAAACGCGGGACCGTAGCTCAGCCAGGTAAAGCACGAAACGTTTCATCAATTTTTGTCGCAGCGTTGGGCGTCTTTCACCACATCATCTCTTTCTATTCAACAAAGCCAGACAATGAATTTTGATATCATTCCCACCAGTGAAGCCACGGCCATCCTGCCGACTCCGGGTTCGGAAACAAAGCCCATCACCATCATCGGCACAGATGCCATTCGCACTACATTTGATGATAAGTGTCTGCAGCAGGCGATCAATTCGCGAATGGCTCCGGGCGTGACAGACCTGGTACTGAACCCGGACGCTCACTGCGGTTACGGAGCTCCCGTGGGTTGCACCATGGTTTCGCCGACTCATATTTATCCCGGACCTATCGGAGTCGACATCAAGTGTTCCATGAGCCTGCTGCAACTGGATCTTCCGGCTGATCAGATCATTGACCGTAAAACGCGTCGAGCGATCATCAATGCCATCTGTGAACGAACTCCAACGGGCGCTGGTCGAGGCCAGCGTCATGCGCCGAAGTCTCGCCACGTCGGCGAAGAACTCGGCCGCAAGGTGATGATCGAAGGCATTTCCGAGGCCATTTGTAACGAATTAGGTATTCCACCCGAATGGGCCAATCACTGCGAAGACGCGTTTCATGTGGGGCACGACGATACTCAGGAATGCCTGACGTCTCGCATGGAAGAACACTTCAAAGTCGGATACTTTCGCAACAAATTCGGCGGAAAGATGAAGCAACTGGGATCTTACGGTGGGGGAAACCATTTTGGTGAATGCGAAATCGTGCACGTTGAAGACAACGATCGAGCTCGCAAAACCGCGGATATCTTCGGCCTGAAGGACCAACATGTTGCGTTTCTGTCGCATTGCGGGTCTCGAGGAATCGGGCACAACCTCGCAATGGGGCAATTCAGGACGCTGCAGAACATGTTTGCCAAATGGAACATTCCATTGCCCGGTAACGATCGAGAACTGGTGTACGCTCCTTTGGGAACACCGGAAGCCGACGCTTACATTGACGATATGGCACTGGGAGCCAACTTTGCCACGGTGAACCACATGCTAATCAATGCATTAGTGCTGGAAGCGTTTCAGGAAGTGATTCCAGGCGTTACCGGGCAGCTGGTGTACTTCATCAGCCATAACATTGCTCGCAAAGAAGTCGTGAATAACCGACTCAGCTGGGTGCATCGCAAAGGAGCAACGCGAGCCTTCCCCGCCGGACATCACACGTTAAAGGGAACACTTTACGAAGACACGGGCCACCCGATTCTTCTGCCAGGAAACCCTCAGGCAGGCAGTGCGGTAATGGTGGCAGATGAAGGAGCAGCCATCAGCTGCTACAGCGTTAACCACGGTGCCGGCCGAGCACTCGGGCGCAAGCGAGCGATCCGCGAGCTGGATCAAACCGCCATCGACAAATCGTTTGATGAAGCCGACATTCTGAGCAATTGCCGCAGCTATCCGAAAGATGAAGCTCCGGCGGCTTACAAAGACTTCAACGAAGTTCTGCGTTCCGTAAAGTCCGCCGGCCTCGCCACAGAAGTGGCCAGATTAAAAGCTCGCTTCGTCATCAAAGACGGTGACAAGGCCGACGATTAACTAACCGACAGTCGTAGGGCTGGTTCGATCTAGTGCCGGCCTAAAACCGCTCCGGCCAATTTTTAAATAAAAGCACGACGAGTCAGTGAATGAATGTTTTTTTTAAGCTGCATTCGCTCGCGCGTCGTGCTTGAAAATTTGCGAGTTTGGGAACGCCACCTAGTGATTATGCCGTGGGACTTTTTCTGAGACGTTGCGGTATTTGGTGGCGAAGTCCAGGCAGCCGCCGGTTGATAGCTGGCCGACGCAGCCTCGGTACATTTCCTGCCACGGAGTTTCGTTCACGATTTCCGGTTCAACATAGTTCTGACGACGCGTTGCCAGTTCTTCGTCGGCAATCAGCAGCATCACTGTGCGGTTTTTTAAGTCGACTCGGACAACGTCGTTCGTTTCCAATAGTGCCATGTTGCCGCCAGCAGCGGATTCCGGAGACGCGTTTAGAACAGAGGGGCTGGCTGAGGTTCCGCTCTGGCGTCCGTCGCCCATGGTCGGCAGTTGATTGATGCCCTGCTTCAGCAGGGCGGCCGGAGGTTGCATGTTGACGACTTCGCCGCTGCCGGGATAACCAATCGGCCCGCATCCGCGAATTGTCAGCAGACACGAATCGTCGATGTTCAAATCGGCATCGTCAATCCGAGCGTGATAGTCTTCCGGACCATCAAACACGATGACTCTAGCTTCGAAGCAGTTTTCGTTGCCGGGTGTCGACAGATAGCGTTTGCGAAACTCGGCACTGATGACGCAGGTCTTCATCAAAGCCGAATCAAACAGGTTGCCGGACAGCACCAGAAAACCGGCTTTCTGCATCAGCGGTTCACTGTAAGATCGATTCACAATTCGATCGATGGCTGTCTTTCCGGCAATATTTTCTGCCATGGTTTTTCCGGTAATTGTCTGCACGTCACCATGGATCCGTCCGGCAGCCAGCAGTTCGTTTATCACGGCGGGAAGACCGCCCGCTCGATGAAAGCCTTCGCCGAGAAATTCACCGGCCGGCTGGCAGTTAACCAGCAGCGGAATGTCGTAACCAATCGTTTCCCAGTCTTTGATGCCCAGATCCACTCCGACGTGTCGAGCAATCGCGGCCAGATGCGGCGGCGCGTTGGTAGATCCGCCAATCGCTGTGTTGACAGCAATCGCATTTTCAAATGCCTGCCGTGTCAGAATTTTGCTGGGCGTCAGATGTTCGTGAACGATCTGCACGGCTCGCTGACCGGTTTCGTAAGCGGACTGCATGCGTTCGCGATACGCGGCGGGAATCGAAGCACTGCCGGTTAAGGACATGCCCAGCGCTTCGGCAAGGCAGTTCATCGTCAAGGCCGTGCCCATCGTGTTGCAGTGGCCGGGACTGGTAGTGGTAGAACAAACCAGTTCCATAAATCCGTTGTAATCGATCTGGCCCGCCGCCAGACGTCGGCGAGCTTCCCAGGTGGCCATGCCGGAACCTGTCAGCTTACCTTCATACCAGCCGTCCAGCATAGGACCGCCGGACAGCACAATCGCGGGCAGGTTGGTGGTGGCCGCCGCCATTAGTCCAGCAGGAGTTGTCTTGTCGCAACCTGTGGTCAGAATCACAGCGTCGAAGGGATAGCCATGCAGAATTTCAACCAGCCCCAGATAAGAAAGGTTGCGATCCAACGCGGCCGTCGGTCGGCGACAGCTTTCCTGAATCGGATGCACGGGAAACACAAAGGGCACGCCTCCGGCCGCGCGAATTCCGTCTTTGGCGCGATCCACGGTTTGCAGATGAATGCGGTTGCACGGAGCGATATCGCTTCCCGTCTGAGCAATCCCGATGATCGGCTTTCCGGATTGAAGCTCGTCGTAGGTTACGCCGTAATTCAGAAAGCGTTCTACATAAATGGCCGTCATATCAGGATTGGCAGGATCATTAAACCATTGTTCACTGCGAAGTCGGCTGGAAGAATTGTGTGACATATGCTGTTAGCCGCCCTGGGCAGTGTGGAAATGGTTGGTGAACAATGTAGTGGAACAGGCCGCTTCTTCAAAAATCGGTGGCCGGAAAATTGGACTGCAGAGATCGGATGCTTCTTTGAGTCAGACTCGTATAGTGTGCCAAACAGCAAGACCAACTAACCGCGATGGACGCGGCGTTGAAGAGTCAGGCTTGGCAAACCTTGTGGCGAGGAGTTCAGAGTGTTACGGCTTGACGACAAAACAGCAATTGTGACGGGTGGCGGATCTGGCATTGGCAGAGGGATTTCCGAAATGTTCGCCGAGCAGGGTGCTCATGTGGCGATCCTTGAAGTCAATCGCCACATCGCTCTGGAGGTTGTCGCCGCAATCGAAGCCGCTGGCGGATCCGCATCGGCGAGAATCTGCGACATCACCGATCAACAGGCGGTGAGAACTCAGGTGGAAGCCATCGTGGCCGACCGCGGCAAGATTGACATTCTGGTTAACAATGCCGGGATCGCTCATGTGGGCAGTGTGACCACAACCGCTGAAGAAGACTTTGATCGAGTGATGGCGGTTAACGTAAAAGGCGTTTACAACTGCTGCCACACCGTGATTCCGCACATGCCGCCGGGGTCTGCCATACTGAACATCGCTTCGACGGTCGCGTGGTTCGGACTGGCCGATCGCTTTGCGTATTCCACCAGCAAGGGAGCAGTGACTGCGTTGACGTATTCTGTCGCCAAAGACTTTGTCGATAAAGGCATTCGCTGCAACGCGATTCTGCCTGGTCGAATTCACACGCCGTTTGTCGATGGCTTTGTGGCGAAAAATTATCCGGGCCGAGAAGCCGAAATACTGCAGAAGCTATCGGACTTCCAACCGATCGGTCGCATGGGACAACCGCGAGAAATCGCTGTCGCCGCGCTGTTTTTGTGCAGCGACGAAGCCTCTTTTGTCACGGGCAGCGTCCACCCCATCGACGGCGGCACACTGAGCCTGCGGTAGATTCTGGAAAGTAATAGAGATTTACTCCGCCGCAACCACTTCACCACCGCTGCGAGTCGCGAAGAGGTCAAGTATGTCAGCAGCTTCGTAGGCGATCAATGAAACACTGCCATCGCATCTCACAAAATGCGCTCCTCCCTAATGCATGCTCCAAAAAGGCAACGGGCTGCACGGATCATGCAACTCACCTCGCCAATATGGTTGTGGTGATGAACACATGCCAAGATCGGGATAAAGGGAACCCCTGAATACTGTTTCCGTAGTACCTAAGAACCTATCTGCGTTACCAGATCCGTCCTGGCCGGCACCGGTCTACCACCAACCTAAGTTGAAATCAGCGTTCGGTGGACGCTCGCCTGCCAAAATTGTATTGCTGAGTCCATCGGTTATGTCACCGGTTCGCGTGGCGCGTCCAAAATACAACACGCCCGCCTTGTCTGACCGATTTTGTGCACAGACACCAACATAGCTTATTTAAGCCAACCAGAACACCATTCAACGAGGAAGTATGTTGTGCGGTACTTGTGCGACCATCTTCCGGGCAACTGAAAGTGGAATTGACATGGAGAGTGGGGCATAGGGAGGATTCAGATACGGGTATGAGATAAATTCGCAGGCAGATCGTGACTCGTTCCAAAGTGCGGATTGTTCGCGAAATGGCAGTATAGCAGCCAACCAGCTCATTTCGTTTTGAAACGGAGTCTTCCGACCGTCAAGGGTGCGCTCAGGGAATACGTTATTTTATGTGAGTGTTAATTTCCAGTATTGATTCCACTGTTTGCTGTACATGTTGGCGCAGAGTCCTGCCATTCGGTTGACACGTCGGACTCGCCATCGTGCTCCTGTTTGTTTGAG
>JBDNFN010000268.1:0-8751 GCA_041689795.1 Fuerstiella sp. | reverse complement strand
TCCAAGGCGTGAAGTTCGTAAACGGAGTCAATGAGAATCACATCAACCAGGAAGACACCCAGACTTCTCCAAACCGAACAATTCAAACCGAAATCGTCGCCTGATCAGCTTTTCCTGAACACAACATTTGACAGTAACCCCATTTCGCGCAGAACCGCAATTCTTCGCGACCAGGCTGAGTTCGCCGCCGCCAAGGACCGAAAAGCTAACGCCATCACCGGCCTGAAAGCTGCTCTTACCGCTGTGAATATTACCTTCGCAGAAGTTCCTGAAAGCCAGCAGTTGAAAGTGTTGAAAGGCGACATAGCGGCGCGACTTGCGTTGCTGTCTCCTTAACGCTGCAATTAATTATATCGTCTTATATTTGCGAACATCTCGCTTCGCCTGATAATAGTTGTTTCCCGTCAGCCACAAATCGGACACCTGTTCGTGTAGCTTGATGAAATTGGCGGGAGGGCCAAGGCTGCGCGCTGATGTGCTTAGGCGGCGTCAAATATTCCAGATCGAAAAGCGATCTGATTCGAAGATGTCAATCGTCAACCAAGCTACTTTGAGCCCCAGCCATCGTTGTGTCCGCCATTGCGTTCGGCAAGTGATGCCAATGTTTGTTCGGCCTTGTTGACGGCCTCCAGAGTGGGGACAAGCTTGATGCGGACCTGTACGTCGTAGCCGCCTGATTCGTTGTTTGTTTCAATCGGGCCGACTCGATATCCCAACTGCCTTGCTTCGCGATTCATGCTTTCAGCATTCTTCCTGGTTTTAAATCGGTGCCAGAAATCGAGCAATTGATCGACCGACATGTCCATACCCGCGTCGGCCATCCGCTGCAGTGTGTTTCGGTTGGAGACGGCAACTTCAGTTGCCGACGGGCGGTTGTTCGTGACGGGGAACCCAATTCGCACGACCAGCGAGCGCAAGGCGATGAACGTCACCGTTGTGACGCCAATAATAATGAAGCAAAACACCAATCCAGCGGCCTTGTCCAAACCGTTTCGTTGGACCATCAAATAACCAACGTAAAACGCAATGCCGCCACCAACTGCCAGGGACAACAAAGTCACGATCCAGCCAACAACTGTGAAACGACTGAAGTCAATATCCAGTTCGTTAATCGCCGTACCAATTCGCTCGGCAACGTCTTGTTTTTCTGACATCGGTTTGACCTTCAACAGCTTAGTATGCCAACGGCCGCGAGACCGAATGATTGTGCCACGGTTGGACCGCTCCCACTTTGGCCAAGCAGCTTATGTAAGCACAGCACATACAAGTAGACCTAATTCTGCAGTGGCGGTGTCGCAGAGAAAATGTGCCGGCAACATACTCGGTGAACAAAAGTCCGCTACCCAAATCGATTACGCGAACCGGTTCTGATTGATCTCAAAAAGCCAATAGGTTTACTATCGCAAACGTTCTTTGCCACCATGGGAACGAATTCCGCACCAAAAAATCTGCGTCTAAAGGGCAGTTCGTCCGGCCGACTTCCCGCTTTGAGACGGCAATAAAGAATCGGAAAACCAGATTTCCTGCTGTTACCGCGGTTGGCATGGAAATCGGCAGTTCCGCTACAGCCGACCGTGACAGCCATGACGTCTTGCCTAAAGCACGCGATTTAACACTAAATACTGGCGTTACTTGCCATCGCACTGCCACAATAATGTTCGACGGTCGCTTGCTGAGATGACGAAACTGGCGGTGAACGAGGCCTGTGTAGCTTTTGGTTATTAAATGAATGAAGTCTGACTATGTCGAACGCTTCCCCTTTTTCGGCAGACGCCACGACGGCAGAGAAGGATGAACGGTACGCGGAGCTGTGTGTCGAAACGTTTCGGGGTAGCAACCGCGATCTGCAGAGTTTTCTGGAATCCATTTGGTCTGACGCTTACGCTGGGCGAATGGCGTTTCCTGTTTGGTCGGAAGAGTATCTTGACTGGCAGTTCGCTTCGCAGGATGGCCAGCCGGACCGCAAACTTGCGATTTACGAGGCTGGTAAGCTGGCAGGCGTACTGCTGGGAACTCCTCATCGGTTTCGCAGCTCAGAAAAAATATTCCACGGTGCCCACTGGAGCTGGCTGACCATTGATCCAACGTTCCGTGGTAAAGGGCTCGCCTGTCTACTGGACAGGGAACGGGTGGCACTTGAAAAACGGGCGGGGTCGGACCTGATCGTGAGTTATCGCTTTACGGGATCCAGGTATTCGCTGGCTGAAAAGCCTTCGTCGCGGTTTCCGTTGAAGCAGTTTGCTCGGCGTGTCGGGTTTTGGGTTCGCGCACTCGATATGCGACGTCTACGGGCATGGAATGTCGATTCTACGGAAGCGTTTCTTAGTGGGCTGCTGGCACCGTTCGTTCGCGAAATTAAATCTGGCACGGGCTGTCGGCCTGCAGAACACTTCGATACAAATGAACTGACCGACTGCCTGCAACTGCTGCGGCAACAAACTCAAAATCACGCGTTGGCCATTGACTGGGATACTCAATCTCTACGACACCAGTTGTGCGGCGGTGCTGGCCAGACAGTGGTTGCCGAACTGGCCGGCAAAGTGAAGGGCTTCATCAACTTTCATATTCTGCCGTTTCAGGGGCGCACGCGTGAACCCATTGCCATCATCGACATCATGTCGTTGAATCAGTTACCGTCCCGTCTTCAACGATCACTATTGCGAACAACGCTGGCGACCATGCGTCAGCAGGGAGCGATACTGGCCATGAAACTTCGTAGCGGTGACGAGCCCACGTCATCGTTGCTGTTGAGTGGATTTATTCCACGTCTGCCTGATTCTTCGCTGGTTCTTCAGTGGACGGAAGCGGTTCATCATCTGGACAAGAGAAAGTCTGTCCATTTGCTCTGGCGTTAGCCACACGAATGCTCGACCACACGAAGGCTCAGCGATAAATGAATTTGCATTACGATTCGGGCGTTGTCATGACAGCGTTCAATCTGTCAAAACTCTTCAACTCACATACAGAAAAACTTTCCACCATCAACGTTGTCCTTGATTGTATCCGGGGAATCTATCGGTGTTGAACCTGCTTCCGAAAATTACACCGCGAGCCGTTTCTCGCATCACGCTGAACCTGTTGCATCGCCAGGCATGGCTGCCGTTTACTCGGAAGCTAAACAATGCAGCGGCCGTTCAACGAGAATGGGTGATGAACCGAGTTCGCCTGTGCCGCGAAACCGGGTTTGGCATGGATCATGGTTTCAGCGCTATTCGCTCACTTGCCGACTTTCAACGTCAGGTACCGGTCGCGTCCTATGATGCGTTTGAACCATATATCAATGCTGTGGCCGAAGGGAATACTTCCGCTCTGATTCCGGATCAGGAACAGCTGCTGCAATTTACGATTACCACGGGAAGCACCGGAGTTCCCAAGCTGAACCCGGTAACCAATACATGGCTTAACGAATATCGAAACGCATGGAATGTGTGGGGATTGAAAATGTTTGTCGATCATCCGCAGCACATCGGATCAAAGATGCTGCAGATGTCCGGCACGTGGAACATGGGAACCACAAAGGGCGGTTATCGAATCAGCATGGTGAGCGCCTTGCTGACGCGAATTCAGAATCCACTGTTAAAACCCTACTCTCTGATTCCCGACTTTGTAAACACTGTCCCCGATCCAGTGGCACGGCACTACCTCGCTTTAAGACTAAGTATTCTGGAAGACGTAGGCTGGATTCTGCTGATGAATCCGGGAACACTTATTCGGCTCGCGGACATTGGCGATACTCACGCCGAAACGCTGCTGAAAGACCTGGCCGATGGAACACTGACCACGCGTTTTGATATCCCGGATGCAGTCCGCCGCGAACTGGCGGTGAAGCATCTAAAGCCGAATCCCAGGGGAGCACGCCGGCTGGCGGCAATTGCGTCCTATCACGGCCGACTGCTTCCCAAAGACTATTGGAAACAGCCGACTATTAGTTGCTGGCTAGGTGGCACGGCGGGTTTTCAATCACGTTATCTGTCCGAATGTTTTGGAGCATCGCCACTTCGAGACATGGGGCTGGTTTCTAGTGAAGGTCGGCACACGATTCCGATTTCTGACGGCGTTCCTGTGGGTGTTCCGTCGATAGAATCGGGATTCTATGAATTCATTCCGGTGGCAGAATCCGGCACCGATCAGCCGAATATTCTGGAAGGGCACGAACTTGTTCAGGACCATGAATATCGTATTCTGATGACAACGTCGGCGGGCTATTTTCGGTTTGACATCGGAGACATTGTGAAATGCCGCGGCTTTGTCGGTGAGGCGCCACTTCTGGAATTCGTACAGAAGAGTGCTCGAGTTGGCGACCTGGAAGGCGAGAAAGTTACCGAACATCAGGTTGTCGAAGCGGCTCATGCGGCAGCAGGTACGCTGGGATTAAATCCAGGCTTCGTCACGGCCATTCCGCGCAGACTTCAACAGCAGCAGCCTCGGTACGATTTTCTAGCTGAAGCAACGAGTTTTGCTGATCAGCACCAGGCAAAACTGTTTCTGGAAAATCTGGATACTGAATTGGCGCGTTTGAATTTTCTTTGGAAAGCTCGCCGACGTGAAGGCGTGCTGCAGTCGCCGCATTTACAATTACTGGCTGCTAATGAATGGGACAGAACCATTCAGAAGGAAGTCGATCGCCGAGGCACAGGCGATTACCAGTACAAGCATCCGGGGCTTGTACTGGACGAAAGCTGGATAAATCAGTTTCGTGTGCAGAGCGTTGTAATGCTGGACTAAGACTTTCACGATTCCCCTTTCTATTTTCCCTGCTGCTCATTCAAAGCCGTCCCGAGATTTTACCAATGATCACGTCTTCCATACGTCACATCCCTGATGGTGCCCGGGCCGATTCCGATCTGCGATTTTCGTCGCAGGAATTGTTGATCAACCGTGACAGTCTGGACAACAAACAGCGGGTTCGGCTGGAGCGTATGGCCTTTTTGAACGCCAGCGTTCCGGAGTCATACGATATCGCTATTTCTGATGGCCATCTGCTGCAAACACCGTGTGGACGCGGTATTGCCAGTGTGCTGCCCGATGGGAAATTCTGGCACATCGCTGGAGGATTGCTGGCTCCTGAGCCGGCGAAGGCGGAAATGATTCAGTGGCTGTATAATCTAAGTGTGAATCTAAAAAAGACGATCGCCGTCTACAATGTGTCGTCGGAGGAGGCGGCAACTTTTCAGGCGGCTGGATTTATTGTCAATAAATTTGGCGAAGAACCTGTGGTTGATTTGTGTAACATCGATTGGACTGGGAAACCGTTCGAATGGGTTCGGCGTCAGTCAAATTTCTGTGAACGCGCGGGGCTGCATGTCACTGAGGTGCAGGGGAGAAAGGAAGAACAACGCATTGCTGATACGTTGTTGCAGATTATGCACGAAGATCTGCACGATAGAACTTTCGATCAACCGCTGAGACTTCTTGAAGGGCAATTTGATCCGCATTCGCTGCAACGCCGGCGGTTGTTTATGGCGAACTCGCGACAGGGAAAAGTTGAGGCCTTTCTGGCTTGTAGCCCGATCAACGGTGGTCGCAGCTGGGCATTTGAAAGCTATCGCAAGCGCAAAGACGCAACTCGCGGAGCAACCGCGTTTCTGTTCAGAAAAGTAATCGACAGTCTTCAGGCGGAAGGCAGCGAGTGTGTATCTTTGTGCCTGGTGCCGGGCCGTGGTGTAAATGAAGACCGCATCGGCAAGGGCGACTGGAGAATTCAAAAGGTATTGTCGCTGTGGTTCGAACGGCTTGATTTTGTGTTCAACGCCAAAGGGCAGGACCATTTCAAGAGTCGCTTTCGTCCACGCTACGTCGATCGTTATCTGTGCGTTGCTCCGGAAAACTCGATGCGTTCGCTGTGGTCTTTCCTGAAAACCACAGGAGCGACCAAGCCGAACTGGCCAAATCTGATTAGACAGTTTCGACGTAGCGCGAGCACCTGAGGCAGCAACAACGTCTTTCTATAACGAATTGTGCGAGCCTAGCTTCGTCTACAAGTGTACTGGCCGATCACGGGTGCCCAACCGATACAATGTTTGTCAAACATGTTTGAATACGCTTCTCTCCAAACTGAATTGGGTATGGCCTCCGATAAAACTCCTGAACCTGCGTTACCGGCAAAAACGAGCCTCGCCTATCGAACCACGTCTGTGCTGCTGGCATTCGTTATCTGGGGATCGTGGGCATACTTTGTGAATTCGCAGAGTTCCGCCGTAAGAAATGCTTCGCCATTGGTGTCCGCTCTGATTCATGGCTTCGGCAGCTGCATGGTCACGCTGATCATGATGAAATCCGTCACGTGGCTGTATCAGAAATTTGTGGGACACCCTCTACGTCTGATCCTTCCAGCTGCAATCACCACGCTGGTTACTGGCAGTTGTATGACGTCGGCTCATTATTTTGCAGGAACCGCAGACATCCCAGCAACGATTATCCCTGGCATCGTTGTCGCCTTCTGCTTCAATGTTGTTACTGCTCTAAACCTTCGCCAGCAGCAACGCAGCGTCGTTTAGACAAAGAGCACCAGTGCTCAACAGGTGCGAGCCCGAGACTCGCGAATCGCCTTCCGAGTTTGGGAATTTCCACTACGCCTGTGATCGCCGCTGGTAAACGGGAACAACCGCACAGAAAGTTCGCCGCATACAGCGAATCACGCAACGCACAGTCTAAACTTCACCATGCACCCAAATATCCCCCGGTTGGCTTGAGCTATCCCAGATCTCCCTAAAGTGCGATAGCACTGAACCTTTCGCGAGCCAAGTTTTATCTTCGCCGCGAACTCCGTGAACAAACCAAGCCAAGGCCAACTCCTGTTCGAGCCCTGTCCACCAAAGAACGATTCGCCGTGCTTGATCAGCTTAACGGTGAACGCTTTGCTGATCAGTCACCGCGGCAGGTTTACGCAAAGTTGCTCGATGAGGGCGACTATTTGTGCAGCGTGCGCACGATGTATCGCAGGCTCGCCGACGATCAAAGCACACGCGAACGACGCAATCAATTGAAACACCCCAACTTGGAGATCTGCATGCCGATCTCCAAAGGCGTTTCACCTGTTTGAAAAAACCTTCTAAGCAAAGTACGAAAAGTGCGTCAAGTGTCTGCAGAAAGACCGCGACGTGTTGCTGACGTTCTTCGATTTCCCGGCTGAGAACTGGTGTCATATTCACACGACCAATCCGATCGAAAGCACATTCGCCACAATCCGCCTGAGGCACCGCAAAACGAAAGGCAACGGCAGTGCCAAAGCCAGTCTGACGATGATGTTTAAGCTGGCTCAGAGTGCGGAGAAAGGTTGGCGAAAACTCCGCGGCCACCACCACATCCCGGACCTTCTGCGAGGAATCAAATTCATCGACGGAGTCAATGAAAATCAACTCAAGGAAGAAGACCACAAACCCTCACACACCATTACAATTCAAACCGAAATCGTCACCTGAGCATCTTTCCCCAAACACTACATTTGACCTGTAATTCGTAAATAGACGATGTACAGCACCCTGCTGAGTCACTTTCTTCTGAGCGTATAGAACGTATTGGGCTGCGACAGTAGCACCGATAGTGCTGTTGTGGGTAACCACGACGACCGGCATCGATTCGGCAATGCATTTGAGAAGCTCATTCACATCACTCATTAGAAACATGTTGTCAAAAGAAGATTCAGGCTCATCTACGAGTAACATATCGAACTTCTGTGCATCCTTGATTTCTTGCAACAGTCTAAACTCAGCCCCCCCCCCAGAGACTGGTCTGACGAATCGGTGGGATTCTGGGTAATTGTGGGGTGCTTAGTTGATATGAAAGTGGTCGCGTGCATTCGTTAGCGTTGGGGTTCTGAAATCTCAATCCGCGAAGGAACGCGACCACGATGGCATTGTGCGACTGCGGCCCCGGAAAAGAAACCCACGATGCGACTTTGAGCCGATCCGCGATGCGGCGACGGTTGAATCGGCGGAGCCAATGTGCTGGGCGTTTGAAGTCGAAAAATGATGAGCTGCAACAGCAGGTTCAGGACCTTCAGCAACGTCTCAGCGACAACACCCGGACACTCGATATGGCGAACGCCCAACTGCCATGCAATCCTCTGCCGAGCCATCGCACGACGTGCCACTGTTTCAACGCGAACGACCGTTGCCCGGTCATCAGTTCGGACTCGTGTTGATTGCGGTTTCCATCCAGCTCGCCAAACGCGTCGGCTTCCGAGCGACCACTGATGTACTCAGAATCGTGTTTGAAATGCTGGAGATCGAGATGGGGATTCCTTCGCACGACGCGATCGAACAGTGGACGCTGCGGCTCGGCGTCGCCAGTTTGAAAGGGACGTTCACCAGGGACGATCGCGTGTTGTGGATGGCTGATCATTCCAGTCAGATCGGCAAAGAACGTTTGCTGGTGATCGTCGGTGTTGCTCTGGATGACTTACCTCCGCCGGGTCAGACGCTGAGATTTGATAAGATGAAAGTCCTCGCTTTGGTACCCGGCCAATCGTGGAAGAAGGAAGATGTTGAACGCGAGTATTCGAAACTTGCCAGCGAGATCGGACCGCCCGCTTACCTGCTGTCCGACGGTGCCAGTGAACTTCGCGATCCCGCTGAAAAGCTGGGGAGAGACGGAGAAAGGACCATTATTTGGGCGACCTGAAGCACCACGCCGCGAACGTCATGGAGAAAGAAATCGGTCGTGGCGAACGTTTCAAATCCTTCATCAGTGAAGTCGGATTGACTCGCCATCGCGTCCAGCAAACCGAACTGGATCAGTTCGCTCCGCCAG
>JBDNFN010000267.1:0-7426 GCA_041689795.1 Fuerstiella sp. | reverse complement strand
CTTGCTCCTTAAAGTCCACGCACTACGCGGAAACCAAAATCCCCTCGGCCAAGGTTGCCTGCCCACGAGTTACGAAACGAACTGTCAGCAACAAAACTCCCCCATGAGCCGCCACGAGCCGCATAGGCGAGGGCTTTGATGCGATTATTTTGGATGGCCCCAACTTTTGTTCCAGCTCTTGCCCTATCCACTATCTTTGGACGGCCCCAACACTCAACCTTTTTTACGACGAAATCATGCCGCATATCCTTGACATTTACATCAAAGAGACCTGACCCTTTTGATGCTATTCAAACATGTTTGGTTATTTTGGATGGCCCCAGCGTCAGAACACTACTGGCTGCGTCCCATTATCATCGCACCGTCTGTTTTCCCCCTTCGCTCGTCATTAGATTTCCTGGTCCAAAACGGTAAACATGTTCAGTTGTAGCCAGCTCCCAGTTTCCGTCAAAACTATTTGAACCAATCATATGGTCGCAAAATACTTTGAGAGATCGTCCATCGGAAAAATGAACAGTGAGATCCCACGCATTCGCATCGAGTGAAACGCTTACAATCCGATTACTGACAATCTGATTTAAAGCAGTGACGACAGCTTCGTGTGGTTGATCAGAACTAGCCAATGGTCCTAGGTGAGAATCAATACGCCAACTACACCAGATGTACAGGCTCACTGATGGTGAGTAGTGTCGAAAGTCTTGAGCATGGGACTGGTTGTGCAGCGGGATTGGTCGTTCGATCTTGTCGCCGAGAGCCAGCGAAAAGCTTGCACCGACAGCAGTGCCGTGAGCGACGTACCAGCATTCAATATTTTGCACAAGTCGCGATACTGCCAAAATGATTTCATTCTTCTCTGATTCGATATTCATTTGTTTGGAAACAACCTTCTAATCATTTCTGCAATTTCGCGAATGGCTTCGCGAGTGAAATTTTGCCCAGTAATTTCGTCGTGAAGCATTCGCCACTGTTGTGGAGAAAGTCCTACGTCTTTGACTATAAAAGGGGTCAGGTCTCTTTGACGTAAGAATTGATAGACCTTCCTGACCAACCTCAATCGTAAAGTGACGAATGGATGTTTTTCGTTGATGTTTTCAGGACGAAATCATGCCACAAGTCCTTGACGTCTGAATCAAAGAGACCTGACCCCTTTGATGCTCTCCACCCTGACCCCTTTGACGCTTTCTTGAATCATGGAAGCAAACAAAATTTCTGCCCAGCGGAGTGGCGTGGTGCGCAATGCAGGCTAGCGTCGTCGCCAAAATCTGCCGATTCCCGCTAGAAACAAAACAACACCGTAGTTGATCAATATGTGAATGATTAAATACGTGTAGAAATAACGCCACGCTGATCCGGAATTCGTGTCCCCGCTGAACCCCAAAATCAAACATCCGATCGCGACGAATGCCAGTCCCAGAACTGGAATCCCCGACGGCACGTTTCGAAAGATCGAACGGACTCCGAGATACAGGTTGAACATGTCAATGAGGATTCCAACTGTCGCGAAAACGCCGCCGATAACTATCATGACTTGATGGGCCCAATCTGACGTTGCGGACTTCAATCTCTACGGAATATAGATTCTCTGGCCAAGCGCCCACTTTATGACCTCCCAGCCCGGCGGGGCAAACAATGAACCCGCAGGCACATTGCGTACAATGAAGTTCCAAGGCAGGTATCCTCGCTCAATGACACCTGAAAAAACATACCGCACCAGGTTCGGCGCTCCATTCATCACCCAATCCATGTTTCGCAGGCCCGTCATTCCTGCAGGTCCCCAATGCGTTACAGTCGTCCCAGCACCAGCTGGTGCGGTTGCCCACGGTGCGATGCTAAGCGTCACTGCGGGGCCATTCAAACACGTTTGATTATTTTGGATGGCCCCAACTTTTAATTCTTACATCAAAGAGACCTGACCCCTTTGATGATTCCTTAAAACCAGAATCTTTTCATTTGACGGAGCAATTCCATGGACAAATCCGGCACGGTGACATCACCGATCACAGAATCGATGCCACAGTTTGGACACATTGCCGTTTGACCCTCTGGAGAATACTCCTCGGTCCAAGCACGAACCGTAGTGGCAGGGAAAATCGATACGCAATGAAAGCACCCTGCGTTGACACTGGAAAGAATGGTCTGCTTGTTTCTGATTGATGCCGAGTGCAGGTGGTGAATTGTTTTGACAGCGTCCACGGATGGTTGATCCGAGTTCCCTCGCATGAGTTCGATCCCTAATGTGGTGAAGGTGCATGGCACCTGCGTCTCACTATAAATAAGTACAATGTTCTTTTATGTTTCTCCTGTTTCTCCTTTTGCAAAAGTGTCAGATTGGCGGAATCCAAATCCTCGTATAGGGTCGCTAAATGACAGTTCCTCCGTTGAGCGAATGGCAACGTTCAGACTTCTTACGTAAATTGACAGCGTCAAAACGTAATGCGTTGACACTTTTACGCAGCGCTCGTGGTACGATAAGTCCGCGATCTCGAAACTCCGAATTCGCTCCGCAGGCTCAGTCAGTATTTTCTGCCAATGTTCCACTTCACGAATTTGCAATTCAAATCGACGCAGCGGAATAACTCGCGATTCGAAGCACCAGCTTATTGGCTTGCGCCGCGCCGCTTCGGTCTCTCCCAGCCAGATGTTGATCTGAAATAGTCCTTCGGACTCATTGAATCCCCAATCATCGCGGATGATTCGACCATCGTGAATATAGCGGTCAATCTGGTGGAGCTCATTAACAGTAGTCGCCTGCAACCGCATTGCTGTCCTCCTTACCTGAAAGTGCTGGTGAAGGTACATGGCACCTGCGTCTTCATCGCCACTAACTCTGGATGGCCCCTGAGTTCCGTTTTGATGCTCTTCCTAGCCAGATGGATCAAAATCGACAGCGCCATTCGCTCGCAAGATTTGATCAATCCGTAATGCTAACTCGTGATTAAGTTGGCAATTGGCGTCTTTCCTTGAGTAGTAGGCGATCCCAAATCGGTGGCGATTGAGGTCCGCGTCATATGTACAACTAACACAAATACGAGCCCCGCTTTCTGTGCAAATCAGAGCAGTTCGGTGTTCAGAATCCTCGCAGCTCTCGAAGGTATCCATCAAGTCTTCTATTCCTGCATATCTTGCACGCTCCCGCAGGGAGCGACGATCTTCGGTAATCGTAATTCCGGCGACTTCGAGCGCAGATGGCCAGCGATTCTCCAGCCCATTTTCAGCAATCAGGAATGTACTACCCATTTGAGTTCAGTCTCGCATACTTTATCCATTGATTTAGCAACCGATCCAGATATTTCTCACGACGCTTGGGCCTGTCTGAATTTCGCTGCGGCAACCTCATGCCCCTAGAACATCAAAGGGGTCAGGTCTCTTTGATGTAAGAATTGATAGACCTTCCTGACCAACCTCAATCGTAAAGTGACGAATGGATGTTTTTCGTTGATGCTTTCAGGACGAAATCATGCCACAAGTCCTTGACGTCTGAATCAAAGAGACCTGACCCCTTTGATGCTCCCCGGAGTTCGATGGCCCCGGAGTTCCGAGCAAATTCGAGCACCTAGCACTAAAATCCCCGAAGAACCCAGATTGTGCGGAAGTCCTCCTTTACTTCCGGCGGTTGCGCCACTTGTCAGCCCATGTTTTTCGGAATATCCAGATCTCACTTCCAAAAATCAACAAGAAGAACAACAACGAAGTGAGCACATACCAGTATTGTCGGTTGGCAATTCCATGCAGCAATGTCAGTGCGGTGATGTAAGCCAGAACGATCTGTGAGATCGAAATGCTTCTGCGTTCAGCAGGATTTGCCGCCAACCAGATCCGAAGTACAACAAAACCTAATGGAAAAGAGATGAGAAAGTTCATCTGGCGAACCTCGTTCAGTGTCTGATGAGTATTAAAGCAACGGAGTAACTGAGGTATTCGAGTAGAACTGGAATATTCGTGTCCAAGCTGCGGAAAACTGCGCATTCGGAACTTGAAAAACCTGGAGACATCAAAGGGGTCAGGTCTCTTTGATGTAAGAATTGATAGACCTTCCTGACCAACCTCAATCGTAAAGTGACGAATGGATGTTTTTCGTTGATGTTTTCAGGACGAAATCATGCCACAAGTCCTTGACGTCTGAATCAAAGAGACCTGACCCCTTTTATGCTCTCGCATTGACCCTGCGAAGCTGACTGGTTGAAAACCAGTGGGATTTTGTTTTTCCAGCTTCCGTGTCGAACCGCACTTCGTAATGCCAGATGCCTTGATCGTGTGAAGTCACACGCCCTTGCCGCCCTTTATTATTCCCGGACGTAACCTCGACGACATCACCTGCTTCGAATGGATATCCGCGCGTGCGTCGCCACAAGATGCGCCAGAACTCTCCGTACATCCATATGCATATTGTCACACCTCCCACGCCCACCGCTGCTCCCACCAGAGCGGAAGCGGCCAACGACGCGCCACGATCAAAGTTGACGACTGCTGTGAGCGTCCCAACGACACTCATGGTCACGATCAGCAGGGAAATGAACCAGCCGCCCTTCTCGTTGAATGGATGTCTGCCGCGTGCCATGGGATTCCTCTCAAGTCGTCTCTTAGTCAAACCACCGGTCAAGTGCATGTCCGATGCCGATGAGACCGAGCCATCCACCTGGCGTGCCGCCCGTGGGCACTGTCACTAACCAGTCCGCCCGCGTTGGAGAGCATCAAAGGGGTCAGGCCTCTTTGATTGGGAATTTCCAGCACTTATGATCTCGGCGGTCGAAGACGAAGTGTTGGGGGCCATCCAAAGTATTGGACAGATTAATTTTGGATAGCCCCACCTTCTGATTTTCATAAAATAGACATTGAAGAGTTGACTCATTTCAAGACAGTCACTTGCCCCAACTGCCCCTATGCGTCGTCGTGTGGCGGCCGATAAGGATTTAGCTCAACATATTCATCCGCTTTCACCAATGGCTTTGACTGACCTCTAACGATAACGCCGCCCAGCTAATGCTGTAGGGCGAGCGGCAGATTAGGAACTACCAAGCCGAACAACCGGACGCTAGCGCGTGGCGGCTGATTTTATTAGCCGCAGGGCGCTAGCCCCCGGTTTTCGACGGTAACCAGAAATCTGCCGCTCGCCTAGTAGAACATCCCAACACCTAGCACAGATTCCAATAAACCTGTCGCAAGACACCACGTCAAGCTTCCCAATTCACCATTTTCATCCCGAATTACAGTAACGTCAAAATAGAAATCTAGAAACGTCACATTGAAGATAACAAATGCGGACCAGAGCCGAGACACACCTGCGAAGAGAAGCAGCGTAGCAGCGACCCAAATCAAAATAGCCTGCGGGGCTCTGATCATGCATTTATTCCGTCGAACTTATTCACTAACTTTAGATGGCCCCGGAGTTCCCCTGTCGATCCGTCGGTTGTGGCGGCGATGCTTCTGGAAGACCGTCTATTAGGATTGGATGGAGATGAATTTGCAATTAAAGACGAGCTTGGAAGAATTGGAAGGGAGATCACGGATGGTGCATTCTGTTCCGCTCGAAGATCTCGTTTGTATCGCTACGGCCAGCATGTTCCGAAGTCTCGTTGCGTCAAGAGATCCTGCCCCCACTCATCTTGGGCCTCGTCCATACTTCGCATTTTGGAAATGTCGCTGAACGTACGACTGAAGCGTGGCTGAAATCATGCCGAAACTCCTGAGCGGGAAAAGGTGTCGAGTCAACGTTACCTGATACGCATCACCTTGCGTGAATACATTATCGCCACCTGCACGTTGGGCAGAGAGGATTCGGATTCTTATGTCGCCGATAAGTACTCGGGTAAGCGACGTTATCGCCTCACGTGGCAAGTGTCAATGAAACGGTGGTGCGTTTCGTGCGCATCGGGAGACAGACCTGCGTGCTGATCAGGACTCCCAATCTGTATTGGTAAGGACGAACGTCCGCCAAAGCAGGATCGCAGCCGAGTCATGGCTGACGCGAGTCGCTGACTTTCGTGACTTCACCGTTCTTCAACGCCAGCACGGCCATAGCGGTGCCGGCGTGGCTGATGAAGTGGTGATTGTCCTTGAACAGCGATCGTGTGTACCAGCGACCGCTTTCGCGTTGATTGGACTTGAGCCATGTCACACCGTTGCGCATAACGGCGTCTGAAGGCGAAACATCGCCACGGCGCAGTGCGTACAGCACAAAGCCGGTCCCGTAGCCGTCGCTGTGTTCTGTATCCTGTTCCAGATCGTCTCCGCGCTTCCAGTCGCCAAGTGTTGCCAAAGCCCAGCCTCCGTCAGGCTTTTGCAATGCCGTTAGCTGCTGAATCGTGGCCGTCTTTTCTTCTGCCGTGATCAGTTCCGGAACATAGCTGTTGGCCCACAGCAGCATCGCTTGGTGATGCCGCGTTGGCGGCGCGTTGGCTTTCAACCAGCGGCGAATGCCTTCCATGCCTTTTTGTGCGGCTGGCGTTGCAGCGTAGTTGTCTGGTGCAACTCCAACAGCGATGGTGGCCAGTGTGACGCCGTAGTGGTCATCAGATTCCATTGGCGGCCAGTCGCATTTGAGCCAACTGAAGCCACCGTCTTCTTGCTGCACGGTCCACATGCGATCGAGTGCCGTTCGCGATGCTGGATGAAGTTTGCCGGTGGTGGCGGCATCATTGAAGGCCAGTGCGGAGGCAGCGGCAACGACTTCCGCATCCCAGCGCGGTCCTTGGTCTTCCCATCGTTTCTGCACCAGCTCTTCGGCAAATGCACGCACCTGCGAATGTGCCGTGTTCTCTGCAGAGATCGCCGGTCGCGCATACAAATAGGCAAAGTTGGTGTGACAAGTGAAGCACTTGCGATCCTGCTGCCATGTGAGCGCCGCCGAATCCAGAAAGTGAGCGGCCTTTTCAAGCGATGCTTCTTTGGCAATCGGTTCGTCGGATTTGTTCGGGTTTGGTGCTGTGACGTTTTCCAGCGTTACAGCGTCGTTCCCGATCGCCGAGGCAACGCCGAAGATCGACAATGCCACGGCGAAACTGCCAACACTCAACAATACGGTTCGCATTGGTTTGAATCCAGTGAAAGTCAAAACATTTGTGGAAACACAAAGGTGTCAAGTACCGTATCCTGAGATACGGTTGGTTCATTATTGTGTGATTAATATTATTTTATTAAATTGAGAGAGTTACAAGCCACAAATGGGGGATGGTTATGGGCCAGGGCAATCGCACGTCGATTGTGTGTCTAACGGTTTGAGTATTACGTGAATAGTCTGCTGGTTAAGTGGCAAAATTGTTTGGCCCGGTTTTTGTGAATCAGAAGGGAATCGCGGCGATGCACACGCATGGCGACTTTTAATTTCTTACACGCTTTGTCGATCTGGAAGACCCTCGTAAGCATCGCGGCAACAATCATTTGTTGATCGACATGGTGGGACTCGCCCTGTGCGGCCCCCCAAGAATTT